>NZ_DIAO01000003.1:0-426866 GCF_002416465.1 Leclercia sp. UBA5076
AGGCGCATTATAGGGAGTTCTTCGGCGCTGACAAGCGGAAAAAGACAATTTTATTTCAACCGCTCACCTTTTCGCCACAACGCCTATTTTTGCTGCTTTTTGATGGTTTCCGGCAGCACTGCCAGGCTGTTAATCACGCAATCCGCTGCATTTTCCGCTTCAGGCGTGACAGGCTTGCCAGTACGCACCAGAATTTTATGACCCACGCCTGCCGCGGCAGCTGCCTGCATATCTTCCAGTTTATCGCCCACCATATATGAAGCGCTCATATCTATATGAAGGAACTCTTGTGCGGAAGTGAGCATACCCGGGTGTGGTTTTCGGCAATCACAGGTCTGGCGATACTCGTCTACGGTCCCCTGTGGGTGATGCGGACAATAATAGATACCGTCCAGATCAACGCCGCGATCCGCCAGTGACCAGTCCATCCATTCCGTTAAGGTCTCAAACTGTGCTTCGGTGAATTTACCGCGCGCGATACCTGACTGGTTGGTGACGACCACCAGCGCAAATCCCATCTCTTTTAATTCACGCATGGCTTCAATAACGCCATCGATGAATTCAAATTCGTCTATCTCATGCACATAACCATGATCGACATTAATTGTGCCGTCACGATCGAGAAAAATTGCGGGTACTGATTTTGCCACCGGTTTGCTCCTGAATAGGGATGTCTGCGTAGTATCTCATGTTTCACTGCGCAAGAAAGTGCTCATCGCGCAGAGTTGGATTGATTTAGACGTCTGGATGCCTTAACATCCGTTTTGTTGACGGTCATCGCCCGTATCAGGCAGCAGAAAATGCCACGGCTAACTTACATACGATAAAAATAATCTAATGATTAAACTTTCGAATATCACCAAAGTGTTCCAGCAAGGGAACCGTACCATTCAGGCGTTGAACAACGTTAGCCTGCATGTTCCGGCTGGACAGATTTATGGCGTCATTGGCGCCTCAGGTGCAGGTAAAAGTACGCTCATTCGTTGCGTTAACCTGCTTGAACGCCCGACTGAAGGCCACGTTCAGGTTGATGGTACGGAACTGACTACGCTTTCAGAAGCAGAACTGACTAAAGCCCGCCGCCAGATTGGCATGATCTTCCAGCACTTTAACCTGCTCTCTTCGCGCACCGTGTTTGGCAACGTTGCCCTGCCGCTGGAGCTGGATAACACGCCCAAAGACGAAATCAAACGTCGCGTCACCGAACTGCTGGATCTGGTCGGTCTGAGCGAGAAGCACGACACCTTCCCGGCCAACTTGTCCGGCGGACAAAAACAGCGCGTGGCGATTGCGCGTGCGCTGGCCAGTAATCCTAAAGTATTGCTCTGTGACGAAGCCACCAGCGCCCTGGATCCGGCAACGACCCGCTCGATTCTGGAGCTCTTAAAGGACATTAACCGTCGCCTGGGGCTGACCATCCTCCTTATTACGCACGAGATGGATGTGGTTAAGCGCATCTGCGACTGTGTGGCGGTGATAAGCCAGGGTGAACTGATTGAACAAGACACCGTCAGCGAAGTGTTCTCGCATCCGAAAACCCCACTGGCGCAGCAGTTTATTCAGGCCACGCTGCATCTGGATATTCCGGAAGACTATCTGGCACGTTTAAAGGCACAACCAGAAGCAAACAGCGTTCCAATGCTGCGGATGGAGTTTACCGGCAAGTCAGTGGATGCCCCGCTGCTGTCAGAAACTGCCCGCCGCTTCAATGTGAACAACAACATTATTAGCGCGCAGATGGATTACGCCGGTGGCGTGAAGTTCGGCATCATGCTGACTGAAATGCACGGTACGCAAGAAGATACGCAGGCGGCGATCGCCTGGCTGCAAGAGCATCATGTAAAAGTTGAGGTACTGGGTTATGTCTGAGGCAATGATGTGGTTGCTGGCACGCGGCGTATGGGAAACGCTGGCGATGACCTTCGTATCGGGCTTCTTCGGTTTTGTCATTGGTCTGCCGGTGGGCGTGCTGCTGTACGTTACCCGTCCGGGCCAGATAATTGAGAACGCAAAACTTTACCGCACGCTCTCCGCGCTGGTGAACATCTTCCGTTCCATTCCCTTCATCATTCTGTTGGTATGGATGATCCCCTTCACTCGCGTTATTGTGGGCACGTCCATTGGCCTGCAGGCTGCCATCGTCCCCCTGACCGTGGGCGCGGCACCGTTTATCGCCCGTATGGTTGAGAACGCGCTGTTAGAGATCCCATCGGGCCTGATTGAAGCGTCCCGCGCCATGGGTGCGACGCCGATGCAGATCGTTCGCAAGGTCTTACTGCCAGAAGCATTACCAGGTCTGGTCAACGCGGCCACCATCACGCTCATTACTCTGGTGGGTTACTCAGCGATGGGTGGTGCGGTAGGCGCCGGCGGTCTGGGACAGATCGGCTATCAGTATGGTTACATTGGCTACAATGCTACCGTTATGAATACCGTGCTGGTTCTGCTGGTTGTACTGGTTTATCTCATTCAATTCTCTGGCGATCGCATCGTCCGGGCTGTTACGCACAAATAACGTTACACAACACAAACTCGACGAGTTAAGGATAAAAACATGGCGTTTAAATTTAAGACCTTTGCTGCGGTAGGCGCGCTGATCGGCTCTCTGGCACTGGTAGGTTGTGGCCAGGACGAAAAAGATCCAAACCACATCAAAGTGGGTGTTATCGTCGGTGCGGAGCAGCAGGTTGCAGAGACGGCAGCGAAAGTGGCGAAAGAGAAGTATGGCCTGGACGTGGAGCTGGTGACGTTTAACGATTATGTACTGCCTAACGAAGCGCTGAGCAAAGGCGATATCGATGCTAACGCCTTCCAGCACAAACCGTACCTGGATCAGCAGATCAAAGATCGTGGCTACAAGCTGGTTGCGGTGGGCAATACTTTCGTTTACCCAATCGCGGGCTACTCCAAAAAAATCAAATCATTAGAAGAACTGCAGGACGGTTCTCAGGTAGCAGTACCTAACGATCCAACCAACCTTGGCCGTTCCCTGCTGCTGCTGCAGAAAGTGGGTCTGATTAAACTGAAAGATGGTGTTGGCCTGCTGCCGACCGTTCTGGACGTGACCGAGAATCCAAAAAACCTGAAAATTGTTGAGCTGGAAGCGCCACAGCTGCCACGTTCTCTGGATGATGCGCAGATCGCCCTGGCGGTTATCAACACCACTTACGCCAGCCAGATTAACCTGACGCCAGCGAAAGACGGTATCTTCGTGGAAGATAAAGACTCTCCGTACGTTAACCTGATCGTTACCCGCGAAGATAACAAAGATGCGGAAAACGTGAAGAAGTTCGTCCAGGCTTACCAGTCTGATGAAGTTTACCAGGAAGCAAACAAAGTCTTTAACGGTGGTGCAGTTAAAGGCTGGTAATCTTACCTTTGTGTAATATCATTCAGGACGGGCGTAAGCCCGTCTTGTCATTTATGCAGGCAACTGATTCAATATCTGACGATTTGATTATTCATTGAGGAAACAATATGCGTGCTTTACCGATCTGTCTTTTAGCACTGATGCTGAGCGGTTGTTCTATGCTAAGCAGATCTCCTGTTGAACCTGTTAAAAGCACAGCAACCCCGCCGAAAGTGGAGCCTGAAAAGCCAAAAGCACCACGTCCTGCGCCGGTCAGAATCTATACCAAGGCTGAAGATTTAGTGGGTAAACCGTTCCGCGATCTGGGTGAAGTCTCGGGCGAATCTTGCCAGGCCACCAACCAGGATTCTCCTCCAAATATCCCTACTGCGCGTAAACGCATGCAGATCAATGCCTCTAAAATGAAGGCCAATGCGGTTCTGCTGCACAGCTGCGAAGTTACCAGCGGCACACCTGGCTGCTATCGTCAGGCCGTTTGCGTAGGTTCTGCCCTTAACGTCTCGGCGAAATGAGTGCATTCCAGTTCGAGCAGATAGGCGTTATTCGCTCACCCTATAAAGAGAAGTTTGCCGTGCCACGCCAGCCTGGTCTGGTGAAAAGCTGTAGCGGCGAACTTCACTTGCTCGCGCCCTATAATCAGGCCGATGCCGTGCGCGGACTGGAAGCGTTCAGCCACCTGTGGGTGCTGTTTATCTTTCATCAGACCATGGCTGGCGGCTGGCGCCCTACCGTGCGCCCACCTCGTCTCGGCGGTAACGCCCGAATGGGAGTGTTTGCCACGCGCTCGACCTTTCGTCCAAACCCTGTCGGTATGTCGCTCATCGAACTGAAAGGCATTCGCTGCCAGAAGGATCAGGTGATTCTGGAGCTTGGCAGCCTGGATCTGGTGGACGGTACGCCCATAGTAGATATAAAACCTTACCTGCCCTTTGCAGAAGCCTTGCCGGATGCGCGTGCCAGCTACGCTCAGCAGGCCCCCCAGGCAGATACGCCAGTCTGGTTTACCGATGCGCTCACCCCCCAGTTGATCCAGCTGGAGAAGCGCTATCCTCGACTGCGGGAATTTATCATCGACGTGCTGGCCCAGGATCCCCGTCCGGCCTACCGTAAAGAGGAAGAGGCCGGGAAAACCTACGCCGTCCTGTTGCTGGATTTTAACGTTCGCTGGCGCGTTACCGCGGCGGGCTTTGAAGTGTTTGCCCTCGAGCCGCAGTAATTTTATCCTCTTCTCTTTTGGCATCTTTGCCACACTGGTAAACTAAACCACTTTTTTTGTGTCAGGCTGCCGGTCAGCCTGTTCCACTCTTCGAAATGGAACCGTAACAACATGCGTACTAGCCAATATCTGCTCTCCACTCTGAAGGAGACACCTGCCGACGCCGAGGTGATCAGCCACCAGCTGATGCTGCGCGCCGGGATGATCCGCAAGCTGGCCTCCGGGTTATACACCTGGTTGCCGACCGGCGTGCGCGTCCTGAAAAAAGTCGAAAACATCGTGCGTGAAGAGATGAATAACGCCGGTGCTATCGAGGTGTTAATGCCGGTAGTTCAGCCCTCTGAACTGTGGCAGGAGAGTGGTCGCTGGGAGCAGTATGGTCCGGAACTGCTGCGTATTGCCGATCGTGGCGATCGTCCATTCGTTCTCGGCCCAACGCATGAAGAGGTCATTACCGATCTGATCCGCAACGAGCTGAGCTCATACAAGCAGTTGCCGCTGAACTTCTTCCAGATCCAGACCAAATTCCGTGATGAAGTGCGTCCACGTTTTGGCGTCATGCGCTCTCGCGAATTCCTGATGAAAGATGCTTACTCTTTCCACACTTCTCAGGAATCGCTGCAGGAGACCTATGACAAGATGTACGAAGCGTACAGCAAAATCTTCTCCCGCATGGGTCTGGATTTCCGCGCCGTTCAGGCTGATACCGGTTCTATCGGCGGTAGCGCATCCCATGAGTTCCAGGTGCTGGCACAGAGCGGTGAAGACGATGTGATCTTCTCTGACTCCTCTGATTACGCCGCGAACATTGAGTTTGCAGAAGCCCTGGCGCCAAAAGCGCCGCGAGCTGCGGCAAACGAAGAGATGAAGCTGGTTGATACACCAAACGCGAAAACCATCGCCGAGCTGGTTGAGCAGTTCAATCTGCCGATCGAAAAAACGGTCAAAACCCTGCTGGTGAAATCCACCGAAGGCAGCGCCTACCCGCTGGTTGCTCTGCTGGTCCGTGGCGATCACGAGTTGAACGAAGTGAAAGCCGAGAAGCTGCCACAGGTTGCAAGCCCGTTAACCTTCGCAACGGAAGCGGAAATCCGCGCCGTCGTCAACGCGGGTCCTGGTTCTCTGGGTCCGGTGAATATGCCTGTTCCTGTTGTGGTTGACCGCACGGTCGCCGCGATGAGCGACTTCTCCGCTGGCGCGAACATCGACGGCAAACACTATTTCGGCATTAACTGGGATCGCGACGTCGCGACGCCAGAAGTGGCGGATATTCGTAACGTGGTGGCAGGCGATCCAAGCCCGGACGGCAACGGCACCCTGATGATCAAACGCGGTATCGAAGTCGGTCATATCTTCCAGCTGGGTGATAAATACTCCCGCGCGCTGAACGCCGCCGTTCAGGGTGAAGATGGCCGCAACCAGGTCCTGACCATGGGCTGCTACGGTATTGGTGTAACCCGTGTGGTTGCTGCCGCTATCGAGCAGAACTACGACGAGCGTGGCATCGTCTGGCCGGACAACATCGCTCCGTTCCAGGTGGCGATCCTGCCGATGAACATGCATAAGTCCTTCCGTGTGCAGGAGCTGGCGGAAAAACTCTACAGCGAGCTGCGTGCGCAGGGTATCGAAGTGCTGATGGACGATCGTAAAGAGCGCCCAGGCGTGATGTTTGCGGATATGGAACTGATCGGCATTCCGCACACCATCGTGATCGGCGATCGTAACCTCGATAATGACGAAATCGAGTATAAGTATCGTCGTAACGGTGAGAAGCAGATGATTAAAACCGGTGACGTGCTTGAGTATTTAATCAAAAACATCAAAGGTTGATGTCGTAAGAGGCCCTGATTTTCAGGGCCTCTTTTTTTACAAGGATTGTAAAAGATATGAAAATGCACAGGGCGTTGCATCGCCTGCTCGTTCCCTCTCTCTTTTTATTTTCCGGCTGTACGCTTGATGTCAGCAGACAGGAAAGCGCAGCAAATGCAGTAGAGGCTCAGTCGAAAAAATGGGCAATCAAACTGCAGCGCCAGAGTTCTCTTTCAGAAAAAAAGCTGCTCGAAATCACCGAAAAAGAGCTTAAAGCTGGCGATCTTCTCTTCTCATCCAGCATCGGGATTACGTCCCTTGGCATTCGCCTGCTCAGTACCTCTTCCGTCAGTCACGTTGCAGTTTATCTCGGCAATCATGATGTGGCAGAAGCGACAGGCAAAGGGGTGCAAATTATAAGCCTGGAAGATGCCATGCAGCACAGCGACAAATTATTCGCTTTAAGGGTGCCCAACCTGACACCCGAGCAAGCGGCAACCATTAAAGTATTTGCCGAACAGGCGCAACATAGCCGCTATAACTATCGGGGAATTATTGAGTTTGTTCCCTTCATGGTGACAAAACAGTTATGTTCGCTGAATCCCTTCTCAGAAACTTTTCGCCAGCAGTGCGTTAGCGGCTTTGCCACTGCACAATTAAGCAGAACAAGCGAAGATGAAAAAAAGGCGTGGTTTTGTTCGGAATTTGTTAGCGATGCCTTCCTGAAAGCGGGTCACCCGCTGACGATGGCAGAATCAGGCTGGATAAGCCCTGCCGATTTGATGCATATGCGTGAAGGCGATATCTCCACCTATAAACCTGAAACAGAGCTACGGTACATTGGCCATCTCAAACCCGGAATTTACATCAAAACGCGTCGCTTTGTAGGACTCAGGCCCTGATAATTGGGCCGGCAACCCCCTCCGGCCCAGCTTCTCAACGAGACTGACAATCTTTGCCAGCCTGGAAGGCTGCATCTTTATCGACTATCAGCGTTTTAACGCTTTGACCACTGTCCGGGTTGGCCTCAAGAGTAAAATGCCCGTTCACGGTGAGCAGCACCGGTTTAGTATCATTTCCGCGCGCCGCCGCGTAATCCCGCTCCAGCTGCGCGTTATTCGCTACGCTCACCTTTTTGCCGGTGGCACAGTCGGTGAAGCTCGCCGCATCAGCCATATAGAAATACATGCCGCGCATCGCCATTGGTGTTGATGGCAGGGCAGCGTTAACGGGCGCCAGGGTGTAGTTAAACTGCGACTCGATCGGATTTCCTTCCCGATCGAGCATCTCCAGCCCTTCGCCTTTCGCCCGGAAATAGTGCTTTTCGCCCTGCGTGTCCGTCAGCACCAGCTTATCCGCTGTTCGCGCCCAGCTGCCATAGCTGGCGAAAGAGGAAGGCGCCTTTGCCCCCTGATAATGTTGGTTCATTACCCAGGTGCCATCTTTTTCCAGAAACAGTGAGGTTTCGATACCTTCGCAGTCGGCGCAGGGTAAAACGCCCCGCCAGCTCTGCTGCATCGGTTTTAGCGCCTCTTCATGGGCTGGCTCCAGCGCCTGCACCTCTGCCCGGTTATGACATCCCATCAGGATGGCCAGCGCGCCTGCAGCCACCACTGAAAATATTGCTGTTTTCACATCAGATTCCTTTTCTCAACCCGCCTGCTCCCCGTTAATCCTGGGGGCCTCGAACTTTGCCACGCAGTGCTTTGACGGTCGATTTTTGTGATTTAGAAGCCAGACGGCGCTCTTTCGATGCGCGTGTCGGGCGGGTTGCCCGCCGGCTTTTTTGCACTGCCGTTAACTCTTGTATTACCGCCACCAGCCGGGCAAGCGCGGCTTCCCGGTTCATCTCCTGGCTGCGGTACTCCTGCGCCTTGATAATAATCATGCCGTCAGAGGTGATCAGATGATGGCTGGCGGCGAGCAGGCGCTCTTTATAATACTCTGGCAGGCTGGATGCCCGAATGTCAAAGCGCAGATGAATAGCCGTTGAGGTTTTGTTCACATGCTGGCCCCCTGCTCCCTGGGCGCGGATCGCGGTGATCTCCACTTCATGATCGGGCAGGGCGACGGTTCGGGAGACTACGATCATGAACGGGACTGCCAGGCTTCCGGATGAATTTCCAGATTATTCTCAGCATCCGACAGCCAGATGGCGCCATCCTGAATGGTTGCCTGCAGAATCATGGTTCGACCGGCAAATGCGCTCAGCTTAGCCAGTTGATCATCATCCAGATACCAGACAGACAGGTTGGCAAACTGGGCGCACTTATTCTTGTTCTGCTGCCACCAGATCTCCGCTGCGCGGCTGTTGTAGGTAAAGAGCGCCACTTCAGCAGATTGCGTGCAGGCTTTCTTGATGCGACGCTCATCCGGCAGGCCCAGCTCAATCCAGAGATCGATACCCAGATGATCGTTGAGCAGCCAGGCTTCCGGCTCGTCTTCCGCGCTTAACCCGCGGGTAAATTGCAGGCGCTCATTGGCGTACTTAATCCACGCCAGCAGGCGCAGCATCATGCGCTCTTGCGTTTCGGAGGGATGACGCGCTAGCGTCAAGGTCGCATCCAGAAACTGATTGCGGTCTAAATCCGCCACATTGACCGCGGCTTTGTAAATTGTCGCTTTAAGCGCCATGAGAGAACTCCTTTCGAATCAGGTGCGCATTGTAGCGAAATCTCCGCCAAAAGGCTGTTACAGGCTTGAGAATGTCTGCGACATCAACCTGCTGATATTGCTTAAATGAGTATGGTATAGTCACCTTGCTAAACCGAGTTTATCTTCGTAGGCTTAATGGTATCTCACAGTAAAGTCAGTGCGCTGGCAGGAGGGGATGTGGATAATTATTGTGAGCTAATTCGCAAACGGTATGCGGAGATTGCCAGCGGCGATCTGGGGTATATCCCCGATGCGTTGGGCTGTGTATTGAAAGTTCTGAATGAAATGGCGTCGGATGACACGCTTTCAGAATCGGTCAGAGAAAAAGCAGCATATGCTGCTGCGAATTTACTGGTGAGCGATTATGTCAATGAATGATACCTATCAACCTATTAACTGCGATGATTACGACAATCTCGAACTCGCCTGCCAGCATCACCTGCTTCTTACGCTGGCGTTAAAAGATGGCGAAGTGCTGAAGGCCAGGGCGAACGATCTGGTTTCCCGTAAGAACGTGGAGTATCTGGTTGTGGAAGAAGGCGGCGCAACGCGCGAACTGCGTCTCGATAAAATAGCCAGCTTCAGTCATCCCGAAATCGGCACCGTTGTGGTGAGCGAGTCCTGATCCCGTGTAACGGGCAGCCTGCTGCCCGTTACGTTTTCCACTCCAGCTCTACGCCCCGCTCCGCTTCAGCCGCCCCTTCATGCGTTACAAACACCCCCGCCGCTGCCACCAACGTTTCTCCGTAGAATAGAAGCGGCGTGCTGTCCCGACGCCAGGGGGCAACGTTAAGTTCCTGCCAGATTTTTTTGATCTTGCGTCCGCCGTTTCGCCCGACAATGTGCAGCGTACCGCTGGCGCGAAAGCGCACCGTCACGGGCTCATCTGCCCGCGGCAGTCGAAGAGCGCCCCCCGTCTTGAGATGAAGCGTACCCAGCCCTTCCGGCAGAGAGAGGGGCCGCTCCAGCAACGGCCAGTCGATAACCCGATCGGCCAGCGAGGCGTGGACTTTCACCCACCATAGCTGACCGCGAAAGCGACGAATTTCACCTTCGCCGGAACGCAGCCGCGGTGCCGCGTCTTCCCGGGCCAGCACCACCTCATCCCAGATGCGATTAAGCATGTCGCGTGACGGCATTAACGCCCCGTGCAGCGCCAGCCATCGGCGCAGCAACGCGGCCCGGCGTACCGCACTCATCGCCTGTAGCGGCGCGATAGCCAGCGCCCCGTCTGGGGAGACTAATGTTGAAAGCTCGTCTGCCAGCAGTTCATCCAGCAGGTGCTCCTGCTCCGCGCACAGCGTGGCGCTGCGGGAGGTGGCCTGAGCAAAATGCGGCCAACGCTCTGCCAGCAGCGGCAGGACGCGCAGACGCAAAAAATTGCGGTCATAGCTGTCGTCCTGGTTGCTTTCATCCTCAATCCAGCGCAGATCCCAACGCTGCGCCCAGGCCAGCAGCGAGTCTCGCGTTTCACCAATGAGGGGACGAATTTGTTCGGTACCGGCAAAACGCGCCCGCGCGGGCATGGCCGACAGCCCCGCCGGGCCACTGCCGCGCTTTAGCGCCAGCAGAAAAGTTTCACACTGATCGTCCAGATGTTGCGCCGTGACCAGCGCTTCATCCGGTAACAGGGCCTCACGAAAGGCGGCATAACGCGCTTTACGCGCCTGCGCCTCCAGCCCCAGCCCCTCCTCCGCCAGCGTTACCCGCGCCACGATCAGCGGGATATTCCACTGCTGGCACAGGTGCTGGCAATGGGCGACCCAGCTGTCGGCGTGGGGGCTCAGGCCATGGTGAATATGGATAGCGCGCAGCTCAAGGTCCGGCTCCTGTTCCCGCCACAGCATTAGCTGATGCAGCAATACCGTGGAATCCAGGCCACCACTAAAGCCCACCAGCAGTCGGCGGTACGGGTGAAGAGCTTGCTGAAGGTCGGCTGTGGTCATCGTCGTCATTTATCCAGAAAGGTGCCCGGCACGTTACCGGGCATTCCCTGGCGAGGCAAGCGTTACTGCTGGTAGAGCTCCAGCGGCAGGCCATCAGGATCGTTGAAAAAGGTGAAGCGCTTTCCGGTGAAGGGATCGATACGGATGGCTTCGCACTTAACACCGTGGGATTCAAGATGCTCTACCGCCTGGTCAATGTCATCCACACTGAACGCCAGATGACGTAAACCGCAGGCTTCGGGCCGGGACGGACGCGCCGGCGGGAAGGGGAACGAAAAGAGCTCAATGACATACTGACCATTCAGCGCCAGGTCGCCTTTCCAGGAATCACGCTCTTCGCGGTAAAACTCACTTTGCAGGGTAAATCCCAGCGTATCGCAGTAAAACGCCTTACTGGCGGCATAGTCGGTGGCAATGATTGCAATGTGATGAACCTGCTTTAAACCCAGCATAGCCTCTCCTTATTGGTGTGCCTGAACGTTATATCCGAACCCCCTTGCCGTGCAAGGGGTCATGACGCTTTTAAGACCCGTACCCGGTAGATGCCGTTTTCATCCCGTTTGGCACCGTGGATGTCGGTTTCAAAGCCGGGATAGTGGCGGCCAATCGAGCAGAGCATTAACAGGAAATCGAGAACCGCCCTGCTCTTCTCGGTGATCATCTCACCGGGCATAAGCAGCGGCACACCAGGAGGATAAGGGAGGATCATATTGGCCGACACCCGGCCAACCAGATCCTCCAGATCGACCGTCTCTACCTCCCCCTTCACCTGACGCTGCCAGGCGTGATGCGGGGTGAGCTTCATTTCTGGCAGGACATCAAACGCCTGCAGCATCAGTCGCGGCAAGTCGTGCTGACGAATGAGCTTGTGAATGCCTTTAGCCAGATCCTGAATACGCATGTTGCGGTAGAAGTCGGGATCTTCGGCATAGAGATCCGGCAGCATGTTCTTGACCCGCAAATTCAGATCGTAGGCGCGCTTAAACTCCATCAATCCGCGCAGCAAACCCATCGCCCGGGTTTTGTCGATACCGATACTGAACAGGAAAAGCAGATTGTACGGCCCGGTTTTTTCGACCACCACGCCGCGCTCGTCGAGGAATTTCGCTACCAGCGCCGCCGGGATCCCCTCTTCACTCATCACTCCCTGCTCGTCCATACCTGGCGTCAGAATGGTGACTTTGACCGGATCGAGGAACATATGATCCTCATCGGCATCGCGGAAACCATGCCAGCTCTCGCCCGGCGCCACCGGCCAGCATTCAGCTTCGTCAATGTCGTCCGGCTGCCAGATATCGAAGAACCAGCCGTCGGCTTCATCTTTAAGGCGCTGAACCTCTTTGCGGAAGTGCAGGGCGCGCTCAACGGAGCGGTTGATCAGGCGCTTACCGGGATTACCACGCAGCATCGCTGCCGCAGTTTCAATGGAGGCCACCAGCGGATAGCTGGGCGAGGTGGTGGTGTGCATCATAAAGGCTTCGTTGAAGGTATCTTCATCGTACTCGCCCTTAATGTGAATCAGCGAAGCCTGAGAAAACGCAGCCAGCATTTTGTGCGTGGACTGGGTTTCGAAGAACACTTTACCCGGCAGGCGTTCACCGCTCATCCCGCTTTTTCCGGCATAGATCGGATGGAAATTGGTATAGGGGACCCAGGCAGAATCAAAATGGATGGAGGGCACATCGAGGGTCTGTTTCACCCAGTTGGTGTTGTACAGCAGGCCGTCGTAGGTGGAGTTGGTGATCACCGCGTGAACCGGCCAGCTTGCGCCCGGCACGGCTGCCACTTTGCGCTCTATTGCCGCATGAGAAAATTCCCGGCGCGGGATCCCGCCCAGAATGCCCAGCGCGTTGCGGGTCGGCGACAGCCAGAGCGGCACTACGTCACTCATCATCAGCAGGTGCGCCAGAGATTTATGGCAGTTGCGGTCGATCAGTAAAGTGCTGCCGCCCGGCGCGGCGTACATGCCAACGATCTTGTTCGACGTCGAGGTGCCGTTGGTCACCATATAGCTCTGCTCGGCACCGAATGTACGGGCGATATACTCTTCAGCTTCGAGATGCGGGCCGGTATGATCCAGCAGCGATCCCAGCTCCGTCACCGAGATCGACACATCCGCCTTCAGGGTGTTCCCGCCAAAGAAGTCATAGAACAGACAGCCCACCGGGCTTTTCTGATACGCGGTTCCCGCCATATGACCGGGGGTACAGAAGGTGTACTTCCCCTCTTTTACGTAGGTGAAAAGGGCGCGGGTAAACGGCGGGGTTATGGTATCGAGGTACTCGCCGGTATATTGCTGAATGCGGGTAGCGATATCCTCGGCCACCCCCAGCGAGTACTCGAAGAACCACAGCGCCATGCGCATATCCTGGGCGCTGATATCCATCGTGGAGTGGGTATTGATAAAGGCGTAGAGCGGCAGGTATTCATTGAGTTGGTTGATGTCGCCGCACAACTCCATATCGTACTCGTCCCAGTCGAAGATGACGCCGCAGATACGGGGGTTATGTTCAATAAACTTCAGTAGATCGGCGCTGTTCTGCGGCCAGATTAGTTGAAACCCGCGCGATGCCAGCGCCTGCTCCAGCTCCTTGATGGGTTCGTCTTTATAAAAGACGCCGTGCGGCCCCATAATGGCAATGATGTTCACGGTTTACCTCCTTAAAAAACATTAGCTAAGCATAGTTGAGGTAAACCATGGACATAAAAAAAGCCGCAACAGGGTGCGGCTTTTAAGATTATTGCGTAGCTTATGCGTAGCCGTAGCTCATCAGACGCTGGTAACGGCGGTTCAGCAGATCTTCTTTGCTCAGCACGTCGAGGTCTGCGAGATCAGCCAGCAGCTGCGCCTTCAGGGAGGCGGCCATCACTTCTGGCTTACGATGCGCGCCACCCAGCGGTTCCGGGATAACGGTATCGATCAGCTTCAGCTCTTTCAGGCGAGGAGCGATAATGCCCATCGCTTCCGCAGCCATCGGGGCTTTATCGGCGCTTTTCCACAGAATGGAGGCACACCCTTCCGGGGAGATAACGGAATAGGTGCTGTACTGCAGCATATTCACTTTATCGCCCACACCAATGGCCAGCGCGCCACCGGAACCACCTTCACCGATAACGGTGCAGATAACCGGCACGCTTAAACGTGACATTTCACGCAGGTTACGGGCAATCGCTTCAGACTGACCGCGCTCTTCCGCGCCGACACCAGGATAGGCTCCCGGGGTGTCGATGAAGGTGATGATCGGCATGTTAAAACGCTCGGCCATCTCCATCAGACGCAGGGCTTTACGATAACCTTCTGGTGCTGGCATCCCGAAATTGCGGCGAATTTTTTCTTTGGTTTCGCGCCCCTTCTGGTGGCCAATAATCATCACCGGACGGCCGTCGAGACGCGCAATCCCACCAACGATAGCTTTATCGTCAGCGTATGCGCGGTCACCAGCCAGTTCGTCGAATTCATCAAACGCCAGGCGGACATAATCCAGGGTGTACGGACGCTGAGGATGGCGAGCCAGTTGAGCAACCTGCCATGCGCCGAGATCGGCAAAGATTTTACGCGTCAGTTCTACGCTTTTTTCACGCAGACGATGCACTTCTTCGTCGATGTTAATATCCAGTTTTTCATCCTGACGGCCCACGGCAGTCAGAGAATCGATTTTCGCTTCCAGCTCTGCAATCGGCTGTTCGAAATCAAGGAAATTCAGACTCATAGTATTCCTGTATTAGTCAAACTCCAGTTCCACCTGCTCCGAACCAATGAGGCCACGTAGATCGTTCAGTAAACGATCGCTCGGAGAGACACGCCACGACGCACCAAAGCGCAACCGTGCACGCGCATCCGCCCTCTGATAGTAGAGATGTACTGGAATGGTCCCCGAGCGGTGGGGTTCCAGAGACTGACGGAGTCGGTTTAAAAGCTGGTCATCAATTTGCCTGTCCGTCAGCGAGATAGCAAGCCCGCGAGCATATTTTTCCCGGGCTTCGTCAATGTCCATCACTTCGCGGGCGGTCATTTTAAGTCCCCCGCTGAAGTCATCAAAGCTGACCTGTCCGCTGACGATAAGTATGCGGTCTTTTTCCAGCAGCTGCTGGTATTTATCCAGCGCGTCGGTGAATAACATCACCTCCAGCCGCCCGGAACGGTCATCCAGCGTACAGATGCCGATACGATTGCCGCGTTTGGTGACCATAACCCTCGCAGCAATGACGAGCCCCGCAGCCGTAGTAATCTTACCACGTTCTGTCGGATGCATGTCTTTCAGCCGGTAGCCTCCGACATAGCGCTCAATTTCTTTAATATACTGATTGATCGGATGCCCGGTCAGATACAGGCCTAACGTCTCGCGCTCACCATCCAGCACGGTCTGTTCCGGCCACGGCTGACAGCTGGCATAGGATTGTTCAATCTGCTCCGGCTCTTCTGCCAGCACGCCGAACATATCCGCCTGCCCAATGGCCTCGGCTTTTGAGTGCTGGTCGGCGGCCTTCAGGGCGTCCCCCAGCGAGTTCATCAGCGCCGCGCGATGCGGCCCGAGACGATCGAACGCCCCGGACATAATCAGCTTTTCCAGCACCCGGCGGTTGAGCTTTTTAATATCGGTACGCGCACAGAGGTCAAACAGCTCGCGGAAGTAGCCGCCCTGGTTACGGGCTTCGATGATCGCTTCGATCGGCCCTTCACCCACCCCTTTAATCGCGCCGATGCCGTAGACAATCTCCCCGTCGTCATTGACGTGGAAGTGGTACTGACCGGAGTTGATGTCAGGCGGCAGGATTTTCAGCCCCATGCGCCAGCACTCATCCACCAGACCGACCACCTTCTCGGTGTTGTCCATATCGGCGGTCATTACCGCGGCCATAAACTCGGCCGGGTAGTGCGCCTTCAGCCACAGCGTCTGATAGGAGACCAGCGCGTAGGCAGCAGAGTGCGATTTGTTAAATCCGTATCCGGCAAATTTCTCCACCAGATCGAAGATTTTCATCGCCAGTTCGCCGTCGATGCCGTTTTTCTTCGCCCCATCTTCAAATATAGAGCGCTGCTTGGCCATCTCTTCCGGCTTTTTCTTACCCATTGCTCGACGCAGCATATCCGCGCCGCCGAGGGTGTAGCCGGAGAGCACCTGGGCGATCTGCATGACCTGTTCCTGATACAGGATGATGCCGTAGGTTGGCTCCAGCACCGGCTTCAGGCTTTCATGCTGCCACTGAACATCCGGATAGGAGAGTTCCTCGCGGCCATGCTTACGGTCGATAAAGTTATCTACCATCCCGGACTGCAGCGGCCCCGGACGGAACAGCGCCACCAGCGCGATCATATCTTCGAAGCAGTCAGGCTGCAGACGCTTGATCAAATCTTTCATGCCGCGGGATTCAAGCTGGAAGACCGCCGTGGTCTCCGAGCGTTGCAGCATGTCGAAACTTTTCTTGTCATCGAGCGGGATCGCGGCGATATCAATCGGCTCCAGGCCCTGCTTGGCCCGGCGCGGGTTGATCATCTTCAACGCCCAGTCGATGATGGTGAGCGTACGCAAGCCGAGGAAGTCAAACTTCACCAGCCCGGCGTATTCCACGTCGTTCTTGTCAAACTGGGTGACCGGATGCAGGCCCGATTCATCGCAGTAGAGCGGCGCAAAGTCGGTAATTTTGGTCGGTGCAATGACCACCCCACCGGCGTGTTTACCGGCGTTTCGGGTGACACCTTCCAGCTTGCGCGCCATGTCGATCAGCGCTTTGACCTCTTCATCCGCCTCGTAGATTTCCGGCAGCTGCGGCTCCGCTTCGAACGCTTTCGCCAGGGTCATGCCCGGGTCAGGCGGCACCAGCTTCGAGATGCGGTCAACAAAGCCGTACGGATGCCCCAGTACGCGGCCCACGTCGCGGATAACTGCTTTTGCCGCCATGGTACCGAAGGTAATGATCTGCGATACCGCGTCACGACCGTACATGTCTGCCACGTGTTCAATGACCTGGTCGCGTTTCTCCATACAGAAGTCAACGTCGAAGTCGGGCATGGAGACACGTTCCGGGTTGAGGAAGCGTTCGAACAGCAGGTCAAATTCCAGCGGATCGAGATCGGTAATTTTCAGCGCATAGGCCACCAGCGATCCGGCACCCGAACCACGGCCCGGCCCTACCGGTACGCCGTTGTCTTTCGACCACTGGATAAACTCCATAACGATCAGGAAGTAGCCGGGGAACCCCATCTGGTTAATAACCTGGAGTTCAACGTCCAGACGCTCGTCATACTCCGGGCGCTTCTCGGCGCGAACGGCCGGATCCGGGAACAGAAACTCAAGGCGCTCTTCCAGACCTTCTTTTGATTTCATGACCAGGAAGTCTTCGGTGGTCATGTCGCCGGTCGGGAACTGCGGCAGGAAGTATTCACCCAGACGGACGGTGACGTTACAGCGCTTGGCGATCTCTACGCTGTTCTCCAGCGCTTCCGGGATATCGGAAAACAGCTCGCACATCTCCTCTTCGCTGCGCATATATTGCTGCGGCGAATAGTTGCGGGGGCGTTTCGGATCGTCGAGGGTAAAACCATCGTGGATAGCGACGCGAATTTCATGGGCGTCAAAATCGTCGGCGTTGATGAAGCGCACATCGTTGGTGGCAACTACCGGCAGGCCCTGCTCTTCCGCCAGCGCCACCGCGGAATGCAGATAGCTCTCTTCATCAGGGCGACCGGTGCGGATCAGCTCCAGGTAGAAGCGATCCGGGAAATACTCTTTATAAAAATCGACGCACTGCTCCACCAGGGCAGTGTTGCCGCGCAGCAGGCATCGGCCTACGTCGCCCATGCGCCCGCCGGAGATGAGCAGCAGCCCCTCATTCAGCTCCGCCAGCCACGCGCGATCGATCCACGGGCCCTGCGGGCCGTAGCCGCGCTGATAGGCACGGGAGATGAGCAGCGTCAGGTTCTGATAGCCGGTATTGTTCAGCGCCAGGACGGTAATTTGCGTCATTTCATCGGCGAGAAGCTCGCTCTGTACATGAAAATCAGCCCCAATTACCGGCTTCATTCCGGCACCGTGCGCCGTTCCGTAGAACTTCACCAGACCGCACAGGTTAGTGAAGTCGGTGATCGCCAGCGCAGGCATGCCAAGCGAGGCCGCCTTTTTCACCAGCGGCCCGGTCTTCGCCAGCCCATCAATCATGGAATAGTCGCTGTGCACCCGCAGGTGTACGAAACGTGGTTCAGCCATCTTCAGATTCCGCGTTACTTATTGGCGTCTTGATTCAGGACATCAGTCCCAGTGCGCGTTTTACCGGTCCAAAACTGCGGCGGTGGTGCTCAGTTGCGCCGTGTTCAGCCAGTCTTTCCAGATGGAAAGCGGTAGGATACCCCTTATGCTGGGCAAAACCATACTGGGGAAATGTGAGATCCAGCGCGGCCATTTCAGCATCGCGCGTGACTTTAGCCACGATCGAGGCGGCACTAATTTCCGCCACCCGGCTGTCGCCCTTTACCACCGCCAGCGACGGCATGGGCAGCGCCGGGCAACGATTACCGTCGATCAGCACATACTCCGGCACCACGCTCAGCCCTGCGACGGCACGCTGCATCGCCAGCATGGTGGCATGCAGAATATTCAGTTCGTCGATCTCATGCGGTTCCGCCCGCCCGACACTCCAGGCCAGCGCTTTCTCTTTAATTTCATCGTATAAGGCCAGGCGGCGCTTCTCGGATAATTTCTTCGAGTCATTCAGACCGATAATCGGACGAGCAGGATCGAGGATCACTGCGGCAGTCACCACTGCGCCCACCAGCGGCCCACGCCCTACTTCATCCACTCCCGCCACCAGATGGGCGTGAGGGTAAACAAATTCCATCATTTCGCTAACTCCAGCACCGCGTCAGCTGCCTGCTCGTCGGCATTACAGCGGATTTGCTGATGCAGTTCCCGGAATGTGTCATGCATTTCATGGCTGGTTTTGCCGTTAGCCAGCAGCGGCAGCAACGCAGCGGCTAATGCCTGCGGCTGGCACTCATCCTGCAGCAACTCTTTCACCAGCTCACGTCGGGCAAGCAGGTTCGGCAGGGAGACGTAATCCGTCTTCACCAGCCGTTTTGCCAGCCAGAAGGTAAACGGCTTCATACGATAACCCACGACCATCGGGCATTTTGCCAGCATGCACTCCAGCGCAGCGGTACCCGATGCCAGCAACGCGGCATCGCTGGCCACCATCGCCTCACGCCCTTTGCCATCTAACAGATGGACATGCAGATCGGGGGCGACTTCCGCTTTAATACGCTCGAACTGCTCCCGGCGTTTGGCATTCACCAGCGGCACGACCACTTCCAGGTCAGGGTAAGTCTGACGCAGGATTTGCGCGGTTTTCAGAAAATCAGCGCTGAGCATTTCGACTTCTGCGCCGCGGCTCCCTGGCAACAGCGCCAGGCAGTGGGCATCATGTGAAATACCCAGCAGGTCACGTGCACCATTTTTATCGGGATCCAGCGGCATGGCGTCGGCCATGGTATGGCCGATAAAGCGGCACGGCACGTTGAATTTATCGTAAAACGCTTTTTCGAAAGGCAGGAAGGCCAATACCAGATTCGTCGATCTGCCTATTTTGAAAACGCGTTTCTGTCGCCACGCCCAGACGGACGGACTGACATAATGGATGGTTTTGATCCCCTGTTTTTTCAGATTACCTTCAAGGGTAATGTTGAAGTCAGGCGCATCAATACCCACGAACACATCGGGCTTAAGTTCGGTAAAACGACGCGTCAGATCGGCGCGGATGTGCAGCAACCGGCGCAGGCGACCCAGTACCTCGACGATGCCCATCACCGCCAGCTCTTCCATTTCGTACCAGGCTTCGCAGCCTTCAGCCTGCATCAATGGGCCAGCAACGCCGACAAAGCGCGCGTTGGGAACGCGCGCTTTGAGCGCTCGAATCAGACCAGCACCAAGAATATCGCCGGAGGTTTCTCCGGCGACGAGGGCGATCGTAAGCGGACGACTATCGACCATTAACGAATCAGACCACGGGTTGAGCGTGCGAAGAACTCCACAAACGCGTTCACCTCAGGATGCTGCTTCGCCAGTTCGGCAATTTCCGGCTTAGCCTCTTCCAGCGTTTTACCGTTACGGTACAACTGCTTGTAAGCGTTGCGGATAGCCATAATCGCTTCACGGCTAAAACCGCGACGCTTAAGGCCTTCGATGTTGACGCCAAACGGCGTCGCATGGTTACCCTGTGCAATCACATATGGCGGAACGTCCTGCGCCACGCCGGAGCAGCCGCCAACCATCACATGCGCACCAATGATGCAGAACTGATGGACAGCGGTCATGCCGCCAATGATTGCATAATCATCAACTGATACGTGTCCCGCCAGCGTTGCGTTGTTGGCGAGAATGCAGCGGTCACCCACGGTACAGTCATGCGCGATATGCGCGTTGACCATAAACAGGTTATCGCTGCCCACCTTCGTCAACTCACCGCCCTGTACTGTGCCACGATGAATGGTGACGCTTTCGCGAATGCGGTTACGATCGCCAATTTCCACACGGGTTGGTTCGCCAGCATATTTCAGATCCTGGTTAACTTCACCGATGGAGGCGAACTGATAGATCACGTTGTCGCGGCCAATAGTCGTATGACCATTCACCACGACATGAGATTTCAGTACGGTACCCTCACCAATTTCGACATGGGGTCCAACAATACAGAATGGACCAATGTGGACGTTAGCACCGATAACGGCACCCTCTTCCACAATGGCGGTTGGATGAATAAAGGCGGTTTTATCAATCACGTATCAGGCCTCCCGGCTACGCGCACACATCATGGTAGCTTCGCAAACAACCTTGCCGTCAACCAGAGCTACGCCTTTGAAGCGAGTCAGGCCGCGACGCGTTTTTTCAAAAGTCACTTCCATGATCATCTGATCACCAGGCACGACCGGGCGCTTGAAGCGCGCTTCGTCGATACCTGCGAAGTAATAGAGCTCACCTGGCTCCAGCTTCCCAACGCTTTTAAACGCCAGAATACCGGTAGCCTGAGCCATCGCTTCCAGGATCAATACGCCCGGGAAGATAGGCTTCCCAGGGAAATGCCCCTGGAAGAATGGCTCGTTTACAGAAACATTTTTCACTGCGCGCAGAAAACGACCTTCTTCAAAATCCAGCACACGGTCTACCAGCAAAAACGGATAGCGGTGCGGCAGAAGTTCTAAAATCTCTTCAATATGCAGAGTATGAGTGTCAGTAGTCAAAATACTCTTCCTGTCAAAATATCTGAATGGCAATAATAACACGGCCTGCCGGTTTATAAGAAAGCCGACAGGCCGGGAAGTGTGCGTTAAACGGGTGAACGCTTAGTCTTGTTGATCGATTTTGCGCTCAATGGCCTTGAGGCGCTTGCTCATATCATCAATATTCATCACCAGGGCTGCAGTCTTACGCCACACTTTGTTAGGCTGCAACGGAATGCCTGAAGAGTAGACGCCCGGTTCGGTGATTGGACGCATAACCATGCCCATACCGGTAACCGTAACCTTATCGCATATTTCCATATGCCCGTTAATGACGCTGGCGCCGCCAATCATACAGTAACGGCCAATCTTCAGGCTGCCCGCCATAATAACGCCACCGGCAACGGCAGTATTGTCGCCAATCACAACGTTATGTGCAATCTGGCACTGGTTATCGATGATAACACCATTACCGATGATCGTGTCATCAAGCGCACCACGGTCAATAGTCGTGCATGCACCGATTTCGACGCGATCGCCGATGATCACCCGGCCAAGCTGCGGGATCTTAACCCAGTTACCACGATCGTTGGCGTAACCGAAACCATCCGAACCGATAACAGTACTGGACTGGATCAGGCAGTTTTCGCCAATTTCGATCTCATGATAAACAGAGACATTGGCCCACAGGCGAGAGCCTGCACCAATTTTTGTTTTTTTACCGACGAAGCAACCGGCACCGATGACCACGTTATCGCCCAGCACGACGTCTGATTCGATAACCGCATTTGCACCAATTGATACGTTGTTACCCAGCTGCGCCGTTGGGTCAATCACCGCACTGGGTGCGATGTTTTGCGCCGGCTGCGGCGTGGTATCCAGAATTTGTGCCATACGGGCATACGTCAGGTAGGGGTTCTTCACTACCAGCGCAGCACCTGCGGCAAACGGCAAATCGTCCTGCGTCATGACGACAGCAGACGCCTGGCAAAGCGCCAGATGTTCACGGTACTTAGGGCTTACCATGAAGGTGATATTGCCTGCTTTAGCAGATTGCATGGACGCAACAGCGGTGATGACGATATCGCCATCACCGTGTAATTCTGCATCCAACTGCTGAGCTAAATCAGCGAGTCGAATTGAAGGCATTACTTATTTAACCTGTTTCAGGACATCAGCGGTGATGTCTTTAACATCGCTGCTGTTGAATGCAACGGCGTTGGCATCAACAACCAGATCGATGCTCTGATCGGCAGCTACAGCTTTCACAGCGGACTGGATACGGGTAACCAGCTTGCCGCGCTCTTCGTTAGAACGACGTTGACGATCCTGCTCAAAAGCTTGCGCTTTCTGAGAGAAAGTCTGACGCTGAGCCATTACGTCTTTTTCCAGTTTGCTACGTTCGCTCGCTTTCATGGTAGAACCATCGCGCTGCAGACGCTGCATTTTGGATTGCAGATCGTTTTCCATACCCTGCAGTTCGCTTGCACGGCCTTTGAACTCGCTCTCCAGCTTGGCAGAAACACCTGTTTTCTGCGCAACCTGCTGGAACAAGTTACCCATATTGACGATTGCAATTTTGTCCGCTGCCTGAGCAGAAGTTGCCATCGCTAAACCGAGACCTGCAGCTAATAACCACTTTTTCACAATTAACTCCTTACCATCCCATTGGCACCCGAAGGTACCGTTCTTTGCGTGGCAAGGCGATCCTGCGATCGCCAGTTGTCAGCGCTACACTGCCAACGCATTCCTTTGCGACGGACAATTACCAGGTTTTACCAATGTTAAACTGGAACTGCTCCGCCTTGTCTCCATCATATTTCTTAAACGGCTGGGCGTAAGAGAAGACCAACGGCCCCAGCGGTGACATCCATTGTAGTGCGAGACCCGCAGACATACGAATATTGCTCGGATCGCTGTAGTCCGGAATACCTGCAGCCCTGGTCGCACTGGTATTTTCCCAGTTAGTATCCCATACGGTACCCGCATCCACGAAGAAGGAGGTACGAACGGAGTTGGCATACTTATCGCTGATAAACGGCGTAGGGGTAATAAACTCCAGGCTGGCAACACCCATGGCGTTACCGCCTACTGCATCGTCGGAGCTACATACTTCGCTTGATGAAGACTTATCGCAGTTATCTTCGTCGTTACCGCCGTAGTAGGCTGCTTTCGGACCAATGTTATTGGACTGGAAGCCACGTACGGTACTTGAGCCACCCGCATAGAAGTTTTCATAGAATGGCAGCTCTTTGCCACCTAAACCATCGCCGTAGCCCCAGCGTGTACGACCCAGAACCACCCATTTATGGTCTTCATCGATCGGGAAGTAGGAGGCGGTATCCAGCGTAACCTTGTAGAACTCGTTATCCGAGCCCGGAATGGTCACTTTACCGTTCAGGTTGACGCGCGAACCTTCGGTCGGGAAGAAACCACGGTCGAGGCGGTTGTACGTCCAGCCATAGTTGAAGGTGAAGTCATCTGCGGCAAAACCGTTATCATCATTCGAGGTGCTGGCAGACTGTCCGATAGAGTCCAGATAACGCCACATTGCCACCTGCGGTTGCATGTTCGACAGGTCGTTATGGACGTAACCTAAGCCCGCACGCAGGGTGTTATATTCGTTAACCGGGAAACCGAGCGTACCATCAACGCCGTAGCTTTTGTTGGTATACGAAGACAGGTCCGCATCATCCGCTTTAAAGTCGTTATAGAAGATACGGCCGCCCAGACTCACACCATCAACGGTGAAGTAAGGGTTAGTCACGGAGAGCTCAGAGTAAGTCTGGTAGTCGTTCTTGGTACCGTTGATACCCACGGAGTAGCCCGTACCTAACCAGTTATCCTGCTGTACACCCACCTGGAAGCTAACGCCACTTTCTGTGCCGTAACCGACACCAAAGTTAAAGCTACCGGTGTTACGCTCTTTAACCTTGTAAACGACATCAACCTGATCCGGTTTACCTGGCACACGCTGGGTGTCGGTATCCACCGTTTCGAAGTAACCCAGACGGTTCAGACGCTCTTTACCCTGATCAACCAGGTCGCTGCCCAGCCACGCCCCTTCCATCTGGCGCATTTCGCGGCGCAGGACAGAATCTTTGGAGGTATCGTTACCCTCAAAGCGGATCTTACGCACGTAGAAACGGTTACCCGCATCGACGTTGACGTGTAGCTTAACGGTTTTATCCGCATCGTTGATTTCAGGCTGGGTCTGAACGCGCGGGTAAGCGTAACCATAACGGCCGAGCAGCTTCTTAATGCCGTCTTCCATTTTGGTGACTTTGGAACCGCTATAGAGTTCACCCGGCTGCAGTTTGGTCAGGCTCTCAATCTCTGCAGAATGGCCCGCGAGGTTACCGCTTACTTCAACGCCCGAAAGCGTATACTTATCGCCTTCAGTGATGTTAACGGTAATGTAGATGCCTTTCTTGTCCGGAGTCAGACTGACCTGGGTCGAGTCAATGTTGAAACGGGCGTAACCGCGATCCAGGTAGTAGCTGCGCAGGGTTTCGAGATCGCCCGCCAGTTTCTGTTTCTGATACTTACGGTCGCCAACAACGTTCCACCACGGCACTTCATCACGCAGCTGGAACGTTGAGATCAGTTCATCGGTGCTGAATGCATGGTTACCAACGATGTTGATCTGCTGAATCTTCGCGGAAACACCTTCCTGGAAGACCAGTTTCAGATCGACACGGTTACGCGGCAGCGGCGTGACAACCGCTTTCACGCTGGCGCTGTATTTACCGACGCTGTAGTAGAAATCTTCCAGCCCTTTCTCAATATCAGAGAGGGTGGTGCGATCCAGGGATTCGCCAACGCGAACGCCAGAGGCCTCAAGGTTCTGCTTGAGCATATCGTCTTTCACCGACTTGTTGCCGGAGAAGGTGATGCTCGCAATTGTCGGGCGCTCTTTCACCTGAACCAGTAGCGTATCACCATCGCGCAAAACGCGAACGTCCTCAAAGTTGCCAGTGGCAAACAGGGCGCGAATGGTATTACTAATGTCTTCATCATTAACCGTGTCGCCTGGGCGCACTGGCATACTGAGGAGGGCCGCACCAACGGCGACTCGCTGAAGGCCTTCGAAATGAATATCTCTCACTACGAACCCGTCAGCACCGTATACGGTCGCGCTGCTAAACAGCAGCGACGCTATGAGCAACTTTTTCATCGCCATCGTTATTATGCGTTCTTCCTAACACTCTCTTACAACCGAGAGAAATCATTGAAAAGTGCAAGCCCCATTAACAGCACCAGTAAAATCGAACCAATGCGATAACTAAAGTCTTGAACTCGCTCGGATACCGGCCCGCCTTTTAGCTTCTCTATCGCTAAAAACAGCAGATGGCCCCCGTCTAAAACGGGAAGTGGGAACAGGTTGATTATCCCGAGGTTCACGCTAATGAGCGCAAGAAACATCAGATAGTAAATCACCCCGAACTCTGCTGACATCCCAGCCCCCTGAGCGATCGAGATCGGCCCACTGAGGTTGTTCAGTTTTACATCACCGGTAATCAATTTCCCCAGCATCTGCACGGTCAGCTTCATCAATTGCCATGTTTTATCCGTGGCTTCAAGGATGGCGCTGAACGGCCCATACTGGCGTATTGTCTTGTACTCATCAGGCAGCGGGATCACTTTAGGCACCACGCCTGCGAACCCTTCAGCCTTTCCGCCGCCCGGCTTGGTATCCGGAATCAACGTTAAGGAGAGCGGACTCCCCTGCCTTTCTATCTCCAGCGCCAGCGGCGTTCCTGGATTATCACGCACCAGAGTAACAAAGGTCATCCATTGCGTTAAAGGCTGACCATCGACTTTAACGATCCTGTCGCCAGCTTGCAAACCTGCTTTACGCGCTGCTGAATCAGCCTGGACTTCAGCCAGTACCGGTTCAATCTGCGCGCTGCGCGGCCGGATACCTAATGCCGCAACAGGATCTTCCTTGTCCGGCTCAAAGGTCCAGTGGCGCAAATCCAGAATTTTATTCTGACGTTGCTCTGAACCGAAAGATGACACGCTGACGGTGGTTCTCTCATCGCCAATTTTGGCGACCAGTTGTAACCGAACGGCATCCCAGTCAGGGGTTTCGATGCCATCAATTGCTTTAAGTTCCATCCCCGGATTAATTTGCGCGCTTGCCGCGATGGAGTTGGGTGTAATTTCACCAACAACCGGACGAACGCCAGGGACACCGATAATAAACACCAGCCAGTAAGCAAAGACGGCAAAGATGAAATTTGCAACCGGACCGGCAGCAATGATAGCGGCGCGCTGACCAACAGTTTTGTTGTTGAACGCGTAGTGGCGCATTTCAGGAGCAACCGACTCTACGCGTTCATCCAGCATCTTGACGTAGCCGCCTAAGGGGATGAGGGCAATAACAAATTCTGTGCCGTGGCGATCGGTACGACGCCAGAGCGCTTTACCAAAGCCAATGGAAAAGCGCTCAACACGCACGCCACAGCGCCGAGCAACCCAGAAATGGCCAAATTCATGCACCGTGATAAGTACACCCAGTGCAACAATGAATGCCGCCAGATTCCAGAGAATGCTAAGCATAAAACCTTCCGTTAAATCGTCCCAAACACCAGCAAAAACAGGCAGGCAAACACGGGTACTGCCGCCGTCAGGCTGTCTATGCGATCCAGGATACCACCGTGCCCTGGAATGAGATTGCCACTGTCTTTGATCCCTGCTTCACGCTTAAACATACTCTCGGTCAAATCACCCAGCACGGAAGCCAGCGCTGCGACAATTGAACAGACCAATAATGTTGCCGGTGCGACCTCGAGGTTGGCCCATACGCCGTAACCCCAGGAGATAATCGCCGCCGTAAACAGACCACCGATAAAGCCCTGCCAGGTTTTACCCGGAGAGACTTTCGGGGCCAGCTTATGTTTGCCAAACAGTTTACCAAACATATAGGCGCCAGAGTCAGCCCCCCAGACGAGAATCATGACATAAAGCAGCCATAACGCGCCGCTGTATGGGTTATCGTCATAATGCCAGGTGCGGAGGGCAAGCATTCCCCAGAAGAAAGGAACGATGGTAAATAGCCCAAAGCAGAGGCGCAGCACTTTCGAGTTACGCCACAGCGAGGCCGAGCCCGGATAGAAGAGCACCAGCAGCAACGCTGCCAGCCACCATCCCAGCGAAAGCCAGAGCGAACCTGCAATGATCGGTTGATGGATATTGTGATGGTACTCTGGCAGCATGAAGAGCATCAGCGCCAGCATCAGGCCGCACAGCACCGCCAGCCATACCCGCTGGGAACGCGAGGTAAAGCCGCTAAGCTGTCCCCATTCCCACGCCGCCAGCATGCAAACGACCAGTGTGACAATCGCAAATCCCACCGGAGGCAGTAAAAACAGCGCCGCGATGACAACAGGTATTAAAACAAACGCAGAAATCAGGCGATACTTCAGCAAAAGCTACCCCCATCAGGCGTTTTCGCCACCAGGCTCGGTACCACCGAAACGACGCTCTCGATTGGCAAAGGCATGCAGCGCACCTTCAAAGTCTTGTTCATCAAAATCGGGCCAAAGAACATCTGTAAAGTAAAGTTCGGCATAGGCAATTTGCCACAGCAAAAAGTTACTGATGCGATGTTCTCCCCCTGTCCTAATTACTAAATCCACGGGTGTCAGTTCACTCATGCAGATTTGCTTGCTCAGCGCCTCTTCATCAATCTGGTCCGGCCTTAAGAGCCCTTCCTGAACCTGTCCAGCCAAATGCCGCACACCCTGGACAATATCCCAACGTCCGCCATAATTCGCAGCGATATTGAGCGTTAAGCCGGTATTTTGCCCGGTCAACGCCTCCGCTTTACGAATGCGTTCCTGCAGACGTGAGTTAAAACGACTGGTATCGCCGATAATACGCAGGCGAACGTTGTGGCGGTGCAGGCTTTTTACTTCGCTGTCTAGCGCCCACACGAACAATTCCATCAACGCGCTAACTTCCTGCGCAGGTCGATTCCAGTTTTCACTGCTGAAAGCATAGAGCGTTAACGCGTCAATGCCGTTATTGGCGGCAAAAGAAACCGCGCGGCGCACAGATTTCGCCCCAGCTTTATGCCCAAAGGCTCGGATCTTCCCTTGTCTTTTCGCCCAGCGGCCATTGCCATCCATGATGATTGCTACATGACGACAGCCATGAGCCGGCAAGTTTTCGCTTATTGGTTGGTTCGCAGACAACATAACGCGTTTTTGGTCCCTGAAAGGATTTAACGGTACTCAGGAATACTGAAGCCTTTACGTAAAAAAGCCGTGTCATACCACGGCTTACCTGACCACAGAACGTCAACTACCCGCAATCAGGTGGCGCAGACTATATCACTGAAGCCCAACGCTAACAAATAGCAAGACCACCTGCGGGTGGATTATCACCAGCTTGCGAGGTGCGTCACCGCTTTTTGCGCCGTGAGCCTCGCTTTCGCGTCGACGGTCAATACGTCATCCACACTTTGCGGTTCGCGTAGATCCATCGCCTCAAGCACAGACAGGTTCAGCGCAGCGATATCCGTAAAGCGGATCTGCTTTTCGAGGAAGGCGGCGACAGCGATTTCGTTCGCCGCGTTAAGTGCGGTCGTCGCCGCTTGCCCCTGCTCGAAGGCCTCCATTGCCAGCTTCAGACATGGATAACGCTGATAATCAGGCGCGCTAAACGTCAGCGCACTCAGCTTGCAAAAATCGAGTGGCTTAACGCCTGAGCTTACGCGGTTTGGCCAGGCCATCGTATGGGCGATAGGCGTGCGCATATCAGGTTCACCTAACTGCGCCATCACGCTGCCATCACGATAACGCACCATGGAGTGGATCACCGACTGGGGATGAATCAACACTTCCATCTGCGCTGCCGAGGCGTTAAATAACCAGCGGGCTTCAATATATTCCAGACCTTTATTCATCATGGTGGCCGAATCAACGGAGATTTTACGCCCCATCGACCAGTTCGGATGACGGCATGCCTGATCCGGAGTCATTGAGACCAGTTCAGACAGCGGCGTGTCACGGAACGGGCCACCAGACCCGGTAAGCAGGATAGAAGAGACGCCATTCTGCTCGAGATCAGCGTACCCCAGGTTCTCCTGAAAGGGTTGCGGTAAACTCTGAAAAATCGCGTTATGTTCGCTATCTACCGGCAAAAGGCGCGCGCCATTGCGCTTCACGGCGTCCATAAACAGGCGGCCACAGGTTACCAACGACTCTTTATTGGCCAGCAAAACGGATTTTCCGGCATCGATCGCTGCAAGCGTAGGCAGTAACCCCGCCGCGCCGACGATAGCGGCCATGACCTGGTCGACGTCGTCCAGCGCGGCCATTTCACAGGCGGCCTCTGGCCCGCTCAGCACCTCGGTACGGCTGCCCTTCTCCGCCAGCAACGCCTTAACCTGCCGGGCGCTCGCTTCATCATCCATCACCGCGTAGCGCGGGGTGAACTCCAGACACTGTTCCACCATACGATGAACGTTTTTGCCTGCGACAAGGGCGGCCACCGCATAGTGGTCTGGATTATGGCGAACAACATCGAGAGTGCTGCAACCAATTGAACCGGTTGAGCCAAGGAGTGTTAATTGCTTCATGAGATGCCCGGAAAAGTGAACCAGAAAAGCAAAACGCCGCCAGCAAAGCCCAAAGGCCTTCTGTACGGCGTTTTATCAGATTACGACAGAAATCAGAACTGCATCAGTTCTGCTTCTTTTTCTGCCAGCGCCGCGTCAATTTTCTTGATAGCGGCGTCGGTCAGTTTCTGAACGTCGTCCTGGGAACGGCGATCGTCGTCTTCGCTGATCTCTTTCTCTTTCAGCAGCGCCTTCACTTTATCGTTCGCGTCGCGGCGAACGTTACGTACGGAAACACGGCCCTGCTCGGCTTCGCCACGTACCACTTTGATCAGGTCTTTACGACGCTCTTCGGTCAGCGGTGGCAGTGGAACGCGAATGTCTGTACCGGCTGAGCTTGGGTTCAGACCCAGATCGGAGGCCATGATCGCTTTCTCAACGGCCGGGCCCATAGAGCGGTCAAAGACGTTGATTTTCAGCGTACGGGTATCTTCGACCGTCACGTTAGCCAGCTGACGCAGTGGAGTCGGCGTGCCGTAGTATTCCACCACGATGCCGTCCAGCAGGCTTGGGGAAGCACGGCCTGTACGAATTTTGCTGATTTGGTTTTTGAACGCTTCGACGCATTTATCCATGCGTACTTCAGCATCTTTTCTGATGTCGTTAATCACGTTACGAATCCTTGAAAACTTGTCTCAGGCAGACTATCCGCCAGCACCACCGTTAATGATGTGCTAAGTATAGTCCCGTTTAATTCATGACAACGCCCGGGGCGTGTCCAGGTAAGAAACCCATAGAAAGTAGAGCGGAATCTTACCTGTATTTATCGTCGACGGAAATTATTCCGTGATCAAAGTGCCTTCTTTTTCGCCCATTACAACGCGACGCAGCGCGCCAGGCTTATTCATGTTGAAGACACGAATCGGCAATTTGTGGTCGCGAGCCAGCGTGAAGGCGGCAAGATCCATCACTTTCAGCTCTTTATCCAGTACTTCGCTATAGGTCAGCTGATCGTACATGGTCGCCGCAGGATCTTTTGCCGGATCGGCAGTAAACACGCCATCCACTTTAGTGGCTTTCAGCACCACATCGGCTTCGATTTCGATACCGCGCAGGCAGGCTGCGGAATCGGTCGTAAAGAACGGGTTACCCGTACCGGCGGAGAGGATCACCACGCGGTTATTGCGCAGCAGGCTGATCGCTTCGGCCCAGCTGTAGTTATCACAGACGCCATTCAAAGGAATAGCGGACATCAGGCGCGCATTCACATAGGCACGATGCAGGGCATCACGCATTGCCAGGCCATTCATGACCGTTGCCAGCATACCCATGTGATCGCCCACAACGCGGTTCATGCCAGCTTTTGCCAGCCCTGCACCACGGAAAAGGTTACCACCGCCAATGACTACGCCAACCTGGATGCCCAGTTCAACCAGTTCTTTGATCTCCTGCGCCATGCGGTCAAGGATGCTTGCGTCAATACCGAAGCCTTCCGACCCCTGCAGCGCTTCGCCACTCAGCTTAAGCAGAATACGTTTGTAAACAGGTTTTGCATTGGTAGCCATATTTCTTTCCTGGGACTGTCAACGATTAAGATGAGGTTAATTCTGGCGACATGATATATCGCATCTCAACACAGACTCTATAGGCGTCTGGCTGAATTACACTGCCGTACACAAAAAGAAGCCGCCCTCAGGCGGCTTCTTTTCGCTGATTAAGACTGCTTGGACATTGCAGCAACTTCTGCTGCGAAGTCAGTCTCAACTTTCTCGATGCCTTCGCCCACTTCGAAGCGGATGAAGCCAGTTACGTCAGCGTTGTGCTCTTTCAGCAGCTGCGCAACAGATTTGCTTGGATCCATAACGAATGGCTGACCAGTCAGAGAAACTTCGCCGGTGAATTTCTTCATGCGGCCTTCAACCATTTTCTCTGCGATCTCTTTTGGCTTGCCAGACTGCATGGCGATGTCCAGCTGAACCTGGTACTCTTTTTCTACCACTTCAGCAGAGACGTCTTCTGGCTTAACGAATTCTGGCTTGCTTGCAGCAACGTGCATTGCCAGCTGTTTAACCAGCTCTTCGTCAGCGCCTTTAGCCGCAACCAGAACACCGATACGTGCACCGTGCTGGTAGCTGTTCAGAACGTCACCTTCGAGGATAGCAACACGGCGGATGTTGATGTTCTCACCGATTTTCGCTACCAGCGCAACGCGCTCTTCTTCGAACTGTGCTTTCAGGACTTCAACATCAGTCACTTTACCTGCAACAGCTGCGTCCAGTACTTTGTCAGCGAATGCCTGGAAACCACCATCTTTAGCAACGAAGTCAGTCTGGCAGTTAACTTCCAGAATCACGCCGAAGTTGCCTTCGATTTTGGTTTTGATCACGCCGTCAGCAGCAACGTTGCCTGCTTTCTTAGCTGCTTTGATCGCACCGGATTTACGCATGTTTTCGATAGCCAGCTCGATGTCGCCGTTAGCTTCAACCAGCGCTTTCTTACACTCCATCATGCCTGCGCTAGTACGTTCACGCAGCTCTTTTACCAGGGATGCGGTAATTTCAGCCATTCTAAAATCCTCGGGAGATGTGAACTGCCCGGCCTGCGGCCAAACAGTATAAATTGAAAAAAGGGGCCGGTAATGGGCCCCTATTCATACACGGTACTAATAAGGGGTAGAACCTTATTATTCAGCTTCTACGAAGCTTTCTTCCGCCTGAGAAGCCAGATCCTGGGAACGGCCTTCACGAACGGTAGTAGCTACAGCGCTCAGGTACAGGCTAACAGCACGGATTGCATCGTCGTTACCCGGGATAACGAAGTCAACACCGTCCGGATCGGAGTTGGTATCAACGATTGCGAATACTGGGATACCCAGGTTGTTAGCTTCTTTGATTGCGATGTGCTCGTGGTCAGCATCGATAACGAACAGTGCGTCCGGCAGGCCGCCCATGTCTTTGATACCGCCCAGGCTGTTTTCCAGCTTGTCCAGCTCACGAGTGCGCATCAGCGCTTCTTTTTTGGTCAGCTTTTCGAAAGTACCGTCCTGAGACTGGGTTTCCAGATCTTTCAGGCGCTTGATGGACTGACGAACGGTTTTCCAGTTAGTCAGCATACCGCCCAGCCAGCGATGGTTCACGAAGAACTGGTCGCAGCTGTTAGCAGCTTCTTTCACAGCTTCGCTTGCAGCGCGCTTAGTACCAACGAACAGAATCTTACCTTTACGGGAAGAGATCTTGTTCAGCTCAGCCAGGGCTTCGTTGAACATTGGTACAGTTTTCTCAAGGTTGATGATGTGAACTTTGTTACGTGCGCCGAAGATGAAAGGCTTCATTTTCGGGTTCCAGTAACGGGTCTGGTGACCGAAGTGAACACCAGCCTTGAGCATGTCGCGCATGGAAACAGTTGCCATGTTTTAAAACCTCTATTTAAAAGTTGGGGTTATGCCTCCACGTATCCCATATTACCGACCCCAAAGGGCACCCCGGAATATGTGCCGATACGTGTGTGTTGTTACACAAAGTGAGATTTGTCGCTCCCGTCCATCCTGTGTATCTGAAATGGATCGGAAGTCCGGCGCGCTTTATATCACAAATCGCTACCCGAAACCAACAATTGTTGGCGGTGTGTGCGGTAAAGGAATCTCAGTTTGGCAGCATGTGCGCCTGACTGTTACCATTGACAACACTTAGACTAGTATTGTCGAAAAAACGACACCGATGGACAGATTACATGGCTATCTCTATTAAGACACCTGAAGAAATTGAAAAGATGCGCGTCGCCGGTCGTCTGGCCGCTGAAGTGCTGGAAATGATCGAGCCGTTCGTTAAGCCGGGCGTTAGCACAGGCGAACTGGATCGCATCTGTAACGACTATATCGTGAACGAGCAGCATGCGGTCTCCGCCTGCCTCGGCTATCACGGCTTCCCGAAATCCGTCTGCATCTCTATTAATGAAGTGGTGTGCCACGGCATTCCGGATGACGAAAAACTGCTGAAAGATGGCGACATCGTTAACATCGACGTGACCGTCATTAAAGATGACTACCACGGTGACACCTCTAAGATGTTCATCGTCGGCAAACCAACCATTCTGGGTGAGCGCCTGTGCAAGGTGACCCAGGAGAGCCTTTATCTGGCGCTGAAGATGGTTAAGCCGGGCATTCGCCTGCGTACTCTCGGTGCGGCGATTCAGAAATTCGTTGAAGCCCAGGGTTTCTCTGTGGTGCGCGAATACTGCGGTCACGGTATTGGCCGGGTCTTCCACGAAGAGCCGCAGGTTCTGCACTATGATGCTGATGACGGCGGCGTGGTGCTGCAGGCGGGCATGACCTTCACCATCGAGCCGATGGTCAACTCCGGCGATTACCGCATCCGTACCATGAAGGATGGCTGGACGGTTAAAACCAAAGACCGGAGCTTGTCTGCCCAGTACGAGCATACTATTGTGGTGACAGACAACGGCTGCGAAATTCTGACGTTACGCAAGGATGACACCATCCCGGCGATACTCTCGCAAGACGCATGATAAGAAGCCGGCAAATGCCGGCTTTTTTAATGGCTATCGTTTTTTCTTATGGGTGGCGCGCAATGAGTAACCTTTTACCCGAACAGTATGCCAATACGGCACTCCCCACCCTTCCTGGTCAGCCGGATAACCCCGGCGTCTGGCCCACGGCCGAGCTGACGTGCGCGGGTATTAAAGCGCATATCGACACTTTCCAGCGCTGGCTGGGCGAGGCCTTTGACAGCGGGATCTCCGCCGAAGCGCTGATTGAGGCGCGCACGGAATTTATCGATCAGCTTCTGCAGCGTTTGTGGATTGATTACGGTTTTGGCCAGTTGGCCGACGTCGCGCTGGTGGCCGTTGGCGGCTATGGTCGTGGCGAGCTGCACCCGCTGTCGGATATCGATCTGCTGATCCTGAGCCGCAAAAAGCTGCCTGACGAGCAGGCGCAAAAAGTGGGCGAACTGTTGACCCTGCTGTGGGACGTCAAGCTGGAAGTCGGCCACAGCGTACGTACCCTGGAAGAGTGTCTGCTGGAGGGGTTATCCGATCTCACCGTCGCCACCAACCTGATTGAATCGCGTCTGCTGATTGGCGACGTGGCGCTGTTTCTTGAGCTGCAAAAACATATTTTCAGCGAGGGGTTCTGGCCATCGGAGAAGTTCTTCGCCGCCAAAGTCGATGAACAGCAGGTGCGCCACCAGCGCTACCACGGTACCAGCTACAACCTGGAGCCGGACATCAAAAGCAGCCCCGGCGGCCTGCGCGATATTCATACCCTGCAGTGGGTGGCCCGTCGCCATTTCGGCGCCACTTCGCTCGATGAGATGGTCGGTTTTGGTTTTCTCACCGAAGCGGAGCGTAACGAGCTAAATGAGTGCCTGCACCTGCTGTGGCGCATCCGTTTTGCCCTGCATCTCGAAGTGACCCGCTACGACAACCGCCTGCTGTTCGATCGTCAGTTAAGCGTCGCCCAGCGCCTGCACTACAGCGGCGAAGGCAACGAGCCGGTCGAGCAGATGATGAAAGATTTCTTCCGCGTTACCCGTCGCGTGGGGGAGCTTAATCAGATGCTATTGCAGCTGTTTGATGAGGCGATCCTCGCCCTGACCGCCGATGAAAAACCGCGTCCGATCGACGATGAGTTTCAGCTGCGGGGCACGCTGATCGACCTGCGTGACGAGACGCTGTTCATCCGCAAGCCGGAAGCGATCCTGCGGATGTTTTACGCCATGGTGCGTAACAGCACCATCACCGGGATCTACTCCACCACCCTGCGCCATCTGCGCCATGCCCGCCGCCATCTCACTCAGCCGCTGTGCTACATTCCGGAAGCGCGGTCGCTTTTTCTGAGCATGTTGCGTCATCCGGGTGCGGTAAGCCGCGGGCTGTTGCCAATGCACCGTCACAGCGTGCTCTGGGCCTATATGCCGCAGTGGTCGCATATCGTCGGCCAGATGCAGTTTGACCTGTTCCATGCCTATACCGTTGATGAACACACCATCCGCGTGATGCTGAAGCTGGAGAGCTTCGCCCAGGAGGAGGTGCGCAGCCGTCACCCACTCTGCGTTGAACTCTGGCCTCGTCTCACCAACCCGGAGCTGATCCTGATTGCCGCCCTGTTCCACGATATCGCCAAAGGGCGCGGCGGCGACCACTCGATCCTCGGTGCGGAGGACGTGCTGAAATTCGCCGAACTACACGGGCTCAATTCGCGCGAAACCCAGCTGGTCGCCTGGCTGGTCCGTCATCATCTGCTGATGTCGGTCACCGCCCAGCGGCGCGATATTCAGGATCCTGAGGTAATCAAACAGTTTGCCGAAGAGGTGCAGACGGAAAACCGCCTGCGCTTCCTGGTCTGCCTGACGGTAGCCGATATTTGCGCCACCAACGAGACGCTGTGGAACAGCTGGAAGCAGAGCCTGCTGCGCGAGCTCTATTTCGCCACCGAGAAACAGCTGCGTCGCGGCATGCAGAGCACCCCGGACATGCGCGAACGCGTGCGCCATCATCAGATGCAGGCTCTGGCGCTGCTGCGGATGGAGAATATTAATGAAGAGGCGCTGCATCAGATTTGGGCCCGCTGCCGCGCCAACTATTTTGTGCGCCACAGCCCAAACCAGCTGGCCTGGCATGCGCGCCATCTGTTGCAGCACGATCTGACGAAACCGCTGATCCTGCTGAGCCCGCAGGCGACCCGTGGGGGAACAGAGATCTTCATCTGGAGCCCCGACCGCCCTTACCTGTTCGCCGCCGTCTGTGCGGAACTCGACAGACGTAACCTCAGCGTGCATGACGCGCAGATTTTCACCACCCGCGACGGCATGGCGATGGATACCTTTATTGTGCTGGAGCCGGACGGCAGCCCGCTGTCTGCCGATCGTCACGAGCCGATCCGCTTCGGGCTGGAGCAGGCGATCACCCAGCGCAGCTGGCAGCCGCCGCAGCCCCGTCGGCAACCGGCAAAACTGCGCCACTTTACCGTCGATACCGAGGTCAATTTCCTGCCCACCCATACCGACCGGAAATCGTTTCTCGAGCTGATCGCCCTCGACCAGCCGGGGCTGCTGGCCCGGGTCGGGCAGGTTTTTGCGGATCTGGGAATTTCGCTGCATGGCGCCAGAATTACAACCATTGGCGAGCGAGTAGAAGATTTATTTATAATCGCCACCGCCGACCGTCGTGGGCTTAATAATGCCCTGCAACAGGAAGTGCAACAACGGTTGACAGCAGCCCTCAATCCAAACGATAAAGGGTGATGTTTTTTTTTACCTGGAAAGAGTTGAACTATGCAGCAGTTACAGAACGTTATTGAGTCCGCTTTTGAGCGTCGCGCCGAAATTACTCCGGCAAATGTGGATACCGTGACCCGCGAGGCGGTTAATCAGGTTATTTCTCTGCTTGATTCCGGCGCGCTGCGTGTAGCCGAAAAGATCGACGGTCAGTGGGTCACTCACCAGTGGCTGAAGAAAGCGGTACTGCTCTCTTTCCGTATTAACGATAACCAGGTTATCGACGGTGCGGAAAGCCGCTACTTCGATAAAGTCCCGATGAAATTCGCCGATTACGACGAAGCGCGTTTCCAGAAAGAAGGCTTCCGCGTGGTGCCACCAGCAGCCGTTCGTCAGGGTGCATTCATTGCCCGCAACACCGTGTTGATGCCTTCTTACGTTAACATCGGTGCTTACGTTGACGAAGGTACCATGGTAGATACCTGGGCGACCGTTGGCTCCTGTGCGCAGATCGGTAAAAACGTCCACCTCTCTGGCGGCGTGGGTATCGGTGGGGTTCTTGAGCCGCTGCAGGCTAATCCGACCATTATCGAAGACAACTGCTTCATCGGCGCACGCTCCGAAGTGGTTGAAGGCGTGATCGTAGAAGAAGGTTCCGTGATCTCCATGGGCGTCTACATCGGCCAGAGCACCCGTATTTACGATCGTGAAACCGGTGAAGTGCATTACGGTCGCGTTCCGGCGGGCTCCGTGGTGGTATCCGGCAACCTGCCTTCTAAAGATGGCAAATACAGCCTGTACTGTGCGGTGATCGTTAAAAAAGTCGATGCGAAAACTCGCGGCAAAGTTGGTATCAACGAACTACTGCGCACCATCGATTAATCGGGTATAACAAAAAGCGGGGGCGACCCCGCTTTTTTTATATCTGAGGGTGGCGAAAATAGATTTTTTCGTGAATTATTCATGGGTTATGTTGAGATCAAGGGTACCGCTATGTACGATAATCTGAAAAGTCTGGGCATTACTAATCCTGATGAAATTGACCGTTACAGCCTCCGTCAGGAAGCCAATAACGATATCCTGAAAATCTATTTTCACAAGGATAAGGGCGAGTTCTTCGCCAAAAGTGTAAAGTTCAAGTACCCGCGCCAGCGTAAAACTGTCGTTGCCGATGGCATCGGCCAGGGTTACAAAGAGGTGCAGGAGATCAGCCCAAATCTGCGCTATGTGATCGATGAACTGGATCAGATTTGCCAGCGCGATCGCACTGAAGTGGATCTGAAGCGTAAGATCCTGGATGACCTGCGTCATCTGGAAAGCGTGGTTGCCCACAAGATCACGGAAATCGAAGCGGATCTTGAGAAGCTGACCCGTAACAAATAAGCCGTTCCTGTGTGCCGGGTGGCGGCTTCGCCTTACCCGGCCTACTCCCGGGTTTTGTAGGCCCGGTAAGCGCAACGCCACCGGGCAAAAATTACCGCTGCTCGTCCAACTGCAAGGCCACATACAGCAACAGACGGTCGTCAAAATTCCCCAGATCCAGCCCCGTTAACTCCGATATCCGGTTCAGGCGGTACTCCAGCGTATTACGATGAATAAAGAGCGCTTTTGAGGTCGCCAGTGGCTGTACGTTATGACGGAACCATGCCTGTAAGGTGCGCCGCAGCAGGCCGTTGTTATCCATCGCTTTCAGACGCACCAGCGGACGCGCCAGTTCGTTGGCCTGCCAGCCGCCGCGCAGGCTGTCGAGGAGCACCGGCAACATCAAATCCTGGTAAAAATAGCTGCGGCTTTCCGGCATACGCTGCTTGCCGACCATCATCGTGGTTCGGGCCGTGCGCCAGGAGCGGGCGATGCTTCCCGGACCGGTAAAATAGTTACCTAATGCCACACGAAAACGCAGCTGCCCGTTCTCTTTCATCCGCGCAATCAGCTGCTCCACGCGGCGACGATGATCTTCTGCATCCCAGCGGCCAAACTGGTTTAACGCCGGTTTCAGCACCACCATTTCCGTTAACGAGACGATCGCCACCAGGTTATTGCGCTCCGGCGTGGCCAGCGCGTTCTGCAGCTGTTGCAGCTCCACCATGGCGCTATCGACGCCCAGCTGCCCGCTATCGACCTCAATGACCGCTACAACGCGGGGCTGGTTAAGGTCGATACCCAGGCGTTGAGCCCACTCCGTTAATGCCGGGGTATGCTCTTCCGCCTGGATCAGGTTCATGACCAGCTCTTCACGCAGGCGGCTGTCCTGCGCCAGCAGGTGCATCAGGCGGGATTGCTCCAGCATCATCTCCGCCGTCATACAGACCAGCTCGCCATATTTGCGCAAAGATTCCGGCTCACCGGTCAGCCCGATAACCCCGACAATTTCGCCCTCAAGGCGCAGCGGCAGGTTGATCCCCTGCCGCACACCGTGCAGATGTCGCGCCACCGCGTCATCAATATCCACCACGCGCCCCTGGGAGAGCACCAGCAGTGCACCTTCGTGCAATTCCCCAATACGCTCGCGATCGCCACTGCCGATGATCCGGCCACGTGCGTCCATCACGTTGATATTGGTGTCGATGATGCGCATTGTTCGCGCCACAATATCCTGCGCCATTTTGGTATCAAGATGCCAGCCAGCCATGTCGCCCTCCTCTGAGCAGAGCTCAAGCATAAGGAAGATTAATCAGTGCCGCATTGTGCAAATGCACAAACTCACAGGGAGAAGTATGGACTTGTGGAAGGGTTCACAGAAAGGCAGAAAAAAGCCCCTGTTTCCGTAGGGAAGCAGGGGCTGAACGGATTACTGCATCAGCAGATAGAGAGAGGTGTCGCCACGCTGGATATTCAGCGCCAGTACCGACGGTTTGCTGTCGAGGATTTTGCGCAGTTCAGCGATGTTCTTAACCGGCTGCTGGTTGGCGCCGATAATCACATCCCCTTTCTTCAGGCCGATACGGGCAGCCGGGCTGTTGGCTTTAACGTTGTCCACCGACACGCCTTTATCCTGGCCTTTGTTGCTCATATCCGCACCTTCGATGCCGCTGAAGATGGTGCCGGCATCCACCTGATTCTGGCTGCTCTGCTGCAGTTCCAGGTTCACATTAACCGGTTTACCTTCACGCAGCAGACCCAGGGTCACTTTGCTGCCTACCGGCATGGAGCCCACTTCCGCACGCAGTGCCGCGAAGCTGCTTACCGGTTTGCCGTTCAGGGTGGTGATCACGTCACCGGCCTTGATCCCCGCTTTCGCTGCGGAGGAGTTTGGCATGACCTGGCTGACAAAGGCACCGCGCTGGGCATCAACCTTCATGGCTTTCGCCAGCTCGGAGTTCAGCTCGGTGCCCAGAATACCCAGCTCACCGCGCTTAACCTGACCAAACTCAACCATTTGCGCCGTCAGGTTTTTCACCATGTTACTTGGGATAGCGAAGCCAATGCCGATGTTGCCGCCGTCCGGGGCGAGGATCGCGGTGTTAATCCCGATCAACTCACCGTTCAGGTTGACCAGCGCACCACCGGAGTTACCGCGGTTAATCGCCGCATCCGTCTGGATAAAGTTTTCGTAGTTTTCTGCGTTCAGACCGCTACGGCCAAGGGCAGAAACGATACCAGAGGTGACCGTCTCACCCAGACCGAACGGGTTACCGATAGCCACGGTGTAATCCCCCACGCGCAGCGCGTCAGAGTCGGCGAGCTTAATCGCGGTCAGGTTTTTCGGATCCTGAATCTGAATCAGGGCGATATCAGAGCGAGGATCTTTCCCGACGATTTTGGCGTCGAGCTTACGCCCGTCGCTCAGTTGTACCTTAATGCTGGTGGCGTTATCCACCACGTGGTTGTTGGTGACGACGTAGCCTTTGGCGGCATCGATGATGACACCAGAGCCCAGCGCCATAAACTTCTGCTGCTGGCCGCCGCCGTTACCGCCGCCATCGCCCTGGCAGAATGGAGAGCTCTGGAACGGTGAACCGTCCTGGCAGAACGGCGAGTTATCGCCGAAGAACTGCTGGAAGTTACGTGGCATGCGTGGCGTGTTGACGGTGGTGCTGCCCTCGACATTGATACTGACCACCGATGGCATCACTTTTTCCAGCATCGGCGCCAGGCTTGGCATCTGCTGTGCAGTGGCGGCCGACGATACGGTCTCCGCTGCGCTAGCAGACAGTGGAGACAACGCTAATCCTAAACTCAGAGCCAGTGCACTCATTGCTAAAGTGGTTTTTTTCATGTTTCTTAATCTCGATTTACAGGTCACGCACAATTGCTGTGTATATCAGATTCGTTTTGCTGCGCTTAGTTCCGGTATTAAGTTTCTGGAAAAAGTAAAAATTTATTGTCCGTCTTTACAAAACTCCCCTTTATTCCACCGCCATCAACTTGCGGTATTCATCCCATGCATACAAGTCCGTCATTCCGCTGATATAGTCCTGAATCAGCCGGCAGCGATAATAAAACTCCAGCACCGGCCAGTCTGCCTGCTGGCGATTTAATTTACCGATAGATTCCACATATGCCAGCCGAAGGCGCGTCGAAAGTTTATGAAATAGCCGGGTTTCAATCGGAAAACGGCGTACCCGTTCCTTTTCAACCAGCTCACTAAAGTCGTCCACCGATAATTGCAGCAGCGGGCGATAGATCTCCAGCAGGCCGGTTATCACGCGATAGCCCTGTAATTCCAGCTGCTCGACATCCGGATGGCTGAACACGTGCCGCATCGCCACATTCTTATAGAGCTCAAGGAGTTGACTGAATCCACTGTCATCCTCAAGCAGCGCATGGTTAAATTCCCCGCGGTAGATCTGTTCAATATTGTCTATAAAACGCTCAGCCGCATAGGGCACCAGTTTATTAAGGGTATTGACGCGTAAATACATAAAGAACTGATCTTCGGTGCTGCGGCTGAGGGTGTTCGAACGTGATTTCTCCCACGCGTTTTCGACAACCTGCGAAAACAATGAACCTTTTTCATGGTTACCCCAGGCATCATAAAGATGCTGATAAAGCCCCTCGACACTGAATATTCTTTTTTCGACGGCATCTTCCAGATCGGCAACGCAATAGGAGATATCGTCTGCCGCTTCCATAATCCAGGTTAATGGAAAACGACCATACTGCGGAAGAGAGAGCTCCTGACGCAGCCGCTCTATATACGCCTCTTCAGAGAAATAATAGCCCGGCTTTTTCATCAAATAATTGTGCGTCGCGGGGGGATCGCCCTGCCACCAGGCGGGGCGAGTATATTTCAGAATGCATCCCACCTGTGCCCAGGTGAGGTTCATGCGCATCAGGGAGTGCACCATCCGGATGCCCTGTGCATTCCCCTCAAAGTGACACAAATCCTGGCGCACCTTGCGACGAAGCGCGTTCAGCGCCTCTTCGCCTTCACGCAGCCGCAAATCCTGCACCACGCAGCGATCGTCGCTCAGCGGCTGGCTTGCCGCATCGGCAGGGTACAGACGCTGGCGGAACCAGTCATTGATCGCCGCTTCGCCAAAATGACCAAAGGGGGGATTACCGATATCGTGCATCAGGCACGCCATCTCAACGATGCTTTCGAACGGCCCCGTCAGCTCGTCCAGGCCGTAGGTTGCCAGCAGGCGCTGCTCTTTGAGGTGGCTCAGGATCTCTTTGGCGATGTAGCGCCCCACCTGCTGAACCTCCAGCGAGTGGGTGAGCCGGGTACGCACGGCGGCGTTGCGTTCGAGCGGGAAGACCTGCGTTTTTTGCTGTAACCGACGGATCGCCGGAGAGTTAATGATGCGCCCGCGGTCGCTTTCAAAGATCCGCAGGATCTCGTGTTCGCTCTTGTTCCCCTGCGGAGAGCGGTAGCGACGCTGCCAGTTAATTTTGGTGCGAAAATCGATTGGTGCCATGTGCTCCCCCGCGTGAGAATGCGTTTCCCCTTAACCGCATGATAGACTATGCATCTTAACAAGGCACATCGCGAGTAAATCTATGAAAATCGGTATTATTGGAGCAATGGAAGAAGAAGTTACGCTGCTGCGTGACAAAATTGAGAACCGTCAGACCCTCTCTCTGGGCGGTTGCGAAATTTACACTGGCACGCTGAACGGAACTGAAGTAGCTCTGCTGAAATCGGGTATCGGTAAAGTTTCCGCCGCGCTGGGCGCCACCCTGCTGCTGGAGCGCTGCAAGCCAGACGTGATTATTAACACCGGCTCTGCGGGCGGTCTTGCATCAACCCTGAAAGTGGGCGATATCGTGGTCTCTGACGAAGCGCGCTACCACGACGCCGATGTGACCGCCTTTGGTTACGAGTATGGCCAGCTTCCGGGCTGCCCGGCAGGCTTTAAGGCCGATGAAAAACTGGTTGCCGCTGCGGAAAGTTGCATCGCAGAGCTGAACCTTAACGCCGTGCGCGGCCTGATTGTCAGCGGCGACGCCTTTATCAACGGCTCCGTGAACCTGGCGAAAATCCGTCACAACTTCCCGCAGGCGATCGCCGTGGAAATGGAAGCGACCGCCATCGCGCACGTTTGCCATAACTTCAGCGTGCCGTTTGTCGTGGTTCGCGCCATCTCCGACGTTGCCGATCAGCAGTCCCACCTGAGCTTCGACGAGTTCCTCGTAGTTGCTGCCAAACAGTCCAGCCTGATGGTTGAGACGCTGGTGCAGAAACTGGCGCGTGGCTAAGCCGCTCAAAAGGGCGCTGCTTGCGCTGCTTCTGCTGACACCGGCGTGGCTTCTGGCCGCGCCGCGTGTAATTACCCTCTCCCCTGCCAATACCGAACTGGCGTTTGCCGCCGGGATCACCCCCGTCGGGGTCAGCAGTTATTCCGACTATCCTCCCGAAGCCGCTAACATTGAACAGGTCGCCACCTGGCAAGGCATAAATGTTGAACGCATCGTCGCGCTGAAGCCCGATCTGGTGCTGGCCTGGCGCGGCGGCAATGCCGAGCGTCAGGTAAACCAGCTCACCTCGCTCGGCATAAAAGTGCAGTGGATCGATGCCACCCGCATAGAGCAGATTGCCCGGGCCCTGCGCGATCTTGCCCGCTGGAGCCCGACACCGGGGCAGGCGCAACAGGCCGCGCAGCAGATGATGGCTGATTTTGCCGCCCTAAAGGCCACCTACGGCGCACTGCCGAAAAAGCGGGTATTCATTCAGTTCGGTCAACAGCCGCTGTTCACCACCAGCCAGGGCTCTCTGCAACATCAGGTTGTTGAGCTGTGTGGCGGAGAAAATATCTTCGCGGCCAGCCGGGTTCCCTGGCCCCAGGTGAGCCGTGAGCAGGTACTGGCGCGCCAGCCTCAGGCGATTGTGGTGGGCGGTTCGGCGGGCGATATTCCTAAAATAGAACAGTACTGGCAAGGTCAGCTAAAAATACCCGTGATTCCGCTGAACAGTGACTGGTTTGAGCGCGCGAGCCCGCGTATTATCCTCGCCGCAAAACAACTCTGCTCTGCGCTGTCGCAGAGCCACTAATTTCTCGAGGATTACGATGCTCGTTTACTGGCTGGATATTCTTGGCACAGCCGTTTTTGCGATTTCCGGCGTTCTGCTGGCCGGTAAGTTACGTATGGATCCGTTTGGCGTGCTGGTGTTGGGCGTGGTCACGGCCGTCGGCGGGGGAACGATCCGCGACATGGCGCTGGATCATGGCCCGGTATTCTGGGTCAAGGATCCCACCGACCTGGTGGTCGCCATGGTCACCTGTATGTTAACCATCATTCTCGTCCGCCAGCCGCGTCGCCTGCCGAAATGGCTGCTGCCGGTGCTGGATGCGGTGGGCCTCGCGGTGTTCGTCGGGATTGGCGTAAACAAAGCCTTTATGGCTGGCACCGGCCCGATGGTGGCGATCTGTATGGGGGTGGTGACCGGCGTGGGCGGCGGGATTATCCGCGATATTCTGGCGCGCGAAGTGCCGATGATCCTGCGAACGGAAATCTACGCTACGGCCTGTATTCTGGGCGGGATCGTTCACGCCACGGCCTGGTATACCTTTCATGTTCCGCTGGAACAGGCAGCGATGCTGGGGATGGTGGTAACGCTGGCAATCAGACTGGCGGCAATCCGCTGGCATCTGAAGCTGCCAACCTTTGCGCTGGATGATAATGGAAGATAGCGAGTAGGCCCGGTAAGCGAAGCGCCACCGGGCATTACCGTCAGATGCTGAACGAAGAACCACACCCGCAGGTGCTGGTTGCGTTCGGGTTGGTTACCACAAAGCGTGAACCTTCCAGACCTTCGGTGTAGTCAACAGAACCACCGACCAGATACTGCAGGCTCATCGGGTCTACGACCAGCGCGACGCCCTGCTTCTCAATGGTCATGTCGCCATCGTTAACCTGATCGTCAAAGGTGAAGCCATACTGGAAGCCGCTGCAGCCGCCGCCAGTAATGTATACACGCAATTTCAGCTCCGGGTTGTCTTCATCGGAAATCAGGTCTTTTACTTTTTTGGCTGCTGCTTCGGTAAACTGCAACGGCAGCGCTACGTCATCACTCATCTTATGCTCCCATGAATACTGCTAGTGGGTAAAAATCACCCAATTCTTGTTGTCATTATCTAATACCCTGGTAATTCATTCAAGTATTCTGCTTCGCCAGGGTACGGGCAAGAATGGTGGAGTATAGCGGTTGTCCGCCGAGGAACTGGGCTAATAGTGTGGCCCCCAGGCAGGTAATGATCATTGGCAAAATGAGCTGGTAATTATCGGTCATCTCCAGCACCAGCACAATGCCGGTCAGCGGCGCGCGCAACGATGCCGCCAGCAGCGCCCCCATTCCGGCGATGGCAAAGGTACCGGCCTCAAGATGATACGCCGGGAAGCCTGCGGCGGCAGCCATGCCAAAGGCCGTACCCAGCAACGTACCCAACGCCAGCATCGGGGCAAAAATGCCGCCAGGGGCGCCGGAAGAGAAGCAGAGTACGGTGGTGATGACCCGCGAGATAAACATAAACAGCAGCAGGCCAATGCTGAAGTTACCCGCAGCCGCAATAGGGATCAGCCCAAAGCCACCCCCAGCCGCGTTGGGTTCGATAAAGCCCAGCACTCCGCACACGCCCCCCAGCAGGCCACCCACCAGCACCCATCGGGTTGTATTGCCGCCGTGGATCCGCTGGAACATATCCTGAGCGCGAATAATAAGGGCATTAAACAGCGGGCCAACAATGCCAAAAATCATGCCGAGGATCAGATAAAGCCAGAGCGTATTGACCGGGGCGTTGGTCAACTTACCGACCTCAATGACCGCCCCTTCGCCATTGAAAAGCCGAAAGACAATGCTCGACATAATCACGCCGGTAAAGACCGCTTTAATCGAGATCAGGTTATAGCGAAACTGGGCGCGCATCTCTTCAATGATAAAGAGGATCCCCGCCAGCGGGGCATTAAACGCAGCGGAAAGCCCCGCGGCGGCACCGGTTGCCAGCAACGTATGGCGTGCTTCAGCGCTGCGCATCCTGAACAGATCGCTGACCATACGGCCAACATTACCGCCCAGCTGTACGGTCGGCCCTTCCCGTCCGAGCACCATCCCCGCTCCAAGCGTCCCCATTCCGCCGATAAACTTAACGGGCAGTACACGCCACCAGCGGACCGGACGCAGCTCTTCGAGCGCCCCTTCTATCTCAGGGATCCCCGAGCCGCCCGCTTCCGGGGCTAATTTACGCACCAGAAAATAACCGACCATCGCAAGCAGGGCAGATAAGCCGAACGCCAGGATCCAGACTACCCCTTCACGATCGGCATAACCCGCAACGGTGCCAATACGCCAGTTCAGCACGCCATTAACGGCCCTTTCAAACGCGACGCCCACCAGCCCTGCCAGCGTGCCGACAACGGCTGCGCCCAGCAAAATTGCCAGTGGCGTCTTGTCGCGGTTGAGCAGCCGACGGATGCTGATACGATGTTGCGCACGCGCAAATTGTTGTTCTTCAAATGAGGGGGAATCTGATTTCATTGCCTGTTAGTTTTCGTCATACAAATCGCCGCAGGGATTTTACCAGAGACCGTCCAGCCGTCTCCTGAAAATTGCTTAACAATTGTTAATGCATTACCAGGGTAAAAATTTCATAACCTTCCACGAATCACTTAGAATAGTGCGCTTAACCATTTTATACGAGCCAGGAATCACGCCATGAGTAAGTCTGAAACGCTTTACAGCGCTGCCCGCGAGCTAATCCCTGGCGGTGTTAACTCCCCGGTCCGTGCCTTTACCGGCGTGGGCGGTACACCGCTGTTTATTGAACGTGCCGATGGCGCCTATCTGTATGATGTGGATGGCAAAGCCTATATCGACTATGTCGGCTCATGGGGCCCGATGGTACTGGGACATAACCACCCGGCTATCCGTAACGCGGTCATCGAAGCGGCGGAGCGCGGTTTGAGTTTCGGCGCGCCAACCGAGATGGAAGTCAAAATGGCGGAGCTGGTGACTGAACTGGTCCCGACCATGGATATGGTGCGCATGGTGAACTCCGGTACCGAAGCGACCATGAGCGCCATCCGTCTGGCCCGTGGTTTTACCGGCCGTGACAAAATTATCAAATTTGAAGGCTGCTACCACGGTCATGCCGACTGTCTGCTGGTGAAAGCCGGTTCCGGCGCCCTGACCCTCGGCCAGCCGAACTCTCCGGGCGTGCCGGCGGATTTCGCGAAGCACACCCTGACCTGTACCTATAACGATCTCGATTCGGTGCGTGCCGCCTTTGAGCAGTATCCGCAGGAGATCGCCTGCATCATCGTTGAGCCGGTGGCGGGCAACATGAACTGCATTCCACCGCAGCCGGGCTTCCTGCAGGGCCTGCGTGCGCTGTGCGATGAGTTCGGCGCGCTGCTGATTATCGACGAAGTGATGACCGGCTTCCGCGTGGCGCTGGCGGGCGCCCAGTCTTATTACGACGTGGTGCCGGATCTCACCTGTCTGGGCAAAATCATCGGCGGCGGCATGCCGGTGGGCGCCTTCGGCGGTCGCAAAGAGGTGATGGATGCGCTGGCCCCAACCGGTCCGGTCTACCAGGCGGGCACCCTCTCCGGTAACCCAATTGCCATGGCCGCCGGTTTCGCCTGTCTGACCGAAGTGGCCCAGCCGGGGATCCACACCACCCTGACCGATCGCACTACCCAACTGGCAAACGGTCTGCTGGACGCGGCGGAAGATGTGGGTATTCCGCTGGTGGTAAACCACGTGGGCGGCATGTTCGGCCTCTTCTTCACCACGGCTAAAACCGTCACCTGCTATCAGGATGTGGTGCAGTGCGACGTTGAGCGCTTCAAGCGCTTCTTCCATCTGATGCTGGACGAGGGCGTTTACCTGGCGCCGTCGGCGTTTGAGGCGGGCTTTATGTCGGTTGCGCACAGCGAAGAGGACATCAACAAAACCATCGAGGCGGCGCGCCGGGTGTTTGCGAAGCTCTGATGATGTTGTTTGCCGGGTGGCGCTAACGCTTACCCGGCCTACAAAACCCTCGAACCGTAGGCCGGGTAAGGCGAAGCCGCCACCCGGCATTTTTTACCTGCTCTGCTTCCTCAGCAGATAGATAAAGTACGGCGCACCGATAAAGGTGGAGAGCAGCCCCGCCGGGATCTGATACGGGAACAGCACCATCCGGCCGCACCAGTCGGCGAACACCAGCAGTATCCCTCCGATTAACGCCGACATCACAATGTGCGGCATCGTCCGACGGAAGCCCATCATCCGCGCGATGTGCGGCGCCATCAGCCCGATAAAACTCAGCGGGCCAATCGTCAGGGTCGCCGTCGCCGTCAGCGCTGCCGCCAGCAGCAGCAGGCCGATTCGCGAGCGGTTCAACGCCATGCCCACCGAACGGGCCGTGTCGCCACCCAGCGGCAGCACCGTCAGCCAGCGACGGCAGAGCGGCACCAGCGCCAGCAGGAGGAGCATTGCTATCCCGGTGCTCATAACCTGTTCGGTTGTCGCATTATAGGTTGAGCCGGAAATCCAGGTCAGGATCTGCGCCATACGCGGATCGCCGCTGGCCTGCAGCATCATCAGCAGCATGGTGAAGGCGGTGCTCAGCGCCATCCCCGCCAGCAGCATCCGGTGCGGCGAGAAGCCGCCGCGCCCGGCAGAGACCAGGATAATCAGCAGCGTCGCTGCGGCACCAAGGCTACCCGCAGGCATCAGCCAGCCGAAGGCATTACCCGGTACAAAGAAGAGCATCAGCACCACGCCGAACGCCGCACCGGAGCTGATCCCCAGCACTTCCGGGCTCGCCATCGGGTTACCGGTAAGACGCTGAATAATGCAACCCGCCACCGCTAGCATCACCCCGGCCATCAGGGCGGCAAAAATACGCGGCGCGCGCCACGGCAACAGTTCGTCAAGCATCGCTCCGCTCGCCCAGTGCCATCCCTGCGCATCCCGGCCAAACGCCATCGCCGCTATCACCGCCAGCAGCAGTACCGCGCCGCCTGCCAGGGCAAACCACACCACGTGGTGGCGCTCGGCCTGCACTTTATCGCCCGCGTTCATCGCCGGGGCGCTCATGCTGCGCAGACGCGGCAGCAGCCACAGCAGCAGCGGCGCGCCGATCAGGGCGGTTACAGAACCGGTGGAGACCTCCATCCACACCCGGGTAAGCCAGAGGATCACCTGGTCAGAGAGCCAGAGGATCAGCGCCCCAATCAGCGGGGCCAGTATCAGTCGGGAGAGCAAGCGCCGCGCCCCCAGCATTTTCGCCAGCAGCGGCGCGAACAGGCCGATAAAGCCGATGATGCCCACAGCATTCACCAGCAGAGCACTGATAACAATCGCCAGCGTCAGCGCTGCCAGACGCGCCAGGGAGAGCGCCAGCCCGAGGTTACGCGCCACGCCATCATCAAGACCCATCAGGGTAAGCGGGCGCAGCAGCAGCAGAGTCAGCACCACGCCGGCGAGCAGCTGCGGCCACAGGCGCTGGACGATGCTCCAGTCGGTTTGCGTCAGCGTCCCGGTGCTCCAGAGGAACATGCTTTGCAGCTGGTCGTGATGGAAAATCACCAGCAGTTGGTTAACCGCGCCGCAGTAAAGGCTCACCACCAGGCCTGCCAGGATCAGGGTGACCGGCGAGAGGCGTTTACCCCAGGCCACGCCAAAGACAATCGCCCCGACGACGCAAGCGCCCACCAGCGCGGCGAACTGCGCCGCCAGTACGCCCGGTAGCGCCCACAGGGTGATGATGGTCATCCCCAGCTGGGCACCGGTTGCCACCCCCAGAGTGGTTGGCTCGGCGAGCGGGTTACGCAGCACCTGCTGGAACAGTACGCCCACCAGCCCAAGCCCGGCCCCCACCAGCAGCGAGATCGCCAGCCGCGGCAGCAGGCTGTAGTGGAACAGCATCTGTTGAATATTGTCGATATCCGGGGCGGCCAGCGCGCTGCCCCACTCGCTCCGCGGCAGCGCAATGCTCAGGTTCCACCAGGTTAAGCCCAGCGCAACGGCCAGCAGCAGCGCCATAAACAGCGCCGGGAAAAGGGCAATCCGTGACCTCATGCCTGGCCTCCCAGGGCGCTATCCAGCACGCGGGCAAAGTGCATTGCCGACAGCGTCGCGCCGTAGAACCACACCGCGGGAACGCGCTTCACGCGCTGCTGGCGGACAAACGGCATCGCCTGCCACAGCGGCGTCGCCATTAGGGTCTGCATTTCCCGTTCATTGCCGTGATCGAAGCAGAGCACATCCACATCCTTAAACGCCGCCAGACGGTCGATGCCGACGGCGGTACTCCCCCAGAAGGTCATCTCCCCTTCCCAGGCGTTTTTAATCCCATAGCGATCCAGCACTTCCTGGAACAGGCAGTTATTGCCAAACACCAGCATATGACGGGCATCGAGCAGCGTCACCATCAGTAGCGGGCGATCTCCACGACCGGCGAAGCGCGGTTTGAAACTGTCAATCACGCTGTCGAAATGGTCGAGATGCTGGCGGGCCGCACTCTCCAGATTCAGAAGCTGCGCCATCTCGGTTAACGATTTGCGGGCGTTAGCCAGCGGCTTTTTCCCGTCGCTAAAGGCAAAACCCCGCCCCGGCGCAATGCGCGCCAGCTTCTCTTCTGACGGGCCATACCCGGCCGACCAGACCAGGTACGAGGGTTTCATCTGGGTGAGCAGTTCGAGGTTGGGCTCGGTACGCAGGCCGATGTCGATAACCGACTCTGGCAGCCGGGGCTCGTTCACCCACAGGGTGTAGTTAGGAATATCGGCCACGCCGTAAGGGGTCACGCCGAGCGCCAGCAGCAGCTCAACGGGGAGCCACTCCAGGGCCACAATGCGCTGCGGATCGATTGCGGCAGCCTGCGCCGTGTTCATTTTCCACAGCAGCGGCGAGAGGGCCATGGCCGTCAGCAGGCGGCGACGGCTAATCATAAAATCAGGCATCAGTAGACAAAGCTCACCGGTGCCGCTCCCGCAGGATGCGGCAGAATACCCATAGGAATGCCGTAAATGTTTTCCAGCGTCTCGCTGCGCATCAGCTCGGCAGGCGTGCCCTGGGCGATCATCTCCCCGCCGCGCAGCGCCACCAGGTAATCGCAGTAACGCGCCGCCATGTTGATGTCGTGCAGCACCGCAATCACCGTCAGCCCGCGCTGCTGGCTTAAGCGATGCACCAGCGCCAGCACATCCACCTGATGGGCGATATCGAGGGCCGATGTCGGCTCATCCAGCAGTAAACAACGGCTATCCTGCGCCACCAGCATGGCGATCCAGGCCCGCTGGCGTTCGCCGCCGGAGAGGCTATCCACCAGACGATGGGCCAGCGGTTTTAACCCCACCAGCGCAATCGCCTCTTCCACTTTCTCGCGGTCGGCCACGCCAAAACGCCCCAGCGCGCCATGCCAGGGATAACGGCCAATCGCCACCAGCTCGCGGACGGTCATCCCTTCCGCCTGCGGCAGTTGCTGCGGCAGATAGGCCACCTTGCGGGCAAAGGCCTTGCTGTTCCAGCTCTCCAGCGGCTGTCCATCCAGCAGGATATCGCCCTCAGACGGCGGCTGATGGCGGCCGAGCATTTTCAGTAAGGTGGATTTGCCGGAGCCGTTATGGCCGATAAGGCCGGTCACCTGGCCTGCGGGGAAGGTCAGCGAAAGGGGATGCAGCAGCGTGCGTCCGGGAACGCGAAAGGAGACGCCATCGAGTGCAAAAGTGGTATCGGATTGCGGGTTGTTTTCCTGCATGTCAGCCAACTTAAGTAAAGAAAAGGGCACGAAAAACGTGCCCAAATTTAAAGGTTAGAAGCGGAAGGTCGCAGTCGCAACAACCTGGCGTTCTGCTCCCCAGAAGCAGCCATAGGTGTTGAAGCAGCTGGCGACGTATTCACGATCCAGCAGGTTGTTCACGTGCAGCGCCACGTTCGAGCCCGCCATGCCAAAGCGCGCCAGATCGTAGCGCACCAGCGCATCCATCACTGCGTAACTGCCCACCTTAAAGGAGTTCGCCGGATCGCCATAGCTGGAGCTGGAGAAGCGACCGCCGGTGCCCAGGGTCAGGCCAGAGAGTGCGCCATCATAGAAGGTGTAATCCCCCCACAGGGAAGCCATATGCTCAGGCACCTGCGCCGGGGTGTTGCCTTTGTAGTTGGTGTCGGTGGTGTACTCCACGTCGGTGTAGGTGTAAGACCCCACCACGTTCACGCTGGCAGACAGCGCTGCTTTGGCTTCGATCTCCACGCCGCGGGCGCGGATCTCGCCGCCTTCAACCGAGAAGAACGAGCCCGCAGGATCGGCCATCAGGTTGTTGGTTTTGGTCAGTTGATACAGGGCCCCGGTCAGAACGATCGGACGATCGCTCGGCACGTACTTCACGCCCACTTCGTACTGCTTGCCTTTAGAAGGCGCAAACGGCTTACCCTGCGCGTCGGTCTGGGAAGAGGGCTCGAAAGATTCGCTGTAGCTGAAGTATGGCGTCACGCCGTTATCGAACAGGTAGTTCACCCCGCCGCGCCAGGTGAACTGGTTGTCATCACGTGATGCGGTGGTGCCCGCGACGCGGTTAAACGAATCCTGCTCTGCCCAGTCGTAACGGCCACCCAGGGTGACCAGCACCTTGTTCCACTGCGCCTGATCCTGCACGTAGAGACCGGTCTGCTGCTGCTTGTTCAGGATCTGATACGGACCGGAGTTCGCCGGGTTTTTTGAGTCGAAATCGAAATCGCTGTACACCGGGTTGTAGAGATCCAGCAGCGGAACGGAAGCGTCATAGCCAAACCAGGCGTTGATATCGTTACGCATACGCATATAGTCAACGCCGGTCAGGAGGATATGGTCAACGTCGCCGGTGGCGAATTTGCTCTGCAGCTGGGTATCAACGGTGAAGTTTTGCAGCTTCTCGTCGTCAACCACATATTTACGCGCCAGGTAATGGCCTTTGTCCGCAGGTGATAACGCGTTACAGAGGGCGTTGCCACTGTTCGCCGCATCGGAGCAGACGCCGTAACCATAGACGCTGTTCTGCGAGGTTTTATTCTCGGCAAAACGCAGGTTCTGACGCACGGTGAAGGTGTCGTTGAATTCGTGATCGAAGCTATACCCGACCATCTTCTGGTTACGGGAGTAGGTATTGTTTTTCGCCCCTTCGTTGAAGTCGGTCGGCAGGCGATCGCCGTTTGGCAATGGATCAACCGTGCCCTCTTTCGGCAACCAACCGTAGTAACCGGTCTCCGGTTCGTTCTGGAAATAGGAGAGGAAGGTGAAGTTGGTTTTATCAGACGGACGCCAGGAGAAGGATGGCGCAATGGTGTAACGCTGCTCTTCCGCACGCTCCTGCTGGGCGTTGTTAGAACGCGCCAGACCGGTCAGGCGATAAGAGTAAACCCCGTCGTCGTCCAGCGCATCGCTGAAGTCAAACCCGGTCTGGAACAGACTATCCGTCCCGACCTTAAACTGCACCTCTTTCAGCGGCTCGGTCAGTGGACGCTTGCTGACCATATTCAGCAAACCACCCGGGCTGCTTTTGCCGTAGAGAACGGAGGTCGGGCCGCGCATCACTTCCGCGCGCTCGATCATATAAGGGTCAATTACCGCGTCGTTATAGAAGTTGCCCTGCATCTTCATGCCGTCGAGGTAGTTGTTCTGGCTTTGGCCATCGGCAGCAAAGCCACGAATAATCAGGTAATCGTAAGTATTGGACGCGCCACGCGTACCGACTGCCACCCCTGGCGTATAGCTCAGTGCTTCTTTCACCGAGCGCGGCTGGTGCAGCGCCATCTCTTCCGCGGTCACAACGGAAATCGACTGCGGCACCTTCTCAATGGAGGTATCCGTCTTGGTGCCGGTAGCGGACTGGCGTGCCGCAATGGTCGCCGCCGGTCCCCAGGCGCTCTCCTGCGGAGCAGGCGCTGCGGTGACGGTGATGGTTTCTTCTTTTTTAGGGGTTTCGGCAGCGTGAGCGTAAGCAGACATGCCGCTAACCGCTGTGGCTACAACAACTGCGATTTTACGCAGTGAAGATTGCATTGGCTGAGCAGTTTTTGAAAGCGCCATTGGTATATCTCTGATGAAAGCGTGAATGATAACGTAAACGAGAATTATTATTATGACCGCAGCATATTATGCGAAACATTCACGGCATAGCAAGTGATATGCGCCCCTACAGGAAATGAGGGTATAAGAATTAAACAATGGAAAATAGAGGGTTAATAAATGGAGATTTGAGTGTTGGAGGGATGTTTAATTGAGGTGAAAATTCCCTCTCCCGCAGGAGAGGGAATAGTGGTGAGTTAACCGCCGAACATATCCTTGATCCAGCCCGCGACACCGTCGCTCTCCTTCTTCTCGGGCTGCTGCGGCTGCTGTTGTTGCGGCTGCGACTGCGGCTGAGAAGACTGGTCAAACGGATTACCCGATGGTTCCGGGGCAGCCTGCTGACACAGGGAGTCCGGGTTGCTGGTCCAGACCGGCACACGGCGCATACCGCCGCCACACACAAAGTTGCCCGACTCATCCACGCCCATATCGACGATATCTTCCGGTGGCGTCAGGGTTAACGGCACCGGCGACTGGTTAGCCAGATAGCGCTGGTAGATAGACATCGCCCCGCTGGCACCATACAGCTTGGTTGGCTGGTTGTTATCGCGCCCTACCCAGGTGATCACCACTTCACGTCCGTCGATACCCGCAAACCAGGTGTCGACGTTGTTATTGGTGGTCCCGGTTTTACCCGCCAGATGCAGGCCAGGGTACTTCGCCCCCAGCTGACGCCCGGTACCGCGCTGCACAACCTGCTGCATGGTCCAGAGGGTCATATAGGCAGCCTGCGCCGGTACGGCACGCTCCGCCTGCGGGAAGCTCTGGTACAGCGGGGTGCCGTCTTCGGCAATCACTGAACGCAGCGCAGAGAGCGGAGCACGGTTCCCGCCGCTGGCGATGGTCTGGAACGCCTGCGCCACTTCAATTGGCGTCAGGTTCAGGGCCCCCAGCAGCATGGCCGGAACCGGATGCAGCTGATCTTTCGGCACGCCCAGTTTTAGCCAAGTATCGGTGACTGCTGGCAGGCCAAGCGCCATCCCAAGGTTAACCGTCGGCACGTTCATGGAACGCGTCAGGGCGTCCACCAGCATCACCTGGCCGCTGTACTGCTTATCGTCGTTCTGCGGCGACCAGACCTGGCCATTCGGCTGGCGCAGGGCAATCGGGGCATCGGCGATCCAGGTGTTGAGACGATACTGGTTCGGCTGGCTCAAAGCGGTGAGATAGGTCGCCGGTTTAGCCAGAGAGCCGATCGAACGGCGTGCCTGCATGGCGCGGTTATAGCCCGCAAACTGCGGCTCTGCCCCGCCGACCATCGCCCGCACTTCGCCGGTGGTGCGATCGACTACCACCATCGCGGTCTCCAGATCGTTCAGCTTGCGCTGTTTTTTCAGCGCCGGAATGCCTTCTACCGCCGCCTTCTCTGCGGCATCCTGCGCCACGGAGTCAAAGGTGGTGAAGATCTTCACGCCGGAGAGATCTTTAACTTTATCGCCCAGTTTGGCCTGCAGCTCCTGACGCACCATCTGCATAAATGCAGGCTGCGGGGAGATGACGCCGCCGCGCGGCTGTACGCCTAACGGACGTGCGCTGAGCATGTCATACAGTTCCTGGTCGATCACCTGCTGCTGTTGCAGCAGACGCAGCACCAGATTACGCCGCTCCAGAGCCAGTTTCGGGTTACGCCACGGGTTGTAGATGGAGGCACCCTTAACCATGCCCACCAGCAACGCCTGCTGGTCGAGGCTCAGCTCTTCCACCGGACGGCCAAAGTAGTAGAGGCTCGCCAGCGGGAAGCCGCGAATTTCATTGTCGCCGCTCTGACCGAGATAGACCTCGTTCATATAGAGCTCAAGAATGCGGTCTTTGCTGTAGCGCGCATCCATCAGCACGGCCATGTAGGCTTCGTTGGCCTTACGCCAGTAGGAGCGTTCGCTGGAGAGGAACAGGTTCTTCACCAGCTGCTGGGTCAGGGTACTTGCCCCCTGCACCGTGCGTCCTGCGGTCAGGTTCGCCAGCACCGCACGACCAATGGAGTAGAGGCTGACGCCATCGTGCTCATAGAAGTGACGGTCCTCGGTCGCCAGCAGGGTATCCACCAGCAGATCCGGGAAGCCATTACGCGCCACAAACAGGCGCTGCTCGCCGTTTGGCGAGGAGAGCATGGTGATCAGCCGCGGATCGAGACGGAAGAAACCGAACTGACGGTTGTTCTCCATGTTCTCAATGGTTTCCAGATGATCGCCGTCGAAGGTCAGACGCGCGCGCACCTGCCCCTCTTTACTGTCCGGGAAGTCAAACGGACGGCGGATCATCTCAATGCTCTTCGCCTGCACCGTAAACTCGCCGGGACGGGTCATCTTCGTCACCTGGCGGTACTGGGTCGCCTCCAGCAGCTTGACCATCTCATTCTTGCTGATGGACATATCCGGCTCAAGGTTAACCATCCGGCCATAGACCGCCGCCGGCAGCTGCCAGACTTTGCCGTCAATGCGGCTGCGGATCTTTTGATCCAGATAGACGCCATAGATCGCCAGCAGGATGAGGAAAACAATAAACAGCTTCAGCAGCAGCCAGAACCAGCCGCGCTTGCCACGAGGTTTACCTTTTTTGCCTTTTCCTTTACGTGGCGCAGGTGCGTCATCGTCATACTCATTATCAACATCGTCGTACTCTTCATCTCTGAGGCGTCGACGGCCTGCCTTTTCTTTTGCCGGACGGGCAGGTCTTCCTTTACGTCCAATTGGCTCGCGGTCATTCCCCGCCATGCTTTCTCTCCGCAACTATCAGGCGCAAAGGCCCGATTCTCTGGTCTTCCCCCTGATGGAGGAAGAAGAAATCTCTCAAATTTACCCTCTCAGAGGGTATTGCCGGGTGGCGCTACGAATACTTCTTCGTGCGCCGGGTCGGCGCGGTATTTGCCGGGTCGTCCGGCCAGACATGTTTGGGATAACGCCCTTTCATCTCTTTTTGCACCTCGCGGTAGCTGCCAGCCCAGAATGCACCCAAATCCCGGGTGATCTGCAGCGGACGCTGGGCCGGTGACAACAGCTCCAGCACCAGCGGCACCCGCCCCTGCGCAATGGCAGGCGTGGTCGCCTCGCCAAACATCTCCTGCATGCGTACCGCCAGCGCCGGAGGATTATCTTCATGATAACGAATGGCTATCCGGCTGCCGGTGGGCACAGTGTAATGCCCTGGAAGCTCGGTATCCAGACGTTGGCGTAACGACCAGTCGGTTAAGTTCTGTAATGCCGCCTTAACATCCAGCGCTTTTAGCGCGCGCAGGGAGTGTACGCCACTCATTTGCGGCAGTAACCAGTTTTCCAGATTTGCCAGCAGCGAGGCTTCGTCTACCGCGGGCCACGCGTACTCCGGCAGCCACTGCGCCGCGCAGTGCAGGCGAAGCCGGTACTGCTCCGCCTCCGGGGTCCAGTTCAGCACGCTGAGCCCTTTATCGCGGATGCCGTTAAGCATCGCCTGATGCAGCTCCTCTTCCGAGGGCTTTGCCAGCGGCTTAACGCTCACCGTCAGGCGGCCAATCTGCGAACGCCGCAGCGCCTTCAGCGTGCCCTGCGCTTCATCCCACTCCACGGTGTCAGACTGTTCCACCAGGCCCGGAGAAGCGGCGATCAGAGTATCAATATCCACAGCTATGGCCTGCAGAATACGGGCATCCGGCGACTGGCTGCCCTGCAACAGTAGCGGGGCAATCAGCCACTCGTGGCGGGTCATGGCGTCGTCGCTCTGTAGCATCGCGCCCATGCCATTTGCCAGTTGATAGCGTCCATCAAGCCCACGGCGGCGGGCGATCCGGTCGGGAAACGCCTTCGCCAGCAGCACGGGCACCCGGTCGCTCTCCGGCGCCCCGCCCCGGCTGTTCAGGCGCGCACTCAACTGCCGGGCACGCTGCTGCCACTCCGGCTGATTGCGGGAGAAGGCCTGAGCCAGATCGCTACTGGTGCCACGCGGCGGCTGTTCAAGGATAGCGGCCAGCTTTGCCGCCGTCGCAATATCGTCGTCATCCGTCGCGCTGGCCAGCATGGCCGCCAGCCGCGGATCGTTGCCAGACTTCGCCATCTTCTGACCAAAGGCGGTGAGCTTCTCTCCCGCCAGCGCCCCAAGCTGCGTTAATAAGCGCCGGGCCGCCGCAAGGTTAGTCGCAGGCGGCAGATCCAGCCAGTTTAATTGCGAGGGTTCCCGGCAGCCCCACTGCAACAGTTCCATCAGCAGGCCGCTGAGATCGCTTTGCATAATTTCGGGCGTGCCCTGCGCCGCGGCGCGTTCTGCCTGCTCAAACGGCGTAAGATGCAGGCAGATTCCCGGCTCCAGTCGCCCGGCGCGCCCGGCGCGCTGGGTCATGGAAGCCTGGCTCACGCGCTGGGTCAGCAGGCGGGTCAGGCCGGTGCGCGGGTCGAAATTCGCCACCCGCTCCTGGGCGGAGTCCACCACCAGCCGGATGCCCTCGATGGTCAGGCTGGTTTCGGCAATATTGGTCGCCAGCACCACTTTGCGCTGCCCTGGCGGGGCTGGCAGGATCGCTTTACGCTGCTCGGCCAGCGGCAGCGCGCCATACAGCGGGCAGAGCACCACGTCATCACTTACGCGACGTGACAGCTGCTCCTGTACCCGCTGGATCTCAATCACGCCGGGTAAGAACAACAGCAGCGAGCCCGGCTCCTGGCGCAGCAGCTCGGCGGTGGCGACCGCCACCGCTTCGTCGAAACGCAGATGGGTGGAGAGCGACTGATAGCGCCGCTCCACCGGAAAAGTACGGCCCTCAGACACGATGGTGGGCGCCTCCGGCAGCAGGCGCTGGAGCCGCTCGTTGTCCAGGGTCGCGGACATGATCAGCAGTTTGAGATCGTCCCGCAGTCCCTGCTGGACATCCAGCAGCAGCGCCAGCGCCAGATCCGCCTGCAGGCTGCGCTCGTGGAACTCATCGAGGATCACCAGCCCTGTGCCGTTAAGCTCGGGATCCTGCTGCAGCATCCGGGTGAGGATCCCCTCGGTGACCACCTCCAGCCGGGTGTTGGCCCCCACGCAGGTTTCGGCGCGCATCCGGTAGCCGACCGTCTCGCCGGGCTTTTCCCCCAGCAGCTCCGCCAGGCGCTGCGCCACGTTGCGGGCCGCGAGCCTGCGCGGTTCGAGCAGGATGATTTTGCCGTTGATCGCCCCCTGCGCCAGGATCTGCAGCGGCAGCCAGGTCGATTTGCCCGCACCGGTTGGCGCGTTCAGCAGCACCTGGGGGGCATGTTGTAAGGCGTGAAGGAGATCGGGAAGGACAGCGGCGACCGGCAACAAGGACACGAATGGCTCCAGAGGGTTAACTTTAGACGGCGTACATTGTAGCATCGCCACAATTCATTACCGAGTGCGCCGTATGTCCGAGTCAAAAAGGTTGTTTTTTGCCATTGAAATGCCTGCCTCGCTCCAGCGGCAGATCGTCCGCTGGCGCGCCGACCACTTTGCGCCGGAAGCGGGCCGTCCGGTGGCGGGCGGCAACCTGCACCTGACGCTGGCGTTTTTAGGGGATGTCAGCCCTGAGAAACAGCAGGCGCTGGCGGCAATGGCCGGACGCATCCGTCAGCCGGAGTTTACCCTGACGCTGGACGATGCCGGACAGTGGCTGCGCTCCCGCGTCGTCTGGCTGGGTACCCGCCAGCCGCCGCGGGGGTTATTACAGCTGGCCAACATGTTGCGGGCCCAGGCGGCGCGCAGCGGCTGCTATCAAAGCCCCCAGCCGTTTCATCCGCATATCACCCTGCTGCGCGATGCCAGCCACGCCGTCGCCATTCCGCCACCGGGTTTTCACTGGTCGTTTGCGGTGAAAGATTTTGTCCTCTACGAGAGCCGTTTCGCAGGCGGGCGCACGCGCTACACGCCGCTCCAGCGCTGGACGCTTACCGAATAACAAGGAATTTGCATGCAGTTTACCCCTGCCCTACAACCCGCCACGCTGGTACAACGCTATAAACGTTTTCTTGCCGACGTGGTAACGCCTAACGGTGAAACCCTGACGCTGCACTGCCCCAATACCGGGGCGATGACCGGCTGCGCCACGCCGGGGGATACCGTCTGGTATTCCACTTCCAGTAATATCAAACGTAAATATCCTCACACCTGGGAAATAACCCAGACCGCGGACGGAGAATATATTTGCGTCAATACGCTGCGAGCGAACCAGCTGGTCAAAGAGGCGATTAGTCTGGATTTTATTCCGGAACTGCGCGGCTATAACACGCTAAAAAGCGAGGTAAAATATGGCAGCGAAAGCAGCAGAATCGACTTTATGTTGCAGGCAGACGATCGCCCCGAGTGCTATATTGAAGTGAAATCAGTGACGTTAGCTGAGAACGATAACGGTTATTTCCCGGATGCGGTGACACTGCGAGGGCAGAAGCACCTCCGGGAGCTTATGAGTGTAGCGGCGGCGGGCAAACGCGCCGTGCTGTTATTTGCGGTATTGCACAGCGCAATTGGGCGATTTTCACCCGCCCGCCATATTGACCTTAAGTACGCGCAACTGTTGAATGAGGCACAAAAGCAGGGGGTAGAGGTTTTGGTGTATAAAGCTGAACTTTCTGCCGATAATATCACTCTGAGATCCGCTCTCCCCGCCACGTTATGAAAGGGGTTGAGCGTTGGCTAATAAGTATTCTGGTCGTGTGCGCAAATACGCTTTTCCTCACAGGCTTGTCAAGTGTTACGTTTAGATAATTGCCTTACGGAAAAGCATCTGCTATTTATAGCGGCCTGATTTTTCCCCCAACACGGGGATCGATAGTGCGTGTTAAGGAGAAGCAACATGCAAGAAGGGCAAAACCGTAAAACATCGTCCCTGAGTATTCTCGCCATCGCTGGGGTGGAGCCGTATCAAGAGAAGCCGGGCGAAGAGTATATGAATGAAGCCCAGCTATCACACTTCAAGCGAATCCTTGAAGCATGGCGTAATCAACTCCGGGATGAAGTCGATCGCACCGTTACACATATGCAGGACGAAGCAGCTAACTTCCCGGATCCGGTAGACCGTGCCGCCCAGGAAGAAGAGTTCAGCCTCGAACTGCGTAACCGTGACCGCGAGCGTAAGCTGATCAAAAAGATTGAGAAAACGCTGAAAAAAGTCGAAGACGAAGATTTCGGCTTCTGCGAATCCTGCGGTGTCGAAATCGGCATTCGTCGTCTGGAAGCCCGTCCGACAGCCGACCTGTGCATCGACTGTAAAACGCTGGCAGAAATCCGCGAAAAACAGATGGCCGGTTAATACCAGCCCTGTTGCAACGCTACCACAGGCGGGAGTTCTCTCCCGCCTGATTACTTTCTGCGCCGTGTAATTATGCCTGCTGACTATATTGGGCGCTTCGCGCCATCCCCCTCTGGCGAACTGCATTTCGGCTCGCTCATTGCTGCCCTTGGCAGCTATCTGCAAGCCCGTGCCCAACAGGGTATCTGGCGCGTGCGGATTGAAGATATCGACCCTCCGCGTGAAGTTCCCGGTGCGGCAGACACCATTCTGCGACAGCTGGAACATTACGGCCTGCACTGGGATGGCGACATTCTCTGGCAATCCCATCGTCACGAAGCCTACCGCGAACGCCTGGCCTGGCTGCATGCCGAGGGCCTTTCGTACTACTGCACCTGCACCCGCGCCCGCATTCAGCGCGTCGGCGGCGTCTATGACGGCCACTGCCGCACCCTGCATCACGGCCCGGAAAATGCGGCGGTGCGGGTGATGCAACAGTATCCCGTCACCTGCTTTACCGACCGGTTACAGGGTGAACTCCACGCCGATGCGCGTCTGGCGGGCGAGGATTTCATTATCCATCGGCGGGACGGGCTGTTTGCTTATAACCTGGCGGTGGTGGTGGATGACCATTTCCAGGGCGTAAACGAAATTGTGCGCGGAGCCGACCTGATTGAACCTACCGTCCGGCAGATTTCGCTCTACCGGCTGTTTGGCTGGCCGGTTCCGGACTACATTCACCTGCCGCTGGTGGTGAATGAAAAAGGGATGAAACTCTCGAAACAGAATCATGCCCCCGCATTACCGACCGGCGATCCTCGCCCTGTTCTTATCAATGCTTTACAATTTCTAAACCAGGATGTAACAAATGAGTGGCAGGATCTGCGCACCGAAGAATTGCTGGAAAAAGCGGTGGCCAACTGGTCGCTCATTCGCGTGCCGAAAATCCAGCATTCTCAAATGCGTCTCGCTGAGCTATGATTAGCCGCTATTTTTTGTCCTGAATTCTGAAACACACACTACCGAGGTGTACTATTTTTACCCGAGTCGCTAATTTTTGCCGTAAGGTGCTGAGCCGCGATGAGAGCATGGCGGATGACGTCATTGTTCAAAATACGATGTCGGTTATTCCGCGCGAACAGCATGCTATTTCCCGCAAAGATATCAGTGAAAACGCCCTTAAGGTGCTTTATCGCCTGAATAAAGCTGGCTATGAGGCGTATCTCGTTGGTGGCGGGGTGCGTGACCTGTTGCTGGGCAAAAAGCCGAAAGATTTTGACGTGACCACCAGCGCCACGCCTGAGCAGGTGCGGAAATTATTCCGCAACTGCCGTCTGGTTGGCCGCCGCTTCCGTCTTGCTCACGTCATGTTTGGGCCGGAGATCATCGAAGTGGCCACCTTCCGTGGTCATCACGAAGGCACGCCAACCGATCGCACCACTTCCCAGCGCGGCCAGAACGGTATGCTGCTGCGTGACAATATCTTCGGTTCTATCGAAGAAGATGCCCAGCGTCGCGATTTCACTATCAACAGCCTGTATTACAGCGTGGCTGACTTTACCGTCCGCGATTTCGTGGGTGGGGTGCCGGATCTTAAAGCGGGTCTGATTCGCCTGATCGGCAACCCGGAAACCCGCTACCGCGAAGATCCGGTGCGGATGCTGCGTGCCGTGCGTTTTGCCGCCAAGCTGGGTATGCACATCAGCCCGGAAACCGCCGAGCCGATCCCGCGCCTGGCGACGCTGATCAACGATGTGCCCCCGGCGCGTCTGTTTGAAGAGGCGCTGAAGCTGCTGCAGGCTGGTCACGGTTTTGCCACCTATCAGCTGCTGCGCGAATACAGCCTGTTCCAGCCCCTGTTCCCGACCATTACGCGCAACTTCACCGAAAAAGGTGACAGCGCGATGGAACGTATCATCGACCAGGTGTTGAAGAATACCGATAACCGCATTCAGAACGATATGCGCGTTAACCCGGCATTCCTCTTTGCGGCGATGTTCTGGTATCCGCTGCTGGAGACGGCACAGAAGATTGCTCAGGAGAGCGGTCTGGCCTACTACGATGCCTTCGCCCTGGCCGCTAACGATGTGCTGGATGAAGCCTGCCGTTCGCTGGCGATCCCGAAACGCATCACCACGCTGGTGCGTGATATCTGGCAGCTTCAGCTGCGGATGTCCCGTCGTCAGGGTAAACGCGCATGGAAGTTAATGGAGCATCCAAAATTCCGTGCGGCTTACGATCTGATGGCCCTGCGTGCCGAAGCGGAGAACAACCGCGAGCTGCAGGCGCTGGTGCAGTGGTGGGGTGAGTTCCAGGTTTCTGCGCCACCGGCGCAGAAGGACATGCTGACCGGTCTCGATGAAGAGCCGGCGCCGCGTCGCCGCCATCGTCGTCCACGTAAGCGTGCTCCACGCCGCGAAGGGGCCGCATGACGCTGACCTATATCGCCATCGGCAGTAATCTGGCCTCTCCGCTGGAGCAGGTCAATGCTGCCGTCCAGGCGCTGGGCGACATTCCGCAGAGCCGCGTTGTCGCCCTCTCCTCTTTCTATCGCACGCCCCCGCTGGGCCCGCAGGATCAGCCCGACTACCTCAACGCCGCCATTGCGCTGGAAACCGCCCTTAGCGCCGACGCGCTGCTGGACAACACCCAGCGCATTGAGCTGCAGCAGGGGCGCGTGCGTAAAGAAGAGCGCTGGGGACCGCGCACCCTCGATTTGGATATCATGCTGTTTGGTGATGCGGTGATTAACACCGAACGCCTGACCGTACCGCATTACGACATGAAACGCCGCGGCTTTATGCTCTGGCCGCTGTTTGAAATTGCCCCCGACCTGATCTTCCCCGACGGCGAAAGTTTAAGCGCCCTGTTGACGCAGCTTAACGCCGAAAAACCGGCCCGCTGGTAACAGTAAATTTCCATTGATTAACCATGAAATATTTATGGTTAATCGGTTACGTAAAATCATTGTTCCCCCGAATGTTACTGTTAGAATGCGCAAAGATTCGCTTTGGGCTATCAGGAAACAGTATGAAACCAACCACCATCGCCACCCTGCAGAAATGCAAACAGGACAAGCAGCGCTTCGCCACCATTACCGCCTATGACTACAGCTTCGCCAAACTCTTTGCCGAAGAGGGGATTAACGTCATGCTGGTCGGCGACTCGTTAGGGATGACGGTCCAGGGACATGACTCCACTCTGCCGGTGACGGTAGAAGATATTGCTTATCATACCCGGGCGGTTCGCCGCGGAGCCCCAGCTTCTCTGCTGCTCGCCGATCTGCCGTTTATGGCCTACGCCACACCGGAGCAGGCGTTTGAAAATGCCGCCACGGTGATGCGCGCCGGGGCCAACATGGTCAAAGTGGAAGGCGGCGCCTGGCTGGTTGAGACCGTAGGCATGCTCACCGAGCGCGCGGTGCCGGTATGCGGCCATCTGGGGTTAACCCCGCAGTCGGTCAATATCTTCGGTGGCTATAAGGTGCAGGGCCGCGGTGACGCTGCCCAGACCCTGTTTGATGATGCGCAGGCGTTAGAAGCCGCAGGAGCACAGCTGCTGGTGCTGGAGTGCGTGCCGGTGTCGCTGGCGAAACGCATTACCGAGGCGCTTTCTATTCCGGTGATCGGCATTGGCGCCGGTAACGTCACCGACGGACAAATTCTGGTGATGCACGATGCGTTTGGCATTACCGGCGGGCATATCCCAAAATTTGCGAAGAATTTCCTTATCGACGCAGGCGACATGCGCGGCGCAGTCAGGCAGTATATTGCCGACGTTGAATCGGGTGTTTACCCGGGTGAAGAACACAGTTTCCAGTAAGGAGTCTTGTTGTGCTAATCATTGAAACCCTGCCGCTGCTGCGCCAGCATATTCGTCGCCTGCGCCAGGAAGGTAAACGTATCGCGCTGGTGCCCACCATGGGCAACCTGCATGACGGCCACATGAAGCTGGTGGACGAAGCCAAAGCCCGTGCCGATGTGGTAGTGGTGAGCATTTTCGTTAACCCGATGCAATTTGACCGTGCCGACGACCTGGCCCGCTACCCGCGCACGCTGCAGGAAGATTGCGAGAAGCTGAAAAAGCATCAGGTCGATTTCGTCTTCGCCCCGGCACCGAATGATGTCTATCCTAAGGGTACAGAAGAGACGACCTATGTAGACGTACCGGGTATCTCCACCATGCTGGAAGGCGCCAGCCGTCCGGGTCATTTCCGCGGTGTTTCTACCATCGTCAGTAAGCTGTTTAACCTTGTGCAGCCGGATATCGCCTGTTTCGGCGAGAAAGATTTCCAGCAACTGGCGCTTATCCGCAAGATGGTAGCCGACATGGGGTACGACATCGACATCGTTGGCGTACCGATCGTGCGTGCCAAAGATGGCCTGGCGCTGAGCTCCCGCAACGGCTACCTCACCGCTGACCAGCGTAAAATCGCGCCGGGTCTGTATAAGGTGATGAGCGCGATGGTTGAAAAGCTGCAACAGAAGGCGCTGAGCAGTGAAGAGATTATCGCCATTGCCGAACAGGAGCTGAATGACAAAGGCTTCCGGGCTGATGATATTCAGATCCGCGATGCCGATACGCTGCTGGAGCTCTCTGCCACCAGCAAACGCGCGGTGATCCTGGTTGCTGCGTGGCTCGGTCAGGCGCGCCTGATCGACAACAGTGTCGTTGAACTGGCTCAGTAATGACTGAGCTGATAGATAGCTAATGGATTAGTTTCCCTTCCCACTTGCGGGCAAGTGGGTTACGAAGAAGAGTAAAGGTAACATCATGATTCGCAAAATGTTGCAAGGTAAGCTTCACCGTGTGAAGGTCACTCAGGCCGATCTGCACTATGAAGGCTCCTGCGCGATCGATCAGGATTTTCTCGACGCGGCGGGTATTCTTGAAAACGAAGCCATTGATATCTGGAACGTGAGTAACGGCAATCGTTTCTCAACCTATGCTATCGCGGCTGAACGGGGTTCTAAAATCATCTCCGTGAACGGTGCGGCCGCGCACTGTGCCAACGTGGGCGATATCGTCATCATCGCCAGCTTCGTTATGATGTCCGACGAGGAAGCCCGCCGCTGGCAGCCGAAAGTGGCCTATTTCGAAGGCGACAACGACATGAAACGCACCGCGAAAGCGATCCCCGTTCAGGTTGCCTGATGCTACCCCTGCGGCTGATTGCTGATCAGCCGCGACATGGTCTCTAAAGAATCCGTTCTGAGAACGTACAAACGCTTTAACAAGAACGGATTATCTCCCGGCTTTACCTTGCCTTTTACCGTCGTCACCGCCAGATGAAAACCGGCGTCATTCGCCGCTTTTACCGCATTATCGTTGTAACCGCCAAACGGGTACGAAAGATAGAGCACGTGCGGGTTAAACTGCGCCAGCGCGCGGCGGGAGTGTTTGAAATCCATCACGATGTTGTGGTAACTGCGGCTGAGCAGGATCGGATGGCGGTTATTGTCCACCCGGTGCAGGAAATGGGTGTGCGACTGCACGTCAAAAACATCCTGGATCTCCCGCAGCTCGGAAATGCTCATAAACTGCAGCGTCTTTGGATCCCATTTTTGGGGATGCGCTTTGATGCGCGAGGAGATAATAAAGGCCGTGGCGTGAAAGCCGTACTGCCTGAGGATTGGCCAGGCGTAGCGGCTGACCGACTTCAGGCCGTCGTCAAAGGTGATCACCACTGCCCTGGCGGGCAGGTTCATTTTGTTACGCACATAACCTTCGAGCTGATACAGGGTCAGCGTGGTATAGCCCTGGTCGCGCAGCCAGGTCATCTGGTTATTGAAGGCACGTACGCTGGTGGTGGTTGAGGTATGGCGGAAACGGGTGTTCTCTTCATCGCGCAGGATATGGTGATAAGTGAGCACCGGCAGGCCATTATCTTCCTGCGCATCCAGGCTGCTGACCCAGGCCAGACGGTTAGCGATGCGGATCTGATACCACGTCTGATTCAGGCGATCCTTGAGTTTATTGAGGATCGGATAGCGCAGATTATCTGCCAGCGTACCGAACGGGGCGCTACCGGCGCTGGGCGCGTTGTAGATCGGCGTATCTTTCCACGTAATCAAATTCTGGTTGCTGAGAGGCTTATTCAGATCGCCAAGGCTATCCTCCACCCGCTGTTTGCCCTGCACTTCGCCCAGATGCCCTTTGTCGATAAAACCGGTGCCAAAGCCAAACCGGAACTCATAGTAATCTGCCGGGGTGGGAGAAACGGCGATGATCTGCCCGGCGCGCACATTGCCGACGGTCACGACGCGGTTACCTACCTGCGCCCAGATGGTGGCATCTTCGGTGGTTTGCATATAACGGGCCGGAGCCCCTTGCGGGCTTAGCAGACTGGCAGAAGCGCCGCCGGAAACCAGCAGAAGAAGCAGAAGAAAAATACGCGAGAACATAGAGAATTATTCAGTACGAAAATCGGACGACATTGTAGCAAAAGCACCGGTAATACCAATGTTTAATATTTCTCCGGTCCATGCAGCAGAACGAAGGGCGGGTTTTTCTGCTGCTGGTGCCACAGGCTGCTGACGTCCGGCGCGCCGTGGGCCACGATGGTGTTACGAAAGCTGACGCTGTCGGTCGTTTCACGCAGGGGGTACATCATCTCCAGCAGCGGATAGCTTATCCCGGAGATCACTTCGCAATTCTCATGCTTATGGCTGAGCAGGGCGGCTGCGCGATACGGCGCAGCGCCGGAGATGTCGGTCAGAAAGATCACCCCGTCACCGCTGTCGGCATGATGCTGGGCATCACACAACATACGGCTGAGCATATTGCAGCTTAAGCCGCGCCAGAAATTGACCACCTGGCATTGCTCCAGCGGCCCAAAGCGAGCGGCAAGCCGATCCGCCATCAGCTGCGCGTGTTCTTCATGGCACGTTATTACCCAACCCAGCATCGTCACCTCTCATCAGAAAGGAGTAGTGTAGCGGGAGAGATAAGGTATGGGGGTGACGGTGGTCAATAAAGCGGCCCGGCAACAGAACGCCGCCGGGCCTGATGGTTAGCTACGCAGCCCGCGTCCGCGCTGGATCAGATTCCAGCACAGCAGATAGAAGGCAACGATAAAGATCACCAGCACGCCAACGGTCGTCACCAGCGGCACATCGGAAATGCCGAGGAAACCAAAGCGGAAGCCGCTGATCATATAGACGATAGGGTTCAGGTGTGACAGCCCCTGCCAGAACGGCGGCAGCAGCGTCAGGGAGTAGAAGACCCCACCGAGGTAGGTGAGCGGCGTCAGGACGAAGGTCGGGATCAGGCTGATATCGTCAAAGGTTTTAGCGAATACCGCGTTCAGCAGCCCCGCCAGAGAGAACAGTATCGCCGTCAGCAGCAGCGTCAGGCCGACAAACAGCCAGGAGTGCACCTGGAATGGCACAAAGAACAGCGAAACGGCGGTGACCAGAATGCCGACGCAAAGGCCGCGCGCGACTCCGCCCCCGACGTAACCGGCGATGATGACGTGGGTAGGCACCGGCGCCACCAGCAGCTCTTCAATGTTGCGCTGGAACTTGGCGCTGAAGAACGACGACGCCACATTGGCGTAGGCGTTGGTGATGACCGCCATCATGATCAGGCCCGGCACAATAAACTGCATATAGGTAAAGCCGTGCATCTCGCCGATGCGCGAGCCAATCAGGTTGCCGAAGATAATAAAGTAGAGGGTCATAGTGATCACCGGCGGAACCAGGGTCTGGATCCAGATACGCATGAAACGGTTGATCTCTTTGGCCCAGATACTTTTCAGCGCCACCCAGTAAAGCTGCATCATGCGCGATCTCCTTGTTTCTCATGGACCAGCGAGACGAAGAGCTCTTCCAGTCGGTTTGCTTTGTTACGCATACTTAATACCTGAATCCCCTGCTCGCTCAGCTGGCTGAAGACGCTGTTGATCCCCTGCTCGCGCAGCACTTCCACTTCAAGCGTGGAGGTATCCACCAGACGGTACTGATAGCCGACCAGCTTCGGCAGCGGACTTTTTGCCGCCAGGTCGAGAATGAACGTCTCTGACTTCAGCTTGGAGAGCAGATCTTTCATTGAGGTGTTTTCCACCAGCTCGCCGTGCTGAATGATGCCGATATTGCGACAGAGCATCTCAGCCTCTTCCAGATAGTGGGTGGTGAGGATAATGGTGGTGCCTTTGTCGTTTAAATCCTTCAAAAAGCTCCACATTGAGCGGCGAAGCTCGATATCCACCCCGGCGGTGGGCTCATCGAGGATCAGCAGCTTTGGCTCGTGCATCAGGGCGCGGGCAATCATCAGACGACGCTTCATGCCGCCGGACAACATCCGCGCACGTTCGTTGCGTTTCTCCCACAGATCGAGCTGCTTAAGATACTTTTCGCTGCGCGCGACCGCCTCTTTGCGCTCGACGCCGTAGTAACCCGCCTGGTTCACCACAATCTGCTGTACGGTCTCAAACGGATTGAAGTTAAACTCCTGCGGCACCAGCCCCAGCTGGCGTTTGGCGTTGACCACATCTTTCTCCAGGTCATAGCCAAACACGCTCACCCGGCCGGAGGATTTGTTCACCAGCGAGCTGATGATACCGATGGTGGTGGATTTACCTGCCCCGTTAGGCCCCAGAAGCGCATAAAAATCACCGGCTTCTACTTTGAGATCTATCCCGCGCAGCGCCTGGACGCCGCCCGGATAGGTTTTTTTAAGTTGCTCAAGCTCAAGTGCAATCGCCATGAAATAAACTTACCTATAGTTCTGACACACGTTGTGTGGTTTCATTAAAAGTCGGGTTACCCTATAGTAGCGCAACGCAATCACTCGGTTACAGGCCGTTAGCCTCCATGAACGACATAGATACACTCATCAGCAATAACGCACTATGGTCAAAGATGCTGCTGGAAGAAGATTCCGGATTTTTTGAGAAACTGTCTCAGTCTCAGAAACCACGCTTTCTCTGGATTGGATGCTCCGACAGCCGCGTTCCGGCTGAACGTCTTACCGGCCTTGAACCTGGCGAACTCTTTGTTCACCGCAACGTTGCGAACCTGGTGATCCACACTGACCTGAACTGTCTCTCTGTGGTGCAGTATGCAGTAGATGTTCTGGAAGTCGAACACATCATCATTTGTGGTCACTACGGCTGCGGCGGCGTGCAGGCAGCGGTTGAAAATCCGGAACTGGGCCTTATCGACAACTGGCTACTGCACATTCGTGATATCTGGTTCAAACATAGCTCACTGTTGGGTCAAATGCCGCAGGAGCGCCGCCTGGACACCCTGTGCGAGCTGAACGTGATGGAACAGGTCTACAACCTCGGCCACTCCACCATTATGCAGTCGGCGTGGAAACGTGGGCAGAAGGTGACGATCCACGGCTGGGCGTATGGCATTCACGATGGCCTGCTGCGCGATCTGGAAGTGACCGCAACCAACCGAGAGACGCTGGAGCAGCGCTACCGTCAGGGTGTCTCTAACCTGACCCAGAAGCACGTTAACCACAAGTAAACGCAAAACGGCAACGCAAGTTGCCGTTTTTAGTCCGCAGGCCCGTTAAGCGTAGCGCCAACGGGTAATATCCGCCTTACTCGTCCAGCAGCACCACTTTGCCGACATACGGCAGATGGCGATAGCGCTGCGCGTAGTCAATCCCGTAGCCCACCACAAATTCGTCCGGGATCGAGAAACCGACAAACTCCACGGGAACGTCCACTTCACGGCGGGTCGGTTTATCCAGCAGGGTACAAATCGCCAGCGATTTTGGGCCGCGCAGGCTGAGAATTTCGCGTACTTTTGACAGGGTGTTCCCGGAATCGATGATGTCTTCCACAATCAGAACATCTTTGCCACGAATGTCTTCATCCAGATCTTTGAGAATTTTAACATCACGGGTGGTCGACATGCCGCTGCCATAGCTGGAGGCGGTCATAAAATCGACTTCATGGGAGACCTGCACTTCGCGGCAGAGATCGGCCATAAACATGAAGGAACCGCGTAACAGACCCACCAGCACCATCTCACTGCCGCTGTCTTTATAATGTTCGGTGATCTGACGACCAAGTTCGGCGATACGCGTTTTGATCTCCGCTTCAGGGATCATCACTTCAACAGTATGTTTCATTTTACTAACCGTATGATTTTATAACGAATTTCTCAATGCCTATGGATTCGCGTCCGGCATCGCTTCATAAGCCCTGAAGTATACCAGCAAATGGATCCTCCTGGCGCATGAGTTCACAAAAGCCATATTTGTGATTCCGATCACACTTGTTAAGTCCTATAATTAATTGCTACTAAATAATTAACAAACTTATCGAGTGTCTTTTATGGCGGAAACAAAAAATCAACATTCACGTTTACTCGTGAGGCTAACAGCCCTGTTCGCTGCATTTTGCGGACTGTATCTGTTAATCGGCGGGGTCTGGCTGGTAGCCATTGGCGGCTCCTGGTACTACCCGGTAGCAGGTGTGGTTATGCTCGGCGTCACCCTGCTTCTCTGGCGCAGTAAACAATCGGCACTGTGGCTCTACGCGGCCCTGCTGCTGGCTACGATGATCTGGGGCGTATGGGAGGTCGGCTTCGACTTCTGGGCCCTGACCCCGCGTAGCGACATTCTGGTCTTCTTCGGTATCTGGCTGATCCTGCCTTTCGTCTGGCGTCGTCTGCTTGTGCGCTCCAGCGGTGCGGTTGCCGCCCTGGTCGTGGCGCTGCTGATTAGCGGTGGCATCCTGACCTGGGCTGGCTTTAACGATCCGCAGGAGGTGAAAGGCACCCTGAATGCGGAATCTACGCCTGCGGCGGCGATCTCCGACGTGGCAGATGGTGACTGGCCTGCCTATGGCCGTAACCAGGAAGGTCAGCGTTACTCCCCGCTGAAGCAGATCAACGCGGACAACGTGAAAAACCTGAAAGAAGCCTGGGTATTCCGTACCGGCGATCTTAAGATGCCGAACGATCCGGGTGAACTGACCAACGAAGTGACCCCAATTAAAGTGGGCAACATGCTTTACCTCTGTACTGCGCACCAGCGTCTGTTCGCGCTTGATGCGGCCACCGGTAAAGAGAAATGGCACTTCGATCCGCAGCTGAAAACCAATAACCAGTTCCAGCACGTGACCTGCCGTGGCGTCTCTTACCACGAAGCACGCGCCGATAACGCCAGCCCGGAGGTGATCGCCGACTGTCCGCGCCGCATTATGCTACCGGTGAACGACGGTCGTCTGTTTGCCATCAACGCCGAAACCGGCAAGCTGTGCGAAACCTTTGCCAACAAAGGTGTGCTGAACCTGCAGACCAACATGCCGGATCAGACCCCGGGTCTGTATGAACCTACTTCACCCCCGATCATCACCGATAAAACTATCGTGATTGCCGGTTCGGTAACGGATAACTTCTCCGTTCGCGAAACCTCTGGCGTGATCCGCGGTTTTGACGTTAACACCGGTAAACTGCTGTGGGCCTTCGATCCGGGTGCGAAAGATCCAAACGCTATCCCGTCGGATGAACACACCTTTACCTTCAACTCGCCAAACTCCTGGGCGCCAGCCGCCTATGACGCGAAGCTGGACCTGGTCTACCTGCCGATGGGTGTGACCACGCCGGATATCTGGGGTGGCAACCGCACGCCAGAGCAGGAGCGTTATGCCAGCTCTGTTCTGGCGCTGAATGCGACCACCGGTAAACTGGCATGGAGCTACCAGACCGTTCACCACGATCTGTGGGATATGGACATGCCGTCCCAGCCGACGCTGGCAGACATTACCGTCAACGGTAAAACCGTACCGGTGATCTACGCCCCGGCGAAAACAGGCAACATCTTCGTGCTGGACCGTCGTAACGGCGAGCTGGTCGTGCCGGCACCGGAAAAACCGGTTCCGCAGGGCGCGGCGAAAGGCGACTATGTCACCAAAACCCAGCCGTTCTCCGATCTGAGCTTCCGTCCGAAGAAAGATCTCAGCGGCGCGGACATGTGGGGCGCCACCATGTTCGACCAGCTGGTATGCCGCGTGATGTTCCACCAGTTGCGCTATGAAGGCATCTTCACTCCACCATCCGAGCAGGGCACGCTGGTGTTCCCGGGTAACCTGGGGATGTTCGAATGGGGCGGTATCTCCGTTGACCCGAACCGTCAGGTGGCGATTGCCAACCCGATGGCGCTGCCGTTTGTCTCTAAACTGATCCCACGCGGCCCGGGCAACCCGATGGAACAGCCGAAAGATGCCCAGGGCACCGGTACGGAATCCGGTATTCAGCCGCAGTACGGCGTGCCGTATGGCGTGACGCTGAACCCGTTCCTCTCTCCGTTTGGCCTGCCGTGTAAACAGCCTGCCTGGGGTTATATCTCTGCGCTGGATCTGAAAACTAACCAGGTCGTCTGGAAAAAACGTATTGGTACGCCACAGGACAGCATGCCGTTCCCGATGCCGATCCCGGTGCCGTTCAATATGGGTATGCCGATGCTGGGTGGTCCAATCTCTACCGCTGGTAACGTGCTGTTCATCGCGGCAACCGCAGATAACTACCTGCGCGCGTACAACATGACCAACGGTGAGAAACTGTGGCAGGGCCGTCTGCCTGCGGGTGGACAGGCTACACCGATGACCTATGAAGTGAATGGCAAGCAGTATGTTGTCATCTCTGCGGGGGGTCATGGTTCGTTTGGGACGAAGATGGGCGACTATATTGTTGCCTATGCGTTGCCTGATGAAAAATAAGTGACTAAAAAGCCGGGTGGCGGCTTCGCCTTACCCGGCCTACAGTTCGAGCTCACGTAGGCCCGGTAAGCGTAGCGCCACCGGGCTTTTTTTATACCGTGAACCCCAGCATCATCCCGGTATCTTCATGCTCTAACAGATGGCAGTGCGCCATATAGGCATACTCCTTCGGCGCGTCATGATCGAACTTCACTAACACCTCGCTCACTCCGCCTTCAACGCGCACCGTATCCTTCCAGCCTGCGCGATGCACCGCTGGCGCTTTGCCGTTTTCCGTCAGGATGCGGAACTGGGTGCCGTGAATATGGAACGGATGCAGCATCATGTCCCCTTCCCCGGAGATCGTCCAACGTTCATACTGCCCTTTAGCGGCGGCAAACTGCGGCGTGTGCATATCGAAGGCTTTGCCATTGATCCGGTTGCCGTTGTGGAAATCGAACCCATGCATGCTGTGATCCATTCCCCCCATCTGGCCATGATTCATATGACCCTGCATCTGGCCGTGATGCATCCCCGCCATCGCCTGGTCGCCATACTTCTTCATCAACGCCTGCATGCCCATCATGTCGAGCATCGGGTCCATGGAGAGCTGGAGCTTGCGCTGGGTCAGCCCCTCCAGCGACGGCAGTGCGGGCAGCGTGGTCAGGGTGTCCGGCAGTGCGCCCGAGGCGGTCACCAGCAGCGGCTGAATGCGCAGCACCGGCTGCGGTTTATCGAAGGGGGCAACCGCCATTCCCATCTGGCTTACCGGCAGGGTTACCAGGTCAAAGGGCTTGCCGTCGCTGATGTCCACCAGCACCTCGAAACGCTCCCCCATCAGCATCGGCAGTTCGGTCACTTTTACCGGCTCAGCCAGTAGCCCGCCGTCGCTGGCGACGACATAGAGTGGACGCTTATCGCTGGCGGCGAAATTGAGCGAGCGGGCATTACAGCCGTTGAGCAGACGCAGGCGCAGCCACCCTTTCGGCGCATTGTGCTGCGGGTAGATCGCCCCGTTGGTCAGCAGCGTGTCGCCAAACCAGCCCACCGCGGCGCTCATTACATCCAGTTGATAGTCAATTTGCCCGTCGGCGGTAAATTTCTTGTCCTGCACGATCACCGGTACATCGTCAATGCCCCACTGCTTTGGCAGGCGCAGCAGACGGCTTTCGTCATCCTCAATCAGTAACAGCCCGGCTAACCCCATCGCCACCTGATGGCCGGTTTTACCGTGCTGATGGGGATGAAACCAGCAGGTCGCCGCTCGCTGCTCCGGCGTAAAGGTCACCGTCCGCTGGCCGCCGGGCTTAATGATACCGTGCGGTCCGCCGTCTACCTCACCCGGCACCTCCAGACCGTGCCAGTGGACGGTGGTCTCTTCGTTCAGGGTATTATGAATGTTAACGGTCAGCGCTTTTCCCTTGCGTAGCTGAATGGCCGGGCCCAGCAGGTTGCCGTTGTAACCCCAGGTGGTAGCGTGATGCGCACCAAAGGCGGTTTTCCCCGCCTGCACCACCAGATTCACCTGATTGCGTGCATCGGGAGCGAGTAAATTCGGGATCGGCAAAACAGGCCGCTCGGCGGCAAAGGCCGCGCGGCTCCAGAGGGGCAGCGCACTGGCGACGCCCAGTGCGGCAGAATATTTTAAAAAATCACGGCGTTGCATGTTCATCTCCTTATTCGCAGCAGTCAATGTTCTGAGCATAAACCCTCCCCTTGCCGGAAGGTCAAGAAAAGCCGCAATAATAAAGATCGTCGCACCGGCGGGAAGTGTGCTAACGTTGAATTTCCGTGACGTATTGGTAGAAGCAATGAAGACGTTTTTCCGAACAATTCTGTTCAGCACCCTGATGATTAGTTGCGCAAACAGCTATGCGCTGAGTGAAAATGAAGCCGAAGATATGGCGGATTTAACGGCGGTGTTCGTGTTCCTGAAAAACGACTGCGGCTACCAGAATTTACCCAACGGTCAGATTCGCCGCGCCCTGGTCTTTTTTGCTCAACAGAACCAGTGGGATCTGAGCAACTACGACAGTTTTGACATGAAAACCCTCGGTGAAGACAGCTACCGCGATCTCAGCGGCATCGGCATTCCCACGGCAAAAAAATGTAAAGCCCTGGCTCGCGACTCGCTGAGCCTTCTTGCCTACGTTAAGTAAATCCTCATCCGATGCCCCTTTGCTGAATTTATGACCGTGCAACCACGGTCATAGTTAGCTATGATGTTGCCCCCGTTTTATGCGGGTGTTAACAAAGGAGGTATCATCCCATGGCCGAAAAAAATATGTGGCATGAAACGCTGCATGACCATTTTGGACAGTACTTTGCCATTGATAACGTGCTCTATCATGAGAAAACCGATCATCAGGATCTGATCATTTTCGAAAACGCGGCCTTTGGCCGGGTGATGGCGCTGGATGGCGTGGTGCAAACCACCGAGCGTGACGAGTTCATTTATCATGAAATGATGACCCACGTCCCGCTGCTGGCACACGGCAATGCGAAACATGTGCTGATCATCGGCGGCGGCGACGGCGCTATGCTGCGCGAAGTCTCCCGCCATAAATCCATTGAAAGCATCACCATGGTCGAGATTGACGCGGGCGTCGTCTCTTTCTGCCGCCAGTACCTGCCGAACCATAATGCTGGCAGCTACGACGATCCGCGCTTTACGCTTGTGATCGACGACGGCGTCAATTTTGTTAACCAGACGACGCAGACCTTCGATGTGATCATCTCCGATTGCACCGATCCGATTGGTCCCGGTGAGAGTCTCTTTACCTCGGCCTTCTATGAAGGCTGCAAACGCTGCCTGAACCCTGGCGGTATCTTCGTTGCCCAGAACGGCGTCTGCTTCCTGCAGCAGGACGAGGCCATCGACAGCCACCGCAAGCTGAGCCACTACTTTACCGACGTCAGCTTCTACCAGGCGGCAATCCCGACCTATTACGGCGGTGTCATGACCTTTGCCTGGGCCACGGACAACGATGCCCTGCGCCATCTCTCCACCGGCATCATTCAGGCGCGCTTCCAGCAGGCGAATCTGACCTGCCGCTATTACAATCCGGCCGTCCATACCGCAGCCTTTGCCTTACCGCAATATTTGCACGATGCTCTGAGGGGGTGAACGAATTGAAAAAGCTGAAACTGCATGGCTTTAACAACCTGACCAAAAGCCTGAGTTTTTGTATTTACGATATCTGCTATGTAAAAACGGCGGAAGAGCGCGATGGTTATATCGCCTATATCGATGAACTCTATAACGCCAACCGACTGACTGAGATCCTGTCAGAAACCTGCTCTATCATTGGCGCCAATATCCTGAACATTGCGCGTCAGGATTATGAACCCCAGGGTGCCAGCGTCACCATTCTGGTCAGCGAGGAGCCCGTCGATCCCACCCTTATCGACCATACGGAGCATCCCGGTCCGCTGCCGGAAGCGGTGGTTGCCCATCTCGATAAAAGCCATATCTGCGTACATACCTACCCGGAGAGCCATCCGGAAGGTGGGCTGTGTACTTTCCGCGCCGATATTGAAGTGTCCACCTGCGGCGTGATCTCCCCGCTTAACGCGCTCAATTACTTAATTCATCAGCTTGAGTCCGATATCGTGACCATTGACTACCGTGTGCGCGGTTTTACCCGCGATATCAATGGTATGAAGCACTTTATCGACCATGAAATTAACTCCATTCAGAACTTCATGTCCGAAGACATGAAAGCGCTGTATGACATGATGGATGTGAATGTTTATCAGGAGAATATCTTCCATACCAAGATGCTGCTTAAGGAGTTCGACCTGAAGCACTACATGTTCCATACCCGGCCGGAAGATTTAAGCGAAGATGAGCGCAAGGTCATTACTGACCTGCTGTGGAAAGAGATGCGCGAAATTTACTACGGCCGCAATATCGCGACCGTATAAGATGCGTCAGGAGCAGGGATGCTCCTGATACTATTTCTGCTTCACAAACTCGCGGTAGGCCGCCACCACCTGCAGAAAATCCTCTACGCCGCACAGCGACAGACTCTCTTCATCGTAGTAGCTCATCCCCTCTTCCATCTCGTCGCCGGAAAACTCCAGCTGATTGGCACGAACCATGACCTCTTCGCCATCCATCCACAGCGTGTATTCATGCCCGGCGCGTTGCCAGGATCGTTCACTGCCTTTGACCGTGTGCGCAGCCTGTTCCACTTCATCGAGCAGGCCCAGATTCTCTTTTACTTCCTCGTTGAACCAGTGACCGACCACCTCGTGGCCCATCGACATCCGCACTTTCACCACACCGGTGATATCACGCAGAAATTCGTAATCCATAGTATTTTCCTCTGCAAAGCTCTTGCAGTAATTATCGCAGCAGCGGGGAAGAAAAAAAGCCGAACGGGTGGAAGGAATGAAAATAAAAAACCCACCGCGTGTGCGATGGGTTTGACAGGCCCGGTAAGCGTCGAGCCACCGGGCAATGAGGCGTTGATTACACCGCCGTCTGGAAGATCACCCCGTCCGCTTTCTCGGTGTACTGAGAGAGCTGGTCGAAGTTCAGATAGCGATAGGTATCCACCGCGGTCTTATCTACCTGCGACACGAAGGTCTGGTACTCTTCCGGCGTTGGCAGTTTACCAATCAGCGCTGCAACCGCCGCCAGCTCCGCAGAGGCCAGGTAGACGTTTGCACCGGTACCTAAACGGTTCGGGAAGTTACGGGTAGAGGTGGAAACCACCGTCGCACCGTCAGCCACGCGCGCCTGGTTACCCATACAGAGGGAACAGCCAGGGATTTCGATACGCGCCCCGCTCTTACCAAACACGCTGTAGTAGCCCTCTTCCGTCAGCTGAGCCGCATCCATACGGGTTGGCGGCGCCACCCACAGACGGGTTGGCAGCTGGCCTTTGTGGGTATCCAGCAGTTTACCGGCAGCGCGGAAGTGACCGATGTTGGTCATGCAGGAGCCGATGAACACTTCGTCGATCTTGTCGCCCTGAACGTCAGAGAGCAGACGCGCGTCATCCGGATCGTTCGGCGCACAGAGGATTGGCTCTTTGATGTCAGCCAGGTCGATCTCGATCACCGCGGCATATTCTGCATCGGCGTCGGCTTCCAGCAGCTGTGGATCTGCCAGCCATTTCTCCATGCCCTGAATACGACGCTCCAGGGTACGGCGGTCGCCGTAGCCTTCAGCAATCATCCACTTCAGCAGCACGATGTTGGAGGTCAGGTACTCGATAATCGGCTCTTTGTTGAGCTTGATGGTACAGCCCGCAGCGGAACGCTCGGCGGAGGCATCGGTCAGCTCGAACGCCTGCTCCACTTTCAGCTCCGGCAGACCTTCGATCTCCAGGATACGGCCAGAGAAGATGTTCTTTTTACCTTTCTTCTCAACGGTCAGCAGGCCCTGTTTGATGGCGTACAGCGGGATCGCATGCACTAGGTCGCGCAGGGTGATGCCCGGCTGCATTTTACCTTTGAAACGCACCAGCACCGATTCCGGCATGTCCAGCGGCATGACGCCGGTCGCGGCAGCAAAGGCCACCAGGCCGGAGCCCGCCGGGAAGGAGATGCCAATCGGGAAGCGGGTGTGGGAGTCACCACCGGTACCGACGGTATCCGGCAGCAGCATGCGGTTCAGCCAGGAGTGGATCACGCCGTCGCCCGGACGCAGGGAGACACCGCCGCGGTTCATGATGAAGTCTGGCAGCGTGTGGTGCGTGGTGACGTCAACCGGCTTCGGATAGGCCGCGGTGTGGCAGAAGGACTGCATCACCAGGTCTGAGGAGAAGCCCAGGCACGCCAGGTCTTTCAGTTCGTCACGGGTCATCGGACCGGTGGTATCCTGAGAGCCCACGGAGGTCATCTTCGGCTCGCAGTACGCACCCGGACGGATACCGGCTACGCCGCATGCACGGCCAACCATTTTCTGCGCCAGAGAGTAACCACGGTTGCTTTCCGCCACGTCTTTTGCCTGACGGAATACGTCTGAGTGCGGCAGACCCAGCGCTTCACGCGCTTTGGTAGTCAGGCCACGACCGATGATCAGCGGGATACGGCCACCGGCACGCACTTCGTCAATCAGCACGTCGGTTTTCAGTTCAAAGCTCGCCAGCAGCTCGTTGGTTTCGTGGTTACGCACTTCGCCTTTGAACGGGTAAACGTCAATCACGTCGCCCATGTTCAGGTTAGAGACATCCACTTCAATTGGCAGTGCCCCCGCATCTTCCATGGTGTTGAAGAAGATTGGCGCAATTTTGCCGCCGAGGCACAGGCCACCGCCACGTTTGTTCGGCACGTGTGGGATATCATCACCCATGAACCACAGCACGGAGTTGGTCGCGGATTTACGGGAAGAGCCGGTACCGACTACGTCACCGACGTACGCCAGCGGGAAGCCTTTTTTCTGCAGGGCTTCGATCTGTTTGATCGGGCCGACAGCGCCTGGCTGATCCGGCTCAATGCCTTCGCGGGCGTTTTTCAGCATCGCCAGGGCGTGCAGTGGGATATCAGGGCGTGACCACGCATCCGGCGCCGGAGAGAGATCATCGGTGTTAGTTTCGCCCGTCACCTTGAAGACGGTAACGGTCATTTTTTCCGCCAGCGCAGGGCGGCTCAGGAACCACTCGGCATCCGCCCAGGACTGCATCACCTGCTTCGCGTAGCTGTTGCCCGCTTTGGCTTTCTCTTCTACGTCGTAGAAGTTATCGAACATCAGCAGCGTATGGGACAGGGCTTTGGCGGCGCCAGGCGCCAGCGTGTCGCTGTCCAGGGCATCGATCAGCGGATGAATGTTATAACCACCCTGCATGGTGCCGAGCAGTTCAATCGCTTTTTCAGGGGTAACCAGTGGGGAGGTTGCGTCGCCTTTGGCAATCGCAGCAAGGAAACCGGCTTTTACGTAGGCAGCTTCATCTACGCCTGGCGGTACGCGGTTGATCAACAGATCTAACAGGAATTCTTCTTCGCCTTTTGGCGGATTCTTCAGCAGCTCGACGAGCGCGGCCATTTGGGTTGCATCTAACGGTTTGGGTACAATCCCCTCGGCGGCACGTTCTGCTACGTGCTTACGGTATTCTTCTAGCACGACGGTTCTCCTCGCTCTCATTGTCATATGCGGCGGGCGTTCTCTTCACGCTCCTGTGAGACAGCAGTTTGTAGGGTATATGCCCGATACCGCGTCGGGCAGCATAGCAGGATTTTCAGACAGTGTTAATCCGTTTACAAAAAAGCAACATTAAATTGTTTGCTGAATCGTTAAGCATGGTGTAGCGGCACGCTGCTGTGTAATAAATAGTCACACTCTTTGCCCGATGAAGGCCCACGGTTCCACCCGTAAAGTCAAAAAGCGAGGGACGGGAAGATTATACTCCCGGCATAACTCTTCTCTTCGGAGTCTTTATGAAGCTGCCCTTTTCCCCAACGTTGCTCGCCCTTCTCTGTAGCGTCGGGCTATTTGCCGCCTCCGGGGTGATGTATGTTAAAAGCCGCGCGCCAGAAACCGTAAGCGAAGCTGCGCCAGCTACAACGGCTGCCACTCCACCAGCGCCCGTTGCCGCCCCAGTCTATAGCGCCGCACAAATTGACCAGTGGGTTGCGCCCATCGCGCTCTATCCCGACCCCCTCCTGTCACAGATTCTGATGGCCTCGACCTACCCTTCCAGCGTTATCCAGGCGGCGCAGTGGTCGCAGGATAATCCCAAAATGGAGGGTGATGCCGCCATTCAGGCCGTCTCCGGTCAGCCCTGGGACGCCAGCGTGAAATCCCTGGTCGCCTTCCCGCAGCTTATGTCGTTGCTGGGCGGCAACCCCGAATGGGTACAAAATCTGGGAGACGCTTTCCTGGCGCAGCCAAAAGATGTGATGGACGCCGTGCAACGCCTGCGCGCGCTGGCGCAGCAAACCGGGGCGTTAACATCGACGCCGCAGCAAAAAGTGACGGTAGCGACAGTACCCACCTCAACCGCTACGGTGAAAACAGCCTCCACGCCCAGCCAGACGGTGATCAAAATAGAGCCTGCCGACCCGCAGGTGGTCTATGTGCCATCCTATAACCCATCTGTGGTGTATGGAACCTGGCCCAACGCCAGCTATCCGCCGGTATATCTGCCCCCTTCTCCCGGTCAGCAATTTACCAGCAGCTTTGTGAAAGGGTTTGGCTATAGCCTGGGTGTCGCCACCACCTACGCGCTCTTTAGCAGTATCGACTGGGATCATCACGACGATGACCACCATCATCACGATGACGATCATCACGACGACCATCATCATGATGGTTATTCGCATAATGGCGATAATATCAATATCAACGTTAACAATTACAACAAGATAACCGGAGCGCACCGCACAGATAACCACATGGCCTGGCAGCATAACCCGGCTTATCGCAACGGCGTTCCCTACACCAATAGCCAGCTCGCCAGCCACTTTCACCAGACCCATATTTCCCAGGGGCTGAGCGCGACAGAGCATCAGTCGGTCAACCGCGACAGCCAGCGTCAGGCGGCGATGGCGCAGGTGCAGCAGTCGACGGGCAAATCGCTGACCCAGCTCAGGCAACCTGCAACCCTGCATGGACAGCACCCGACCTCCAGCCAGCAGCTTAAACAGATCTCACAGCGGAACAATTTCCGTGGTTACGACAGCCCACCGCCCCGGATGCAGCATCGCCTTAGCCAGCCGCATACTGAGTACAAACAGGCTGCGCGCCCTGTGGAGCATGACTCCCGACCACTACGCGCCAATGCGCTGAGCGGTAACGACAGCCGCTCAGCTAACTGGCGGGCCCAGCAGCAACGCGGGCTGGAAAGCCGCCAACGCGCTTCGCTTAACGGCGAGCAGCGTGCGGACCTGCGAGAGCAGCGGTTCGAACGCCATGTTGAACACCGTGAATTACGCCATCGTTAAGGAAGCCGTCATGAAAAGTAAACCGATCGCGGGCGTCTTATTGCTGATGGTTTCATCATTTGCCGTCGCCCAGGCGCATTTTCCTACGCCCGACGGGGCTGCCAGCGCGCTGACCAAAGCCATTAGCGAGCAAGATCAACGCGCCATGCAGGATCTGCTGGGTGATAACTGGCACGATGCGCTACCGCCGGAAGGGGTCGATCCTGACGCGGTGGATCGTTTTCTGCGCGACTGGCAGGTTAAGCATGAGATAGTCCTCGACGGAGAGGTTGCCCATCTGGCCGTTGGCAGCAGCGGCTGGCAGCTACCTGTCCCGTTGGTTAAAACCGCCGAAGGCTGGCGCTTTGATATGAAGGCTGGCGCAGAGGAAATTCAGACCCGGGAAATCGGTCGAAATGAACTGGCGGCCATGGAAGCGCTGCATGCGTATGTTGATGCCCAGCAGAGTTACTACGCGCTGAATCATCGGTATGCACAAAGCATCGTCAGCACTCCGGGGAAAAAAGAGGGTCTTTACTGGCCCACAGTCCCAGGCGAAGCGCCAAGCCCGCTGGGTCCGGCATTCAACCCGCCGCAACCGGGCGAAGGCTACCACGGCTATCATTTCCGCATCTTACCCGCTCAGGAGGGATTTGCGATGGTCGCCTGGCCCGTAAGCTACGGTCAGACAGGGATAATGAGCTTTATCATCGATCAAGATGACAAGGTGTATCAGCGCAATCTCGGCGCGGATTCACAGCAACAGGCGCAGGCGATGAGCGCCTTTACGACGGCGCCAGGCTGGCAGCCGGTGGCCCGCTAAGGAATGGGCCCGGATGCGGCTTCGCCTTACCCGGGCGATTATCAACAAGCCCGGATAAGGTGTTTGCTCCGCATCCGGGAATCAGCATTATCCCTGATGCGGCATCAGCTCAGGATAGCCTTTAAAAGCCGATTTCGTGCTGGTTAAGGCCGCCTCATCATCATGAATACTGCCAGAGTTCGCTGCCCAGACGCCTTCCTGAGTATGGGTGATCTGTTGGTGCCGCGCATTCAGATCCTGCCCCATCGCAGCAATGTGCGTACTTTCGGTTACCCCGCTGTTAGCGGCCCACGGAATCACCGGATCGCTGGCGCAGGCCATACCGGATACCAGAACAGTCAGTAACAGAGCAGGCTTTAAAAAGCGTTTCATTACATTCCCTCAATTTAATTACCCTGCTACTAGTTTACTACGTTACCAGTGTCAGGGAATGACAAGTTACTGGGAATTATTTCTTGTGAAACAAGGTGTTGTTTAGATAATCAATTGTCAAAATTGTTAACACACCGGCAGGTTGGCAGGCACAAAAAAAGCGGCCACAGGCCGCCTGATTAAGAGCCAGAAAGCAGAGGGCGCCTTCTGGCTGGTCAGCGTAAGCTTACTTCTTCTTCGCTTTCGCGTTTGGCAGGTCGGTGATGCTGCCTTCAAACACTTCTGCCGCCAGGCCAACGGACTCGTGCAGAGTCGGGTGAGCGTGGATGGTCAGCGCGATGTCTTCAGCGTCGCAACCCATTTCGATCGCCAGACCGATCTCGCCCAGCAGCTCGCCGCCGTTGGTGCCGACAATCGCACCACCGATTACACGGTGAGTCTCTTTGTCGAAGATCAGTTTGGTCATACCGTCTGCGCAGTCGGAAGCGATAGCACGGCCAGAAGCAGCCCACGGGAAGGTGGCAGTTTCGTAGCTGATGCCTTTCTCTTTCGCTTCTTTCTCGGTCAGACCGACCCATGCCACTTCTGGCTCGGTGTAGGCGATAGATGGGATCACTTTCGGGTCGAAGTAGTGCTTCATCCCGGCGATAACTTCTGCGGCAACGTGGCCTTCGTGAACACCTTTATGCGCCAGCATTGGCTGACCGACGATATCGCCGATAGCAAAGATGTGCGGCACGTTAGTGCGCAGCTGTTTGTCAACGCGGATGAAACCACGGTCGTCCACTTCCACGCCCGCTGCACCTGCATTGAGGTTTTTACCGTTCGGCACACGACCGATCGCCACCAGCACGGCGTCGTAACGCTGCGCTTCAGCAGGGGCTTTTTTACCTTCCATGGAAACGTAAATACCGTCTTCTTTCGCTTCAACGGCAGTCACTTTGGTTTCCAGCATCAGGTTGAATTTCTTGCTGATGCGTTTGGTGAAGACTTTAACGATGTCTTTGTCAGCAGCCGGGATAACCTGGTCGAACATCTCAACCACGTCAATGTCTGAACCCAGCGCATGGTAAACGGTACCCATTTCCAGACCGATAATACCACCGCCCATAACCAGCAGGCGTTTTGGTACTTCTTTCAGCTCCAGCGCATCGGTGGAGTCCCATACGCGCGGATCTTCATGTGGAATGAATGGCAGTTCGATCGGACGGGAGCCCGCCGCGATGATCGCGTTGTCGAAGTTGATTACGGTTTTGCCGTTTTCGCCTTCCACTTCCAGGGTGTTGGCACCGGTGAATTTACCCAGACCGTTAACTACTTTTACTTTACGGCCTTTAGCCATACCAGCCAGACCGCCGGTCAGCTGATTGATGACTTTCTCTTTCCAGGTACGAATTTTATCGATATCGGTTTTCGGCTCGCCGAAGACGATACCGTGTTCAGCCAGCGCTTTGGCTTCTTCGATAACTTTCGCTACGTGCAGCAGCGCTTTAGAAGGGATACAGCCGACGTTCAGACAAACACCACCCAGGGTGTTGTAGCGTTCTACGATGACGGTTTCCAGACCTAAATCAGCGCAACGGAAGGCAGCAGAATAACCTGCCGGGCCTGCCCCAAGTACCACGACCTGAGTTTTGATTTCAGTACTCATCATGACCTCTTATTGATTTCCGGCGGTCCAGGTACTTTGTCGCCCTTCATCCACCGGGACGTTCTATCCGCCCGCAGTTTACAAAATTGTTAACAATTTTGAAACAACAAACGGCTCACGAATTTCCGCTTTCGCCAATAACCCCACGAACTACATGAGATTAACAGAAAAAAGCCGGCCGTCAGGCCGGCTTTTTTACTTACATCACCAGGCGGCGAATGTCGCTCAGCATGTTGTTGATGATGGTGATAAAGCGCGCACCATCAGCACCGTCGATCACGCGGTGGTCGAAGGAGAGAGAGATTGGCATCATCAGACGCGGCACAAACTCTTTACCATTCCACACCGGCTCCATCGCAGACTTGGAGACACCAAGGATCGCCACTTCCGGCGCGTTAACAATCGGCGCGAAGTGGGTGGTACCCAGGCCGCCGATGCTGGAGATAGTGAAGCAGCCGCCCTGCATTTCGCCGGCAGTCAGCTTACCATCACGCGCTTTCTTGGAGATGGTGGTCAGTTCACGAGACAGCTCGGTAACGCTCTTCTTGTTCACGTCTTTAAAGACCGGAACAACCAGACCGTTTGGCGTATCAACCGCAACACCGATGTTGATGTATTTCTTCAGCGTCAGCTTCTGGCCATCTTCGGACAGGGAGCTGTTGAAGCGTGGCATCTGTTCCAGAGCCGCAGCAACTGCCTTCATGATGAAGACCACTGGGGTGAATTTCACGTCCAGTTTACGCTTCTCAGCTTCGGCGTTCTGCTGTTTACGGAACGCTTCCAGATCGGTGATATCGGTTTTGTCGAAGTGGGTAACGTGCGGGATCATGACCCAGTTACGGCTCAGGTTAGCACCAGAGATTTTCTGGATACGGCCCAGTTCCACTTCTTCGATTTCGCCGAACTTGCTGAAGTCCACTTTCGGCCAAGGCAGCATGCCCGGGATACCGCCACCGGTGGCAGCAGCAGGTGCCGCTTCAGCGCGTTTAACCGCCTCTTTCACGTAAGCCTGAACGTCTTCGCGCAGGATACGACCTTTACGGCCAGTCCCTTTCACTTTCGCCAGGTTCACACCGAATTCGCGCGCCAGGCGACGAATCAGCGGGGTCGCGTGGACGTATGCGTCGTTTTCAGCGAACTCAGATTTGCCTTCCGCTTTCGCAGCCGGAGCGGCAGCTGGTTTAGCAGCCTGAGCCGGTGCAGCAGCAGGTGCTGGCGCAGCAGCAGCGGCCGGAGCGGCTGCAGGCGCAGCGCCTTCCACTTCGAAGACCATGATCAGGGAGCCGGTAGAAACTTTGTCGCCGGTGCTGATTTTGATCTCTTTAACGGTACCGGCGAACGGCGCAGGCACTTCCATAGAAGCCTTGTCGCCTTCAACGGTGATCAGTGACTGTTCAGCGGCAACTTTATCGCCCACTTTCACCATCACTTCGGTGACTTCAACTTCGTCACCACCGATGTCAGGAACGTTAACCTCTTTCGCACCGCCAGCCGCAGCTGGAGCAGCAGCCTGAGCCGGAGCAGCTTCCGCTTTCGCTGGAGCCGCAGCGCCTTCAGCACCCGCCACTTCGAAGACCATGATCAGGGAGCCAGTAGAGACTTTGTCACCGGTGTTGATCTTGATCTCTTTAACGGTGCCCGCGAACGGTGCTGGCACTTCCATAGAAGCTTTATCGCCTTCTACGGTGATCAGGGACTGCTCAGCCGCAACGGTATCGCCCACTTTCACCAGGATCTCAGTGACTTCAACTTCGTCACCACCGATGTCAGGCACGTTAACTTCTTTCGCTGCCGCGGCAGCTGCTGGAGCAGCGGCGGCTGGAGCGGCTTCTTTCTTCTCTTCCTGCGCAGGTGCAGCAGCGGCTGCACCATCGGCGGAATCGAAAATCATGATCAGTTTGCCAGTCTCGGTTTTATCGCCAACAGAGACTTTGATCTCTTTAACGATGCCAGCCTGAGGAGACGGGACTTCCATAGAGGCTTTGTCGCCTTCTACGGTGATCAGCGACTGTTCAGCTTCAACTTTGTCGCCTACTTTGACCAGGATCTCGGTGATTTCAACTTCATCAGCCCCGATGTCCGGTACATTGATTTCGATAGCCATTATTCTTTTACCTCTTACGCCAGACGCGGGTTAACTTTTTCTGCATCGATGTTGAATTTGGTAATTGCGTCCGCAACCACTTTCTTATCGATTTCGCCACGTTTAGCCAGTTCGCCCAGGGCTGCTACAACCACGTAAGAAGCATCAACTTCGAAGTGGTGACGCAGGTTTTCGCGGCTGTCAGAACGACCGAAGCCGTCAGTACCCAGTACGCGATAATCATCAGCTGGAACGTAAGTACGAACCTGCTCTGCGAACAGTTTCATGTAGTCAGTAGATGCTACGGCCGGAGCGTCGTTCATCACCTGAGCGATGTACGGAACGCGCGGAGTTTCCAGCGGGTGCAGCATGTTCCAGCGCTCACAATCCTGGCCATCACGCGCCAGTTCAGTGAAGGAGGTTACGCTGTACACGTCGGAGCCCACACCGTAGTCTTTCGCCAGGATCTGCGCTGCTTCACGGACGTGACGCAGGATAGAACCGGAGCCCAGCAGCTGAACTTTACCTTTGCTACCTTCAACGGTTTCGAGTTTGTAGATACCTTTACGGATACCTTCCTCGGCACCTTCCGGCATGGCCGGCATGTGGTAGTTTTCGTTCAGGGTGGTGATGTAGTAGTAAATGTTCTCTTGCGCTTCACCGTACATGCGCTGCAGACCGTCATGCATGATGACTGCCACTTCGTACGCGTAAGACGGATCGTAAGAGATACAGTTCGGGATAGTCAGAGACTGAATGTGGCTGTGACCATCTTCGTGCTGCAGACCTTCGCCGTTCAGGGTCGTACGACCGGAAGTACCACCGATCAGGAAGCCGCGAGCCTGCTGGTCGCCTGCCTGCCAGCACAGGTCGCCGATACGCTGGAACCCGAACATGGAGTAGTAGATGTAGAACGGGATCATCGGCAGGTTGTTGGTGCTGTAGGAGGTCGCAGCAGCCAGCCAGGATGCGCCTGCGCCCAGCTCGTTGATACCTTCCTGCAGGATCTGGCCTTTCTCGTCTTCTTTGTAGTATGCAACCTGCTCACGGTCCTGCGGGGTGTACTGCTGGCCGTTCGGGCTGTAGATACCGATCTGACGGAACAGACCTTCCATACCGAAGGTACGCGCTTCGTCCGCGATGATTGGCACCAGACGATCTTTGATCGACTTGTTCTTCAGCATCACGTTCAGGGCACGCACGAAGGCGATAGTGGTAGAGATCTCTTTGTTCTGCTCTTCCAGCAGCTGAGAGAAGTCTTCCAGCGCTGGGAGTTCCAGTTTCTCAGTGAAGTTCACCTGACGGGACGGCAGGTAGCCGTTCAGTTTCTGACGCTGCGCGTGCAGATAGGTGTGCTCTTCAGAACCTTCCGGGAAGGTGATGTAAGAGAGGTTTTCAACCTGCTCGTCGGTCACTGGAACGTTGAAACGGTCGCGGATATAACGCACGCCGTCCATGTTCATTTTCTTAACCTGGTGCGCGATGTTTTTACCTTCGGCAGTGTCACCCATGCCATAACCTTTAACGGTATGAGCCAGGATGACGGTTGCTTTACCTTTGGTTTCCTGCGCTTTTTTCAGTGCAGCGTAGACTTTCTTCGGATCGTGACCACCACGGTTCAGGGCCCAGATCTGCTCGTCAGTCCAGTCTGCAACCAGGGCTGCGGTTTCAGGATATTTACCGAAGAAGTGCTCACGAACATAGGCACCGTCTTTGGATTTGAAGGTCTGGTAGTCGCCGTCAACGGTTTCGTTCATCAGCTGGATCAGCTTACCGCTGGTATCTTTACGCAGCAGCTCGTCCCAACGACCGCCCCACATCACTTTAATAACGTTCCAGCCAGCACCTGCGAAGATGCCTTCCAGTTCGTTGATGATCTTGCCGTTACCGGTTACCGGACCATCCAGACGCTGCAGGTTACAGTTGATGATGAAGCAGAGGTTGTCCAGCTTCTCACGGGTCGCGATGGTGATCGCGCCTTTGGATTCTGGCTCATCCATCTCGCCGTCGCCCAGGAAGGCGTAAACGGTCTGCTGAGAGGTATCTTTCAGGCCACGATGTTCCAGATATTTCAGGAATTTAGCCTGGTAGATCGCACCGATTGGGCCCAGACCCATGGAAACGGTCGGGAACTGCCAGAATTCTGGCATCAGTTTCGGGTGCGGATAGGAGGAGAGACCTTTACCGTGAACTTCCTGACGGAAGTTGTTCATCTGCTCTTCAGTCAGACGACCTTCCAGGAACGCACGTGCGTAGACGCCCGGAGAGATGTGGCCCTGGAAGTAGACCAGGTCGCCGCCGTCTTTCTCGGTGCGCGCGCGGAAGAAGTGGTTAAAGCACACTTCATAAACGGTTGCAGAGGACTGGAAGGATGCCATGTGGCCACCCAGCTCCAGATCTTTTTTGGATGCGCGCAGAACGGTCATGATGGCGTTCCAGCGGATTGCAGAACGGATACGGCGTTCCAGATCCAGATTGCCCGGGTATTCCGGTTCGTCTTCAACGGCAATCGTGTTTACGTAGTTGTTAGCCCCTGCACCTGCAGCTACTTTCACGCCGCCTTTGCGGGCTTCAGAAAGCATCTGTTCAATCAGATACTGAGCGCGCTCAACACCTTCTTCACGGATGACCGATTCGATCGCCTGTTGCCAGTCGCGAGTTTCGATCGGATCCACGTCATTTTGGAGACGTTCTGACATGGGGGTATTCCTTATCTATCTAATACGTTGATTTGTCTGGAACCTGTCCCATTGCATTTTCGCCAGAAAACGCAATAAGACAGGTTCTGCGTTTAGTTGCCGCGCTCTAAAAAACTGGCGCTTAATCCTTTCGTTGCTGTATGCGGCGTAATGAACGTTCGCGACGCGACTGTTCACGGCTGCGGTCCAGCAAGATTTCCTCAATGAAAGCCAGGTGACGGTGCGACGCTTCACGCGCCTGCTCCGGCTCCCCGGCCATTATCGCCTCGAATATTCGGGTGCGATGGTTGCTGACCAGCGGAAGCATCTCCCGGCGGGCATACAACAATTCAAAATTCTGACGAACGTTCTGGGCAAGCATTGGCTCCATGCAGCGTAGCAGATGGAGGAGCACCACGTTGTGGGCCGCTTCAGTGACGGCGATTTGATACTGGACGACGGCGTCGGACTCGGCGTCGAGATCGCCGGATTCCTGAGCCCGTTCGATGGCCTGATGCAGTTCGCGGATGCGCTCGCGATCGGCATCATTGCTGCGCAGCGCCGCGTAATAAGCCGCGATGCCTTCAAGCGCGTGACGGGTCTCAAGCAGATCAAACTGGGATTCTGGGTGGTCGGAGAGCAGCTCCACTAACGGGTCGCTGAAACTCTGCCACAGGCTGTTTTGCACAAAGGTTCCGCCACCCTGGCGACGAAGCAGCAGGCCCTTGGCTTCAAGGCGTTGGATCGCCTCACGCAGCGAGGGACGGGAAACGTCGAACTGTTTAGCCAGTTCGCGTTCAGGTGGTAGTTTTTCACCGGGGCGCAGGGTCCCCTCAAGGATCAAAAACTCCAGCTGCTGCTCAATCACATCGGATAATTTTGGTTGGCGAATTTTGCTGTAGGCCATATTCCCTGTCTTACGCCTTTTTGCCCGGAGTCAATTGGTCTTACCAATTTCATGTTCGTATCGCTAAAGTAACAAAGTATTCACCTTGTGTCCATATTGGTTTTGATTGAAATCATTAAACCCTGCTTATTTTAACAACCTTACAGAAATAACGTTTCAAAAATGTAACTCTGCACAAATGAATTGATTACCCCGAAAGAGGCAGTTTTAACTTTATTGAAACGGTGAAAAGTGCGATCTGAACCGATTTAGCGGAGTAAAAAATGAAATTCTGCCCACTTATGGCGCATTTTTATTCTATAGGTTGATAAAGGGAATTAAACGGGACGATTTACAAATGCTTTCTTTTTATTCGAACTCGCTTTCTCCTCGCATAAAGCAGGTGCATTCGCCGTCGCTTACCACTATTCTTCCGAATACGGAAGACACAGCCGGTTATTTCAGCCAATTGAACCGTAAACTAATAAATACATGAAATGGAATTTCATAATTACACACGCCAGAGCGTGAACATAACAACCACACACGAGGTTTTATAATGGAAGGTCAACAGCACGGCGATCAGCTAAAGCGCGGCCTTAAAAACCGCCATATCCAGCTTATTGCCCTCGGTGGTGCGATCGGTACCGGCCTGTTTCTGGGTAGCGCATCGGTTATTCAGTCTGCCGGGCCGGGTATTATTCTGGGCTATGCCATTGCCGGTTTTATCGCATTCCTTATTATGCGTCAGTTGGGCGAGATGGTGGTTGAAGAACCGGTAGCCGGTTCCTTCAGCCATTTTGCTTATAAATATTGGGGCAGTTTTGCCGGCTTCGCGTCCGGCTGGAACTACTGGGTCCTCTATGTTCTTGTCGCGATGGCGGAACTGACCGCGGTCGGTAAATATATCCAGTTCTGGTGGCCTGAAATCCCAACCTGGGCCTCAGCGGCAGTCTTCTTTGTGGTCATCAACGCCATTAACCTGACCAACGTGAAAGTGTTCGGCGAGATGGAGTTCTGGTTTGCCATTATTAAAGTTATCGCCGTTGTGGCGATGATCCTGTTCGGCGGCTGGCTGCTCTTCAGCGGCAATGGCGGCCCGCAGGCAAGCGTCAGCAACCTGTGGGATCAGGGCGGCTTCCTGCCGCACGGCATGACCGGACTGGTGATGATGATGGCGATCATCATGTTCTCCTTCGGGGGGCTGGAGCTGGTGGGTATCACCGCCGCGGAAGCAGACAACCCGGAGCAGAGCATCCCGAAAGCGACCAACCAGGTTATCTACCGTATCCTGATCTTCTATGTGGGCTCGCTGGCCGTGCTGCTCTCCCTGCTGCCATGGACCCGCGTCACCGCAGATACCAGCCCGTTTGTCCTCATCTTCCACGAGCTGGGCGACACTTTAGTAGCGAACGCGCTGAACGTAGTAGTACTGACCGCGGCGCTGTCGGTTTACAACAGCTGCGTCTACTGCAACAGCCGTATGCTGTTCGGCCTGGCCCAGCAGGGTAACGCCCCGAAAGCGCTGCTCTCTGTGGATAAACGTGGCGTACCGGTGAACACCATCCTGGTGTCGGCTGTGGTGACCGCACTCTGCGTGCTCATCAACTACCTGGCGCCGGAATCGGCCTTCGGCCTGCTGATGGCGCTGGTGGTCTCTGCCCTGGTGATCAACTGGGCGATGATTAGCCTGGCGCACATGAAGTTCCGTCGTGCCAAGCAGCAGCAGGGCGTGAAAACACGTTTCCCTGCCCTGCTCTACCCGCTGGGTAACTGGGTTTGCCTGCTGTTCATGGCCGCCGTACTGGTTATTATGCTGATGACCCCAGGCATGGCCATTTCGGTCTACCTGATCCCGGTATGGATTGTGATCCTCTGGGTGGGCTACATGTGTAAGCAGAAAAATGCTAAAACGGTAAAAGCGCACTAATCCTCTCCCCTCTGCGTCCTCCCGGACGCAGAGGGTTGTTACCTTCCTCACACTTTCCCTTCAACAGCAATTTTATCCATATCAGCGACGTTATATTGCAACGCATATTTTCCTTTGCCAGCGAATAATTCTCTCCATACCGCTACTCGGAGAAACGTCGATGGATAACAATAAATTATCAGTGAAAGAAAAGATCGGCTATGGGATGGGTGATGCCGGGTGCAACATCATCTTTGGCGCCATCATGTTGTTTGTGAATTATTTTTATACGGATATTTTTGGCCTGGCACCGGCCCTGGTGGGCGTACTGCTGCTCTCGGTACGCGTAATTGATGCCGTTACCGACCCGATTATGGGGGCTATTGCCGACCGTACCCGCAGTAAGTATGGGCGATTTCGTCCATGGCTGCTGTGGATCGCCTTCCCCTATGCGCTCTTCAGCATCCTGATGTTCACCACCCCGGACTGGACCTACAACAGCAAAGTTATCTATGCCTTCGTCACCTACTTCCTGCTCTCTCTGACCTATACGGCGATTAACATTCCCTACTGCTCGTTGGGCGGGGTGATCACCAACGATCCTAAAGAGCGTGTTGCCTGCCAGTCCTACCGCTTTGTGCTGGTGGGTATTGCCACGCTGCTGCTGTCGCTGACGCTGCTGCCGATGGCCGACTGGTTCGGCGGCGAGGACAAAGCCAAAGGTTATCAGATGGCCATGACCGTGCTGGCGCTGATTGGCACCTGCATGTTCCTGTTCTGCTTCGCCACGGTGCGCGAACGTGTGCGCCCGGCGGTACAGACCCATGACGAACTGAAAAACGATCTGAAAGATGTCTGGAAGAACGACCAGTGGGTGCGCATCCTGCTGCTGACCCTGTGTAACGTCTGCCCTGGCTTTATCCGCATGGCGGCCACCATGTATTACGTCACCTGGGTGATGGGCCAAAGCACCCACTTTGCGACCCTGTTTATCAGCCTGGGTGTGGTGGGCATGATGCTCGGCAGCGTTATGGCAAAAGTGCTGACCGACCGCTGGTGTAAACTGAAGGTCTTCTTCTGGACCAACATTGCGCTGGCGATCTTCTCCTGCGCCTTCTATTTCTTCGATCCAAAAGCCACCGTGACCATTGTGGTGCTCTACTTCCTGCTGAACATCCTGCACCAGATCCCATCCCCGCTGCACTGGTCCCTGATGGCCGACGTGGATGACTACGGCGAATGGAAAACCGGGAAACGTATCACCGGGATCAGCTTCTCCGGCAATATCTTCTTCCTCAAGCTGGGTCTGGCCATTGCCGGTGCCATGGTGGGCTTCCTGCTCTCCTGGTACGGTTATGATGCCGGCGCAAAAGCGCAAAGCGCTGACGCCATCAACGGTATCGTCCTGCTCTTCACCGTTATCCCGGGCATCGGATACCTCATTACCGCAGGCGTGGTGCGTCTGCTGAAGGTCGACCGCGAAACGATGAAGCGGATCCAGGAAGACCTGGAGAAGCGTCGCAATAACTACCGCGAGCTGAACGAGTATCAGGAACTCAGCGCCGCTGAGACGAAATAAGGAGAGCCGAATGCAAACCTGGCCAAACCCATTTATTGAACAACGCGCCGATCCGTACATTCTTCATCATGAAGGGCAGTACTATTTTATTGCCTCGGTTCCGGAGTATGACCGGCTGGCAATCCGCCGCGCCGACTCGCTGGAAGGGCTGCGCAGCGCACAAGAGGTCGTGGTCTGGCATAAGCCCGACAGCGGCCCGATGGGTAATCTGATCTGGGCCCCGGAACTGCATGCTATCGACGGCAAATGGTACATCTACTTCGCGGCGGCCCACACCCAGGCGCTGGACGAGCTGGGCATGTTCCAGCACCGGATGTATGCCCTGGAGTGCGCCGACAGCGACCCGCTCACCGGCAAATGGGTAGAGAAGGGGCAGATCAAAACGCACTTTGATACCTTTGCGCTGGATGCCACCACCTTTGTCCATCAGGGTAAACGCTGGTATCTCTGGGCGCAAAAAGCCCCGGATATCACCGGTAACTCGAACCTTTATCTGTGCGAAATGGAAAACCCATGGACGCTCAAAGGCGATCCGGTGATGCTCAGCAAACCGGAATATGACTGGGAGTGCCGCGGTTTTTGGGTCAACGAAGGTCCGGCGGTGCTGTTCCACGGCGATCGGCTGTTTATCAGCTACTCCGCCAGCGCCACCGATGAAAACTACTGCATGGGACTGCTCTGGATCGACCTCAATGCTGACCCACGTAACCCGGCGAACTGGCATAAATCCCCGCAGCCGGTGTTCACCACCAGCTACGAGAATCGCCAGTACGGACCGGGACATAACAGCTTTACCCAAACGCCGGAGGGGGAAGACGTGCTGGTTTACCATGCGCGCAACTACACCGAAATCGAAGGCGATCCGCTGTACGATCCAAACCGCCACACCCGCCTGAAAACCGTAAACTGGAACGAAAACGGGATGCCCGATTTCGGCATCCCGTCAGCTGATACACTCTGAAGCCTGCGGCGCGCTGGTTTAGATCAGCGTGCCGTAGATGGTCAGCAGCGCCACAATCACCACCACCACAAAAGAGGTTTTCTTAGCCATCGAGACCGCCGCTTTCGGCGTTGCGATCTTATCCGTGTGCGGCTCGAGGGCCAGGGAGAACTGGGCCAGACGTGTTAACACCAGATATTGCGAGGTGTGGCGATCGCCCAGCGAGGCGAACCATGCCGGCAGGGCTTTCTCGCCGTGGCCGATCAGGGCATACACCACGCCGAACAGCCGCACCGGCAGCCAGTCCACCACGTGCAGGATCGCATCGATACCAGACTGCAACCGCTCGTGCGGGGTCAGATAACGTGCCAGCCAGCTCTGCCAGGCGCGTAAAAACGCATAGCCCATCAGCAGAACCGGGCCCCACGCGCCGCCCACCACAAACCAGAACAACGGCGCCAGATAGAAGCGGTAGTTAATCCACAGCAGCGCATTCTGCAGTTCGCGTAAAAACTCGCGTTCATCGCACTCCGGCGGAATACCGTGAATTAAGGTCAGCTCGCTGGCCATCGCCCCACGGGCATGCAGGTCAACGTTAGTGGCCGCCTTCAGGTAGGCATGGTAGTGCAGACGAACCTTACCTGCGCCAATACAGAGTATACCGAGCAGGATCCACACCACCAGCAGCGGCACGTTGAAGAAGAGGCCATACAGCGACCGCAGCAGCAGGAATACCACCACCATCACGCCCGCCGTCATCAGCAGTGTGCGAATCATGGAAAAGTGGCGGATGCGACGAAACAGCACTTCCATCCGATGATCCAGATGCCAGTGCTCGCCCAGCTTAAACAAACGCTCGGCAATCAACACCAGCAGCATGGTAAATAACGTCATGTCATCTCCTTTTCTGACAGGGCGGTAAGCAGGGTTTTGAATCGTTCCCAGTCAAACGCCGGGCCGGGATCGGTCTTGCGCTGCGGCGCAATATCGCTGTGCCCAGTCATGTTGTGGGCGATACCCGGGTAGAGTGAAATCAGCGTGCGCGTTACCGCAGCCAGTTGCTGATATTGGGCATCGGTGTAGGGCAGCGTATCTGTCCCTTCGAGCTCAATACCGATGGAAAAATCGTTGCAGCGTTCACGCCCCTGATACTGAGAAACGCCCGCATGCCAGGCGCGTTTATCGAAAGGAACATACTGGACGATCTCGCCGTCACGACGAATCAGACAATGGGCAGAAACGCGCAGGTGGGCAATTTCTGCGAAAAAGGGGTGAGCATCGGGATCGATTGTCCCGGTGAATAACGCGTCAATCCACGGGCCGCCGAACTCGCCGGGCGGCAGGCTGATGTTATGCACAACCAGCAGCGACGGGATTTCATCCTCTGGACGGCAATCATGGTGTGGCGAAGGAACACGCCGAGCCTCCACCAGCCAGCCATGTTCTGAATGCATGCAGGATCTCCTTATATATGGTGCTGATTCCCGGTTCAGAGTAGCATGTTTCAATCTTATGATTCGTTACCAATTTGGAGTTTTAACATGCCGCCACGCCGCTACAACCCCGACCACAGACGTAACGTACTGCTGGAACGTATAAATATGGATATTCCGGCAAGCGTCGCCAATGCGCTGCGCGAAGATCTGGGTGGAGACGTCAACGCAGACAACGACATTACCGCCCAGCTGCTGGCGGAGGATGCCCGTTCCCATGCGGTTGTCATCACCCGTGAGGATGGCGTTTTCTGTGGCAAACGTTGGGTGGAAGAGGTCTTTACGCAACTGGCCGGGGATGGCGTTCAGGTGACGTGGCATGTCGAAGATGGCGACAGCATTGTGGCTAACCAGCCGCTCTTTGAACTGGAAGGGCCATCGCGCGTCCTGCTCACCGGTGAACGCACCGCGCTGAACTTTGTCCAGACGCTCTCGGGCGTGGCAAGCGAAGTGCGCAGCTACGTCAACCTGCTGGAAGGCACAAATACCCAGTTGCTGGATACGCGCAAAACCCTGCCCGGCCTGCGTACCGCGCTGAAATATGCCGTGCTGTGCGGCGGCGGCGCCAACCATCGCCTGGGGTTGTCCGATGCCTTCCTGATTAAAGAGAACCATATTATCGCCTCCGGCTCCGTTCGCCAGGCGGTAGAAAAAGCCTTCTGGCTGCATCCGGATGTGCCGGTCGAAGTAGAAGTAGAAAGCCTGCAGGAGCTGGAAGACGCGCTGAAAGCGGGTGCCGACATCATCATGCTGGATAACTTCGAAACTGAGCAGATGCGTGAAGCCGTGAAGCGTACCAATGGTCAGGCCCGTCTCGAGGTCTCTGGCAACGTGACGCGTGAAACCTTACGTGAATTTGCCGAAACCGGCGTCGATTTCATCTCCGTTGGCGCACTGACTAAACACATTCGCGCCCTCGATCTGTCGATGCGCTTTCGCTAGCTGACTTCAGCCCGGTCTGCCGAGGCCGGGCTCCCCCGATTTCCGACCCTTCTCGCAACCCCCTTGTATCACGCTGTAACATCAACACTCCTCGCTGAATCCTGCTTCCCAAAATGATTTTTGCCGCTCGCCCCTGCTCTGCCGTGCTGCCACAGTAGCGCCAGTTCACACAAGGAGCGACTCATGGAAAGACAAAAAGGATTTACCCTCATCGAGCTAATGGTCGTCATCGGCATCGTCGCCATTCTTAGCGCCATCGGCATTCCGGCCTATCAGAACTACCTGCGAAAAGCCGCCCTCACTGACATGCTGCAAACCTTCCTGCCCTACCGTACCGCCGTCGAACTCTGCGCGCTCGATCACGGCGGGACAGAAAGCTGCGACGCGGGCGTCAACGGCGTTCCCTCCCCTGCCACCTCCCGCTATGTCTCAGCCATGAGCATTGTCAAGGGTACCGTTACCCTGACGGGTCAGGAGAGCCTGAACGGTCTGGAGGTCGTGATGACGCCGCAATGGAATAACGGCAACGGCATCACCGGCTGGACGCGCGTTTGCACCATTGCCAACGACAGCGCGCTGAAGCAGGCCTGTGAAGAGGTGTTCCGCTTTACGGCTGGCGAGGAGAACGTGCAATGAATTCTGACCAGCTCACCGCGCTGTGTCAGCGTCACAACGCTTTGTTGCTGACCAGCGCCCCGGACAGCATCACGATTGCCGTGGTGGGTAACCCGCCTGTTGGGCTGCTGGAGGCGTTACGTTTCGCGACGCAGAAAAGGATAGATATCGAATGCTGGACCAGCGAGAGAATGGAAAAGCACCGGCAAACCGCGTCAGACTCGCATCTGCCTGTGGCCGCCATCTCAACCCGCTCTGCCATTGAGATCCTCAACCGCACCCTGATGCAGGCGATGAGCCAGCGGGCATCGGATATTCACATCGAGCCCGCCGACGAGAGCTGGCAGATCCGGTTACGCATCGACGGCGTGTTGTATCCGCAACAGCCTCTTTCGTCCGAACTGGGCACTACGCTGATCGCCAGGCTGAAGGTGCTGGGCAATCTGGATATCGCCGAGCGGCGCTTACCCCAGGATGGACAATTTACGGTTGAGCTCTCCGGCGCCCCCGTCTCGTTTCGAATTGCCACGCTTCCCTGTCGCAATGGAGAAAAAATCGTGCTGCGGCTTTTGCAGCAGGAGCAGCAGGCGCTCCTGCTGGATCAGCTGGGCATGAGCACCATCCAGCAGCGATTATTCGCCGAAGCGCTGCATAAATCCCAGGGGCTGATTCTGGTGACGGGCCCCACCGGCAGCGGTAAAACCGTTACCCTTTACAGCGCGTTACAGGCCCGGAATACGCCCGCTGTGAACATCTGCAGCGTAGAAGATCCTGTCGAAATCCCGCTCGAGGGGCTAAACCAGACCCCCATAAACCCCCGGGCGGGGTTAACCTTCCAGAGCGTATTGCGTGCATTTCTACGCCAGGATCCAGACATCATCATGGTGGGCGAAATACGTGATGGCGAAACGGCCGGGATCGCGATCAATGCCGCCCAGACTGGCCATCTTGTGCTGTCGACGCTGCATACCAACTCTACCGCCGAAACGCTGGTTCGCCTGCAGCAGATGGGCGTGGCGCGCTGGATGATCTCTTCGGCATTGTCTCTGGTGATCGCCCAGCGGCTGGTACGTCGGCTGTGCCCGCACTGTCGTCAGGAGGCCCGCCGGGATGCCCCCCTGCCCCAGGCGTTGTGGCCTCGCCCTTTGCCGCACTGGCTGCCGGTGGGTTGCGACCGCTGCTACCACGGTTTTTATGGCCGGGTGGCAATCTTCGAGGTGATGGTAATCACCCGCGAGCTGCGCACCGCCATTGCCAGCGGAGCGTCGGTGGAAGAGATCGAAAAGCTGGCCCGACAGACGGGTATGACCACGCTGTTTGAGCATGGCTGCATGGCGGTAGAACAGGGGCACACCACCCTCGAAGAGCTGGTGCAGATGCTGGGCGCGCCCGATGGCAGGTAATCAACTCTGGCGCTGGCGGGCACTCAGCCCGCAGGGGGAGCGGCAGGCGGGCGCGCTTTGGGCACCCGACAAACAAACGGCATGGGCTATCCTGCATGGCAAAGCGCTCGTTCCCCTGGAACTCAGGCGATGCGTGCAACAGACACGGTGGCAGGCGCAGCATCGCTACGACATTATCCATCAGCTGGCGACATTGCTACAGGCGGGGTTAACCCTGTCGGCAGGGCTGGCGCTTCTGGCGCAGCAGCACCCGGCCAGACAATGGCAGGCGTTGTTGCAAAGCGTCGCCGACGATCTCAGTGCCGGGTGTGCCTTCTCTGACGCCCTGAAAAAATGGCCGCATGTTTTTCCGCCGCTTTATGTTTCGATGATCAAAACCGGGGAGCTGACCGGCAAGCTGGACGAATGTTGTCGCCAGCTCGCGCAGCAGCAAAAAACCCAGCAACAACTCAGCGCAAAGGTAATAAAAGCGCTGCGTTATCCGGTAATCATTCTCGGTCTGGCTTTCGCCGTAGTGCTGGCGATGGTGACGCTCGTGCTGCCGGAGTTTGCCGCTATCTATAAAACCTTTAACACCCCGTTACCTGCCCTGACGCGGGCAGTGATGGGGCTGGCAAACGTGCTTCAGGAGCGGGGGGCGGCGCTACTGTTCAGTCTTATAGCGATAACATCCGGCCTGCTGTTTCTTCACCGCAAACGACGATGGCGATATGCCACCCAGCGTCTGCTGCTGAATAGCCCGGTGATTGGTCCGCTGGTACGGGGGCAAAAGCTCAGCCAGATATTCACCGTTCTCTCGCTCACGCAACAGGCGGGCATCGCCTTTATACAAGGGCTGGAAAGTACGGAGGAGACGCTGGAGTGCCCCTTCTGGCAGGAGAAATTACAGGCGATACGGCATCGCATTATGCAGGGGTTGCCCATCTGGTCAGCCCTGAATGAGGCAGAAATTTTTACGCCACTCTGCATTCAGCTGGTACGCACAGGCGAAGCATCGGGCGCGCTGGACACCATGCTGAGCAACCTGGCGCAGCATCATAATGAGCAGACCTTTCAGCAGGCCGACAATTTAGCCTCACTGCTGGAGCCAGTACTGCTGATTGTGACGGGATTGATTATCGGCACGCTGGTGGTCGCGATGTATCTACCGATTTTCCATCTGGGGGATGCGATGAGTGCGGGATAACGCTGGCGCGAAAACGCGCCAGCGAGAAGCATTACAGGCTGTTGAAAACGCGGTTTTCCTGCTCCTGAACGCGGATAAAGGTCGTGCGCTTGGTCAGCTCTTTCAGGCGGGACGCCCCCACATAGGTACATGCTGAACGCAGGCCACCCAGGATATCACGCGCGGTATTTTCAACCGGGCCACGCAGAGGCAGCTTAACGGTTTTACCTTCAGCGGCACGATACTGCGCAACACCACCCACTTGGCGGTTCATGGCCGATTCAGAGCTCATGCCGTAGAACAGCATGAATTTTTCACCGTTTTCTTCAACAACGGTACCGCCGCTCTCTTCGTGGCCAGCCAGCATACCGCCCAGCATCACGAAGTCTGCGCCGCCGCCGAATGCTTTTGCCACGTCGCCCGGCATGGTGCATCCACCGTCACTGATGATCTGACCACCCAGACCGTGGGCTGCGTCAGCACACTCGATCACTGCTGACAGCTGCGGATAACCAACGCCGGTTTTAACGCGCGTGGTGCAGACAGAACCCGGACCAATCCCCACTTTCACGATATCTGCCCCGGAGAGGATCAGCTCTTCACACATTTCACCGGTAACCACGTTACCTGCAATAATGGTTTTGGTCGGCCAGGCCTGACGCGCCTTGCTGACGAACTGAACGAAGTGTTCAGAATAACCATTCGCAACATCAATACAGATGAAGTTAAGGTTTGGGTTAGCAATCAGGATCTGTTTCGTTTTTTCGAAATCGGCATCAGAGGTGCCGGTAGAGACCATCACGTGCTTCAGCACGTTTTCAGATACGGAGCCTGCAAACGCATTCCACTCTTCCACGCTGTAGTGCTTGTGTACAGCGGTCAGAATGTCGAAGGAAGCCAGCGCTTTTGCCATCGCAAACGTTCCGACGGTATCCATGTTAGCGGCGATAACAGGTACGCCAGACCAGGTCTGACCGGAATGCTTAAAGGTGAATTGACGTTCAAGTTCAACGTCGGAGCGACTTTTCAGAGTAGAACGTTTAGGGCGGATAAGAACGTCTTTGAAACCTAACTTCAAATCTTCTTCGATACGCATTTGCGGATTCCTGGGGTACTGGGGTAAATGTCGAAAAACGTAACACACAACTCCAGTGACGCTATCATACGCACTAATACCTGTTGCGCAAGACTGCGAAAATCACTTTTTTTACGCTACAATCCTATAAATTTACCTGGTAAAAAGTACGTAAGCAGGGCTTAATCTTCGCTGATAAAAGATTAAATCTTAAGCAATTGATATCAATAATGAATATTTCCCAGGATTTTATTTAATGGGGTACATCGTTGCATTAACGGGAGGCATTGGCAGTGGCAAAAGCACTGTGGCTGACGCCTTCTCTCGTCTGGGTATCACGATAATTGATGCCGACATCCTTGCCCGCCAGGTGGTAGAGCCAGGTACACCCGCACTACGCGCTATTGCAGACCATTTCGGCAGCGACATTATCGAGCCTGACGGCACCCTTAATCGTCGAATGCTGCGCGAACGCATTTTCACGCATCCTGAAGAGAAAGCCTGGCTTAACGCCCTGCTTCACCCGCTTATCCAGCAGGAGACGCAGAAACAGATAGCACACGCGACTTCACCCTATGTGCTCTGGGTTGTCCCGCTTCTTGTGGAAAATAATCTCCATGACAAAGCGGACCGGGTACTGGTTGTTGACGTCTCTCCGGCAACACAAATTCAGCGCACCATCGCCCGTGATAACGTCGGGCGTGAACATGCGGAACAAATTCTTGCCGCGCAGGCCACGCGTGAAGCGCGCCTGGCCGTCGCGGATGATGTGATTGATAATAACGGCTCACCGGATGCCATTGCATCGGATGTGGCTCGCCTGCATCAGCAATATCTGGCGCAGGCCGTTTTACAGGAAAAAGCCTAATGCACACCCATGTTCTTTTCGAGCATCCCCTCAATGAAAAAATGCGCACCTGGCTGCGCATCGAATTTTTGATCCAGCAGCTTTCCGGCCTGCTTCCGGTTCATGACCACACCACGGCGCTGCACTTTTTCCGCAACGTGAGCGATCTGCTGGATGTGTTAGAGCGTGGCGAAGTTCGCACAGAATTACTGAAAGAGCTGGAGCGCCAGCAGCGTAAACTGCAGGCCTGGGCAGAAGTGCCGGGGGTGGATAACAGCCGCATCGACAGCCTGCGCCAGCAGCTGAAAAACAGCAGCGGCGTATTAATGGCGGCGCCGCGTATCGGCCAGTTTTTGCGTGAAGACCGCCTGGTCGCCCTGGTGCGTCAGCGTCTGAGCATTCCCGGCGGCTGCTGCAGTTTCGATTTACCGACCTTGCATATCTGGCTGCATATGCCGCAGGAACAGCGCGATATGCAGGTGCAAAGCTGGCTGAACAGCCTTGAGCCGCTGAACCAGGCGCTGTCGCTGATCCTGGATTTAATCCGCAATTCAGCGCCATTCCGCAAGCAAACCAGCCTGAATGGTTTTTATCAGGATAACGGTGAAGATGCGGATCTCCTGCGCCTGCAGCTCTCCCTTGCCGATCAGCTTTACCCGCAAATTTCAGGCCATAAGAGCCGCTTTGCGATCCGTTTCATGCCGCTCGACAGTGAACATGGTCTGGTGCCGGAACGCCTCGACTTTGAACTGGCGTGCTGCTAAGGAGTTAAGATGTCTGAAGTCACCACCGTGAACTGCCCCACCTGTGGCAAGCCCATTGTCTGGGGCGAACAGAGCCCGTTCCGCCCTTTTTGCAGCAAGCGCTGCCAGCTAATCGATCTGGGCGAGTGGGCTGCGGAAGAGAAACGCATTCCAAGCTCAGGCGATATGTCTGACAGCGACGACTGGAGCGAAGAGCAGCAGTAATGTCCCCATGGCCTGCCGGCACCTCGCTCGCAGGCCAGTCAGTCCGCCACTAAACGCGCAATGACAGGCGCATTTGCCGGTGGGAATTTATCGGCATCCAGCGCGTTCAGCGTCACCCAGTTTCCAGGCTGTCCCTCTTTGCCCCAGGGTTCCCCCTCCCAGTTTTCCACCAGCCAGAACCACAGCGTGATATGGCGATCGGGAAAGGTATATTCCAGTTTATCGAACAGGGTCGCACCGCGCGGCGTGATGCCCACCTCTTCCTGAAGCTCGCGGATAAGCGCCTGTTCCGGCGTCTCGCCGGACTCAATCTTACCGCCAGGAAACTCCCACTTATTCGCCATGTGCGCATCGGCCGCACGCTGGGTAATAAAGATTTGGTTATCGGAATTACGAATGATCCCGACAGCGATTTGCAGTATTTTCATTGTCTTGCATCCATAAAAAAGGCGCAGATATCTGCGCCTTTTACGTGTTTTACAGGCTTAGCTCAGACGGCCATGGCACTGTTTGTATTTTTTACCGGAACCGCACGGGCACGGATCGTTACGACCGACCTTACGATCACCGGACTGCGCGGCAATTGCGGCGGCGGCGGCTTCTTCGTCGTCCTGATGGCTGAGCTGCTGCATCTGAGCCAGACGCTCCGCTTCTTCACGACGCTGCTGTTCCATCTCTTCCACTTCTTCCGGCATGCGCACCTGGACTTTGCTCAGGGTGCTGATCACTTCGTACTTCAGTGATTCAAGCATAGAGGCAAACATCGCAAAGGATTCACGCTTGTACTCCTGCTTCGGATCTTTTTGCGCATAGCCACGCAGGTGAATACCCTGACGCAGATAATCCATCGCTGCCAGGTGCTCTTTCCACAGGGAGTCCAGGGTTTGCAGCATCACGCCTTTTTCGAAATGACGCATCATCTCAGCGCCAACCACCTCTTCCTTACGCTTATAGACCTCAATGGCGTTAGCGAAAATACGCTCGCGCAGGGTCTCTTCATGCAGCTCCGGCTCTTTATCCAGCCACTCCTGAATCGGCAGATCCAGGTCGAAGTCGTTTTTCAAACGCGCCTGCAGACCTTCGACATCCCACATCTCTTCCAGAGATTGCGGTGGAATATGGTTATCGATAGTCGCTTTGAAGACATCTTCGCGAATGCTGTTAATGGTTTCGCTCACGTCGGAAACGTCCAGCAGTTCGTTACGCTGGGTGTAGATAGCGCGACGCTGGTCGTTGGCCACGTCATCATACTCAAGCAGCTGCTTACGAATATCGAAGTTACGGCTTTCCACTTTACGCTGGGCGTTGGCGATGGCTTTGGTCACCCACGGGTGTTCAATCGCTTCGCCCGGCTTCATACCCAGTTTACGCATCATGCCCGATACACGGTCAGAGGCGAAAATACGCATCAACGCATCTTCCATCGACAGATAGAAGCGTGAAGAACCGGCATCACCCTGACGACCCGCACGGCCACGCAGCTGGTTGTCGATACGACGGGATTCGTGACGTTCCGTACCGATGATGTGCAGACCGCCCGCAGCCAGAACCGCATCGTGACGAACCTGCCAGTCGGCTTTGATCTGCGCGATCTGTTCCGGGGTTGGGTTTTCCAGCGCAGCCACTTCAGCCTGCCAGCTACCGCCCAGCATGATGTCGGTACCACGACCCGCCATGTTGGTGGCGATGGTCACGGCTGCCGGATAGCCCGCCTGGGCAACGATATCGGCCTCTTTAGCGTGGAACTTGGCGTTCAGCACGTTGTGTTTGATACCGGCTTTGGTCAGCTCATTGGAGACCACTTCCGATTTTTCAATGGAGATAGTCCCCACCAGCACCGGCTGGCCCGCAGCGGTACGATCGCGGATATCTTCGATGATGGCCTGAATTTTTTCCGCTTCGGTCATGTAGACCAGGTCCGGCATATCCTTACGGATCATTGGACGGTTGGTTGGAACGACTACGGTATCCAGCTTATAGATGGAGCTGAATTCGAAGGCTTCGGTATCCGCCGTACCGGTCATCCCTGCCAGCTTCTCGTACAGACGGAAGTAGTTCTGGAAGGTAATGGATGCCAGCGTCTGGTTCTCGTTCTGGATATCGACATTTTCTTTGGCTTCAACGGCCTGATGCAGACCGTCGGACCAGCGACGACCCTGCATGGTACGGCCGGTATGTTCGTCGACGATAATAACTTCGCCATCCTTAACGATGTAGTCCACGTCACGGGTAAACAACACGTGGGCGCGCAGGGCGGCAGTGACGTGGTGCATCAGCATGATATTGCCTGGGGAATAGAGTGACTCGCCCTCTTCCATAATGCCCTGGGCAACCAGCAGCTCTTCGATCTGCACCAGACCGCGCTCGGTCAGGTTCACCTGGCGGGCTTTTTCATCAACGGAGAAGTGACCTTCACCCTGGAAGGTGTCGGAGTCCTCTTTTTCCTGACGGATCAGGTGCGGAATGATTTTATCGACTTTGCGATACATCTCGGAGCTGTCTTCAGCCGGACCAGAGATGATCAGCGGCGTACGCGCTTCGTCGATCAGAATGGAGTCCACCTCATCCACCAGCGCATAGTGCAGCTTACGCTGTACGCGCTCTTCCGGGCTGAAGGCCATGTTGTCACGCAGGTAGTCAAAGCCGTATTCGTTGTTGGTCCCGTAGGTGATGTCGGCGTTATAGGCTTCGCGTTTCGCAGGGGCCGGCAAACCAGACATGTTGATCCCGACGGTCATACCGAGGAATTCGAACAGTGGACGGTTGTTTTCGGCATCACGCTGCGCCAGATAGTCGTTGACGGTAACCACGTGCACACCTTTACCCGACAGGGCGTTAAGGTAGGCAGGCAGGGTTGCGGTCAGGGTTTTACCTTCACCGGTACGCATCTCAGCGATGCAGCGGTCGTTCAGCACCATCCCGCCCAGCAGCTGCACGTCGAAATGACGCATGCCAAACACGCGCTTACTCGCTTCACGCACCACGGCGAACGCTTCCGGGATCAGGCTTTCAACGGTTTCACCTTTTTCAAGGCGGGCACGGAATTCAGCGGTTTTGGCTTTCAGCTCTTCATCAGAGAGTTTTTCCATCGCCGGCTCAAGGCTGTTGATGACGCTGACGGCTTTGCGCATGCGGCGCAGGGTACGATCGTTACGACTACCGAAAACTTTTGTTAGTAATTTGATTAACATAATAAATTCTCAAACGCCCCATGATGGGCAGTTAAATTAAGGTATTGAACAACGGTTAATTTAGCTGAGGCGTTGAGGTCCGGCGCGGATGCCCTGCACCTGGCTAATCCAGGCGGACACAGAGAAAGCGGTTTGTGGATAAAGTGTGGCAAGCGCGACCTGACGGACAATAACCGGCGGCTTGCTTTGCTGCGTAAGCAGCGTGGTGAGTGTATCGAGCAGCGCCAGATGGTGCGCCTGTACCGGTAAAGGCTCTTCGACAACAGGTAACGCCTGCGGCGCCATGGCAAAGGAGAGATGCCGGATGACGGTACGAATCGCATGCTGATGCCAGTAATCCACCGTGAAATTGGGTCGGCGGTTCGCTTCCAGCAGGGCGAGATTCGTGAAATTGACCCGCGTGCTCAGATCGTGGCGGGTGGTGGTGGTCTTTGCCGGATTTGCGGTTTCGGTGTTACTGCTGAGCGCGGGCAGGCCAAGACTCGCCGCGACCATCCCCAGAAGGAGATGCGGCCAGAAGTAACGTCTGCCAAATTGTCGCCAGCGCGTCAGAATTCCGCTCAATTGCCCCACCACAAGTAAGTGAACCTTCAGGCTCACCGTATGATTTTTATATTTTCGCGCCCAGATAGTAACACTAAAGCCGGGTTGCAGCAGCAGTAATGCGCCACAGAGGAGGTTAAAAATGGTGATGAAATCAGCAAACGAGCCATTGACTACAGCAATACGGGGAAGATAAAAACAAAAACGACTGGTCTTCCTGGCCGGAGAGAGTGCCAGGTCAACCAGTCGAATTTACATAACGGAATTTACCGTTACGCCAGAACCGTGCTCGGTGCTTTGAATGCCAGAGGCAGTTCAGCTTCGTCTTCGAAGGTCACATATTCCCAGGCTTCCTGTTTTGCCAGAACAGCCTGCAACAATTTGTTGTTCAGTGCGTGACCGGATTTATACGCGGTAAACGCACCAATGATGTTGTGACCACACATGAACAGGTCGCCGATCGCATCCAGCATTTTGTGACGAACGAATTCGTCTTCAAAACGCAGGCCGTCTTCGTTCAGTACGCGATAATCGTCAACAACGATGGCACAATCGAAGCTGCCGCCCAGGCACAGGCCGCGGGACTGCAGATATTCGATATCACGCATGAAACCAAACGTACGCGCTCGACTGATCTGACGCATAAACGCATCAGCAGAGAAGTTCATCGCATAGCGCTGGGTGCTGGAATCAATCGCCGGATGGTTGAAGTCGATGGTGAAATCCAACGAAAAACCATTAAACGGCTTGAATTCAGCCCATTTGTCGCCATCCTGGACACGAACGGTCTCTTTGATACGTACGAATTTCTTCGCACTGTTCAGTTCTTCGATGCCGGCGTCCAACAACAGGTAGACGAACGGTGCAGCACTGCCATCCATAATCGGGATTTCCGGCGCATCGACTTCAACAATAATGTTGTCGATACCCAGACCCGCCAGGGCGGCATTCAGGTGCTCTACGGTAGAGATCCGCACGTCATGCTCATTCACCAGGCAAGTACAGAGCATGGTATCACGCACAGATTTGGCATCAGCCGGGAAATCTACCGGTGGATTCAAGTCGGTGCGACGATAGATGACCCCGGTATTGGCCGGCGCAGGGCGCAACGTCAGGGTGACTTTCTTGCCGGTATGTAAACCGACACCTGTCGCCTGAACGATACGTTTTAATGTCCTTTGTTTGATCATCGTATAATCTCGCCAAGTTACTTATCCAACCGAGAGTGTACATCACTATCGGGCGGCCAGTTTAGCACAAAGAGCGTAAATTCCCTAATTCCAGCTAATTCTTAATCAGCTTGTTTACGCAGGAATGCTGGAATGTCCAGATAATCCGGCTCTTTCTGCGTTTGTGGCGTATTGTCATTCACCACCTTAGCTGCGGGTTTCTGCTCCTGGGTCAATGGTGCCATGCCGTGCGGCTGGTAGCGATCCATCACCGGCTGCTGTGCAGTTTTGTTGGTCACCAGGGTGATCTCAGGACGTTTGTCCATACCGATACCGGTCGCAACAACCGTTACGCGCAGCTCATCGTTCATTTCCGGATCAAGGGAAGTACCGATTACCACGGTTGCGTTATCAGAGGCGAACGCACGAATGGTGTTACCCACGGTTTCGAACTCATCCAGACGCAGGTCGAAGCCCGCAGTGATGTTAACCAGCACGCCGCGCGCGCCAGACAGATCGATATCTTCCAGCAGCGGAGAAGAGATCGCCATTTCAGCGGCTTCTTCTGCACGGTCTTCACCTTTCGCCACGCCGGAACCCATCATCGCGTAGCCCATTTCGGACATCACGGTGCGCACGTCAGCAAAGTCGACGTTCATCAGGCCTGGACGGGTGATCAGCTCGGCGATACCCTGGACAGCGCCTTTCAAAACATCGTTCGCCGCGCCAAAAGCGTCCAGCAGAGAGATGCCACGACCCAGCACTTTCAGCAGTTTGTCGTTTGGAATAGTGATCAGCGAGTCCACATGCTTGGACAGCTCGGTGATACCCTGCTCTGCAAACGCCATACGCTTCTTGCCTTCAAAGTTGAAAGGCTTGGTCACAACGGCAACAGTCAGGATACCTAAATCTTTAGCCACTTCAGCAACAACTGGCGCAGCACCGGTTCCGGTACCACCGCCCATGCCTGCGGCAATAAACACCATGTCTGCACCATCAAGTGCCGCACGCAGTGCTTCACGATCTTCTTCTGCAGCGTTACGGCCGACTTCCGGGTTTGCCCCAGCGCCCAGCCCTTTGGTGATGCCGCCGCCGATCTGAATTGTCTGGCCAACAGCCGTCTTACGCAGTGCCTGCGCATCGGTGTTCACCGCGAAGAATTCAACGCCTTCGATGCGCTCGCGCACCATGTGCTCTACAGCATTACCGCCGCCGCCACCGACGCCGATGACTTTAATCACCGCGTCGTTGGTCAGTTCCATAGGTTCAAACATAGTTTCTCTCCGTTTTGTGCCTGTCGCCTGAAACCGTTAATTCTCTCCGGTCTCTTACAAAAATTAAAACTCTTTTCGCAGCCAGGTGTTGATTCGTTTAAACCACGAACCCACCGACGTGCGTTTTTCTACTTCTGCTTCGCCACTAAGATGGGTTTCCTTCCCGTAATGAAGCAAGCCCACTGCCGTTGAGTAATACGGCTCCTGAGCATAATCCGTCAGACCGGTGATGTTCAGCGGTGCCCCAATGCGCACCTGCGTATGGAACACGCGCTGAGCGCAAGCCGCAAGACCTTCAATTTGCGCCGCGCCGCCGGTTAATACAATCCCCGCCGCAAGATGATGTTTAACCCCCTGCTGGCGAAGCTGTTCCTGTAATTGCAAAATCTCTTCGTTCACGAGGTTGAGCAGCTCGGTATAACGCGGCTCAATGACCTCGGCCAACGTCTGGCGCTGCAGGCTGCGCGGCGGACGACCACCGACGCTCGGCACTTCGACGCTCTCATCTTTACCAACGATAGAGCCCAGCGCACACCCGTGGCGCACTTTAATCGCCTCAGCATCGCTCGGTGGCGTACCAAAGGCATACGCGATATCGCTGGTGACCACATTCCCTGCATAAGGGATAACTTTGGTGTGGCGCAGCGCTCCGCCGGTGTAGACGGCCATGTCCATAGTACCACCGCCGATATCGACGACACAGACGCCCAGCTCACGTTCGTCTTCAGTCAGCACCGAATAACTTGCCGCCAGACCGGCGAAAATAAGTTGGTCAACTTTCAGGCCACAACGTTCCACGGCTTTAACAATGTTCTTCGCCATATCGTTGTGACATGTGATCAAGTGCACTTTTGCCTGCATACGCACGCCTGAAAGCCCCACCGGATTTTTAATGCCTTCCTGATAATCGATGGCGTATTCCTGCGGGATCACATGCAGTACGCGATGTTCATCGCGGACACGCACCGACTTCGCAGTATGCACTACGTTCTCGACGTCTTCCTGCGAGACTTCTTCTTCTGAGATCGGCACCATACCGATCTCGTTCTGGCAGCTGATATGTTTGCCAGAGAGTGCCAGATACACGGAGGAAATCTGGCAATCTGCCATCAGTTCGGCCTGATCGATGGCGCGCTGTACGCATTTCACCACCGACTCGAGGTCGTTTACCCCACCTTTATCCATACCACGGGAGGGGCAGCTACCCACACCAATGATATTGACCATACCGTCGGGCAGAACTTCCCCTACTAAAGCAGCAACCTTCGCAGTGCCAATCTCCAGTCCTACTACCAGTTTTCTGTCCGTCGCCTTGATCATTGTTATTCTGCCTGTACCTGAGCCTGATTCTGTTGCTGATTAGGTTCCTCAACCGGGGCCGGGGTCCACCCGACCGATGCGCCTGAGTCATAGCGCAAATCAACGTAGCTAATCCTTTTGCCTTCAGCCTGCGCCTGCTGCTGCAGAACGGGATAGAGTTCTACAAAACGTTCCAGACGCTTCATCGTGTCACCCCGCCCCAGGTTCAGCTTAATATCGTTCGTCAGCGTCAACTGCCAGGAACGACGCGCCGTCATTGCAGCCTGTTTCAGGGTAAAACGATCCTTAGCCAGCACCTTCCCCATGCTACGAAAACCTTCCAGCACTTCGTTTTCGCTGCCTTCCGGCCCATATAACATAGGTAAATTTTGCTTGCTGACACGATCGGCCGGGACGCTGAAAGAAACTCCCTCTACGTCAACCATATGCTGATCATTCCAACGCGCAATGGGTACATATTCAACCAGATGAATCTTCAATTCATCAGGCCATTGCTTTCTGACGCTTGCCTGTTTAATCCACGGCAGGCGCTCAATCTGACTCTGAATAATGTTCACATCCTGCGTCATGAAGGTGCCAGGCGATCCCAATGCCAGGATCGACTGACGGATATCATCATTACGCGTGTAGTGACGGTCACCCGTTACCACCAGTTTCGACAGAGGCAGACGTTGTGCATCTTCCATCCAGCCGAGCACCATCCAGCCGCTAACAAACACAGTACACAGCACGGCGAGCAGGAAGGTAATCCCTGCAAGACGCGTTCCATTACTCCGCCGGGAAGTATATTCTTCTTCCTCGTCGCGGTTTCGCGTGTTCAGCGCAGCCTGAGACATATCAGCCCGCCTGATCCAGAATGCGGACCACCAGCTGCGAGAAGCTCATTCCCGCCTGGCGAGCCGCCATCGGCACCAGACTGTGGCTGGTCATACCCGGTGAGGTATTGGCTTCCAGCAGATAAAATTGCCCGTCGCTATCCTGCATGACGTCGATTCTTCCCCAACCACGGCAGCCAAGAACATGCCAGGCTTTTAGCACCAGAGCGCTTAATAATGCTTCACGCCCGGCATCCAGACCACTTGGGCAGAAATATTGCGTCTCATCAGAGAGATACTTCGCCTCATAATCATAGAAGGTTCCGGCAGGTTGGATACGAATTGACGGTAAAATTTCTTCCCCGAGCATCGCAACGGTAAATTCCGGTCCGCTTAGCCATTTTTCAACCAGAACTTCTTCATCATGTTGAAATGCCAGCGCTAATGCAGATGATATATCGCCTGCTTCGTCTACTTTAGACATTCCTACGCTTGAGCCTTCACGGCTGGGTTTCACAATCACTGGCAATCCCAGCGCTGCAATACGTTCAGTGACGCTGGCGTCAAGGCCCTGCTCAAATTCACGGCGTGTCAGTGCCACCCAAGGCGCAACCGGTAACCCGGCGCCCTGCCAGAGCAGCTTGCTGCGCAGTTTGTCCATAGAGATGGCCGACGCCATCACGCCGCTGCCGGTATAAGGCAGGCCAATGATATCCAGCAAGCCCTGCAACGTGCCGTCTTCACCGCCGCGACCGTGCAGCGCGATAAACACTTTGTCAAAACCCATCTCTTTCAGGCGCGTCACGTCGATCTCTTTCGGATCGACCAGGTGCGCATCAACGTCGCCTTCCCGCAATCCGGCCAACACCGCGGCGCCAGAGTTCAGGGAGACCTCGCGCTCAGCCGAGGTGCCGCCAGCGAGGACCGCAATCTTATCAGCCATGATGCTCTTCCTCCGAAATTTGCGGCTTAAGTTTGATTTCGGCCAGTGTACGGGCGATTTTGCCGATATTTCCTGCCCCCTGCACCAGAATCAAATCATTGCCGGTCAACACTGGGGCAAGCATGGCTGCCGCCTGTGCATGATCGGAGACCAGAATCGGGTCGACCTTGCCGCGCCCACGAATGGTACGGCACAGCGAACGGCTGTCGGCACCCGGAATGGCCGCCTCACCCGCTGAGTACACTTCGAGCATCAGCAACGTATCAACCTGCGAGAGCACATTCGCGAAATCATCGTACAGGTCACGGGTACGGGTGTAACGGTGTGGCTGGAACAGCATAACCAGATTTTTGTCCGGCCAGCCCGCGCGCGCCGCTTTGATCGTGGCATCCACTTCTGTCGGGTGGTGTCCGTAGTCATCCACCAGCATCGCGGTGCCGCTTTTGCCGTTAACCCCCTCCAGCGGAAACTCGCCGAGGAAATCAAAACGGCGCCCGGTTCCCTGGAAGCTTTCCAGGGCCCGCAGAATCGCCTCGTCGTCAATGCCTTCCTCTGTGGCGACCGCAACGGCTGCCGCAGCGTTAAGGGCGTTATGACGTCCTGGCGCGTTAAGCGTCACATGCAGCAGCTCTTTATCCTGACGTGCCAGGGTGAAATGACCCTGCGCACCAATCTGTTTGAAGCTCTCTATGCGGACATCAGCATCTTCGCTGAAACCGTATGTGGTGATCTGACGTCCGACACGCGGCAGCAGCTCGCGGATCACCGGATCGTCAACGCACATGACCGCACGTCCATAAAACGGCAGGTTGTGCAAAAAGTTTATAAAGGTTTGCTTTAAATTTTCGAAGTCGCCCTGGTAGGTATCCATATGGTCGGCTTCGATGTTGGTCACAATCGCCACCATCGGCTGCAAATGCAGGAACGAGGCGTCACTCTCATCCGCTTCCGCGATGAGATAACGGCTGTGCCCCAGGCGAGCATGCACGCCCGCCGCTTTGACCAGGCCGCCGTTCACGAAGGTCGGATCGAGACCCGCTTCGGCATAAATACTGGAGACCATCGCCGTGGTGGTGGTTTTACCGTGCGTACCGGCAATGGCAATACCGTGACGAAAACGCATCAGCTCGGCCAGCATCTCCGCGCGGCGGATCACCGGGATACGCGCTTCATGTGCGGCAACGATTTCCGGGTTATCGGCGGGAATGGCGCTGGAGACCACGACCACGCTCGCATCCAGCACATTTTCCGGACGGTGATTAAAATAGATGGTCGCACCCAGCGACGCCAACTGTTGCGTAACAGGGTTCGGCGCCAGATCGGACCCGCTGATCTGGTAGCCTTCATTCGCCAGCACCTCGGCAATACCGCCCATACCGGCGCCGCCGATGCCAACAAAGTGAATGTGCCGGACGCGACGCATCTCGGGCACGATTGAACGCAGTTTCGCCAGTTGTTGTGTATTCATTCTCTAAACGCCATCGACTACTTCAAAAAAATCGTGCAGCGCAACACGCGCTGCGAGGGTTACGCCTGGGCTGCCAGGCTCACTTCTTTCGCCACCCGCTCCGTTGCATCCGGGATCGCGGCGGCACGTGCGTGCTGCGCCATCGCCAGCAATGTCTCCCGGTCCCAGCCCGCCAGGGTGGTGGCGACCGCGTCGGCGGTAAACTGCGGCTGTTCAAAAATTTTCGCGGCACCGGCTTTTTCAAGCGGCAGCGCATTCCAGTACTGCTGACGGTCTTTGTGCTGGAACGGCACAAACAGCGCCGGCAAGCCAGCGGCGGCGATCTCGCTCACCGTCAGCGCGCCGGAGCGGCAGACCACGACATCGGCCCAGGCATACGCTGCCGCCATGTCGTCGATAAATTCGGTCACTTTATGCTGCGGCTGTCCGGCTTCGGCATAGGCTTGCTCTACCGTTTGCTGCGCACCTTTTCCGCTTTGATGCCAGATGGTCACCGCGCTGCCGAGCTTCGCCGCCACCTGCGGCAGGGTCTGGTTCAGCACGCGCGCGCCCTGAGAGCCGCCCACGACCAGCACCCGCACCGGCCCTTCACGGCCAACGAGTCGCTCCTGCGGCAACGGCAGGGCCAGCACGTCAACACGCACTGGGTTGCCTACCACGTCGGCTTTCGGGAATGCCCCCGGAAAAGCCTGCATCACTTTGCTGGCAATTTTCGCCAGCCATTTATTGGTGAGGCCCGCGATACCGTTCTGCTCGTGGAGCACAACCGGAATACCGAGCGACCACGCCGCCAGCCCGCCTGGGCCGGAGACATAACCACCCATCCCCAGCACCACGTCCGGCTTAAAACGCTTCATGATCGCCCGCGCCTGACGCCAGGCGTTGAAAATACGCACCGGCGCCAGCAGCAACGCTTTGATCCCCTTGCCGCGCAGGCCAGAAATACGAATAAAGTCGATCTCAATCCCGTGCTTCGGCACCAGATCGGCCTCCATGCGGTCTGCGGTTCCCAGCCAGCGTACCTGCCAGCCCTGATCCATTAAATGGTGCGCAACCGCGAGCCCGGGGAACACATGCCCGCCAGTACCGCCCGCCATCACCATTAACCGCTTCGGTTGATTCATCGTGAACCTCGTGTAAACGCCTGGGCATTTTCCAGACGCGTTTCATAATCTATGCGTAACAAGAACATAATGGCGGTCGACATGATCAACAGACTCGAACCACCGTAACTGATTAACGGCAACGTCAGACCTTTGGTTGGCAGCATACCTGCTGCGGCACCTACGTTAACCAGCGCCTGGAAGCTAAACCAGATCCCGATTGAGCAGGCTAAAAAGCCTGAAAAACGGTGATCGATAACCAGCGCTTTTCGGCCAATCGACATCGCACGGAAAGCGACGAAGAATACCATTAATAGCGCTAATACCACACCGATATAACCCAGTTCTTCCCCAATAATGGAGAAGATGAAGTCGGTATGCGCTTCGGGTAAATATTCCAGTTTCTGGACCGAGTTCCCCAGCCCCTGGCCCCACATTTCACCGCGGCCAAACGCCATCAGCGACTGTGTCAGCTGATAACCGCTGCCGAACGGATCTTCCCAGGGGTTCCAGAAAGAGGTCACGCGGCGGATACGATACGGCTCGGCGAGGATCAGCAGCACGACCGCGGAGATCCCCATCCCGATGATGGCGATGAACTGCCACAGTTTCGCCCCCGCCAGGAACAGCATCGCCAGCGTGGTGACGAACAGTACCACCACGGTACCGAGGTCCGGCTGGGCCAGCAGCAGTACCGCCAGCACCAGAATCACGCCCATCGGTTTTAAGAAGCCGCGCAGGTTGTTACGCACCTCATCCACCTTACGCACCAGGTAGTTGGCGAGATAGCAGAAGAGCGAGAGCTTGGTAAATTCCGCCGGCTGAATACGCAGCGGGCCAAAAGCAATCCAGCGCGATGCCCCGTTCACCGAGCTCCCGACCACCAGCACGATCAGCAGCATCACGATCGAGGCGATGAGCATGGCGGTACTGTGGCGCTGCCAGAACGCCATCGGCAGGCGTAACGTCACCATCGCCAGACAGAACGCCAGGATGATGTAGAGCCCGTCACGCTTGGCAAACAGGAAAGGATCGTTCGCCAGTCGTTGCCCAACAGGCATCGATGCCGAGGTCACCATAATAAAACCAATCGCCGCCAGCCCCAGCGTAAGCCAGAGCAGCATGCGGTCGTACATCACCAGGCTATCGGAGTCTTTATCCCGGGAGCCCATGACCCAGCCTTTTAATGCCGACGAGATCCAGACCAGGATGCCAAATCCTGGCAGGCGCGGCATTTTTGGGCGAGGGAGAGAGAAACGCATCAGCCTAACTCCTTCGCCAGGCGGGTAAAGAGATCGCCCCGCTGTTCGAAATTCTTAAACTGATCGAGGCTGGCGCAGGCCGGAGAGAGCAGCACCATATCGCCCGGCTTCACGCGAGGGGCAATCAGGCGCATTGCCTGTTCCATGGTTTCGGTCTGCTCGGCAATCTCAGGACGCAGTTCAGCCAGTTCCCTGCCGTCACGACCAAAGCAGTAGAGACGGATGTTATCGCCGGAGAGATACTGCTTCAGGGAGGTGAAATCGGCAGATTTACCGTCGCCACCCAGCAGCAGATGCAGAGTGCCGTCGACGTGCAGGCCGTTCAGCGCCGCTTCGGTGCTGCCGACGTTGGTGGCTTTGGAATCATTGATCCAGCGTACCCCGTTATTCTCCAGCGCCAGCTGGAAACGGTGCGCCAGTCCGGTAAAGGTGGTTAACGCCTGCAGGCTGGAGGAACGTGGAAGACCGACGGCATCCGCCAGCGCCAGCGCCGCCAGCGCATTGGTGTAGTTATGCTGACCGGAAAGCTTCATCTCCTTCACGTTCAGCACTTTCTCACCTTTCACCCGCAGCCAGGTTTCACCCAACTGCCGGTTCAGATGATAATCACCCATGGTGATACCAAAACTGATGCAGCGGTCATCAGCGCCGCGTACTGGCATGGTCAGGGCATCATCGGCGTTAACGACGCAGACTTTCGCATTTTCGTAAATACGCAGTTTGGCTGCGCGATACTGCTGCAGACCAAACGGATACCTGTCCATATGATCTTCGGTCACGTTCAGGATCGTGGCCGCGGCTGCATGCAGGCTGGAGGTGGTCTCCAGCTGGAAGCTGGAGAGTTCCAGTACGTACAGCTCACAGCCTTTGTCCAGCAGCATCAGCGCCGGCAAACCAATGTTGCCGCCAACGCCGACATTTTTGCCCGCCGCTTTCGCCATCTCACCCACCAGGGTGGTGACGGTGCTTTTTCCGTTAGAGCCGGTAATGGCGATAACAGGCGCCTGCGCTTCACGGCAGAACAGCTCGATATCACCGACAATCTCAACGCCCGCATCGGCCGCGGCGCTCAGTGAAGGGTGCGCCAGCGCCATACCGGGGCTGGCCACAATCAGATCGGCTGCCAGCAGCCAGTCATCATTCAGACCACCAAGGTGGCGTTCAACCTGTTCCGGCAGTTTATCCAGACCAGGCGGAGAGACACGCGTGTCCATCACACGCGGCGTCACGCCCCGCGCGAGGAAAAAGTCCACGCAGGAGAGGCCGGTTAAGCCTAACCCGATGATAACGACTTTTTTACCCTGGTAATCTGCCATGATTAACGTACCTTCAGCGTTGCCAGGCCAATCAGCACCAGCATCAGCGAAATAATCCAGAAGCGCACGATGACGCGCGGTTCCGGCCAGCCTTTCAGTTCATAGTGGTGATGGATAGGTGCCATCCGGAAGATGCGCTGACCGCGCAGCTTGAAGGAGCCTACCTGCAGGATCACCGACAGGGTTTCAACCACGAACACACCGCCCATGATCACCAGCAGGAACTCCTGGCGCAGCAGCACGGCGATAATGCCCAGCGCGCCGCCCAGTGCCAGAGAACCGACGTCCCCCATAAAGACCTGCGCCGGGTAGGTGTTGAACCACAGGAAGCCTAAACCTGCGCCGACAATCGCCGTGCAGACGATCACCAGCTCACCGGCGTGACGCAGATAAGGAATATGCAGATAGCTGGCGAAGTTCATGTTGCCGCTCGCCCACGCCACCAGAGCAAAGCCCGCTGCGACAAAGACGGTTGGCATAATGGCCAGGCCATCCAGGCCGTCGGTCAGGTTGACGGCATTGCCGGTACCGACAATCACAAAGTAGGACAAGAGGATGTAGAACAGGCCCAGCTGCGGCATGACATCTTTAAAGAACGGCACCACCAGCTCGGTGGCCGGGGTGTCTTTTCCTGCCAGATAGAGCGCGAAGGCCACGCCCAGGGCAATGACCGACATCCAGAAATATTTCCAGCGGGCGATCAGACCTTTGGTGTCTTTACGCACCACTTTGCGGTAGTCATCAACAAAACCGATAATCCCGTACCCCACCAGTACCACCAGCACGCACCAGACGTACGGGTTTGACGGGTAAGCCCACAGCAGCACCGACACCACAATCGCGGTGAGGATCATAATGCCGCCCATGGTCGGCGTACCGCGTTTACTGAAGTGTGATTCCGGACCGTCGTTACGCACGACCTGGCCGAAAGAGAGTTTTTGCAGACGGGCAATCATGCGCGGACCCATCCACAATGAGATGAACAGCGCAGTCAGCAGGCTGACGATGGCGCGAAACGTCAGATAGGAAAAGACGTTAAAGCCGGAATAATATTTGACCAAATGCTCGGCCAGCCAAACTAACATGTCCCGTTCTCCTGTAAAGCGTGCACGACCTCTTCCATGGCGGCACTGCGTGAACCTTTCACTAAAACTGTCACAATTTGTTGTTCTGCAACCAGTGCCTTAAGGCGAGCGATCAACGCCGCTTTATCGGCAAAATGCTCACCGACGCCGCTGGCCTGGCTGATAAAATTGCTGAGATGTCCCGCGCTTAACACGCGATCGATACCGGAGGCTTTTGCCGCCTCACCCACTTGCTGGTGGCAGGCTTCGCTTTCATCGCCCAGCTCGGCCATATCGCCAACCACCATCACGCGATAGCCAGGCATCTCAGACAGCACCTGTACGGCGGCAGTCATGGAGCCGACGTTGGCGTTGTAGGAGTCGTCCAGCAGCAGTTTGTTTTCCGCCAGCGGGATCGGGAACAGGCGTCCGGGAACGGCTTTCAGGTTTGCCAGCCCGCTTTTGATAGCAGACAGCGGCGCGCCGACGGCCATCGCCAGTGCACTCGCCGCCAGGGCATTGGCGATGTTGTGGCGACCCGGCAGAGGCAGCAGCACCTCCACATTCCCCGTTGGGGTCTGCAACGTAAATTCGGTGCCGTGAGAGGTCACATGAATGTTGTTGGCGGTGAAGTCGCTGTTCGCGGCATTAGGCGAGAAGCGCCAGGTTTTGCGATCCCCGATAACGCTTTGCCAGTTCAGCCAGTCGTTATTATCGGCATTCATAATGGCGATGCCGTTGGCCGGCAGGCCGGTGTAGATCTCGCCCTTCGCTTTTGCCACGCCTTCGAGCGAGCCGAAGCCTTCGAGGTGCGCCGCCGCCAGGTTATTCACCAGCGCCGCTTCCGGTTGCGTCAGGCTAACGGTCCAGGCGATTTCGCCCTGGTGATTGGCCCCCAGTTCGATCACCGCAAACTCATGCTCGCGGGTCAGACGCAGCAGCGTCATCGGTACGCCAATATCGTTGTTCAGATTGCCTGCGGTATAGAGGGTATTGCCACACTGGGTGAGGATGGCGGCCGTCATCTCTTTAACGGACGTTTTACCAGAGGAGCCGGTCAGCGCCACAACGCGCGTCGGAACCTGCTGGCGAACCCATGCCGCCAGTTCACCAAACGCCAGACGGGTATCTTTTACCACCGCCTGCGGCAGGTCGATATCCAGTTTACGGCTTACCAGCAGCGCACCCGCCCCGGCGGCTTTCGCCTGTTCGGCGAAATCGTGGGCATCGAAACGCTCACCCTTAAGCGCCACAAACAGGCAGCCGGGAGTGATTTTACGCGTGTCGGTGGTCACCGCATCGAAACTCATTTCATCGCCGCTGACGTCTGCGCGCAGGAGCGTCGCAAGCTGGCTTAGCGTTACGCTGATCATGCCACCACTCCCAGCAGACGCGCCGCGGTTACACGGTCGGAGTAATCCAGACGGTTGGTGCCGACAATCTGATAATCTTCGTGGCCTTTACCGGCCAGCAGCACCACATCGTTCTCGTTAGCCTGCATGATGGCGTTGGTCACCGCTTCTGCGCGGCCTTCCACCACACGGGCACGGCCCGCATCCAGCATACCGGCCAGAATGTCGTTGATGATGGCGCGCGGCTCTTCGGTGCGCGGGTTGTCATCGGTCACGACCGCGATATCCGCGAACTGTTCAGCAATGGCACCCATCAGCGGACGTTTGCCTTTATCACGATCGCCGCCGCAGCCAAAGACGCACCACAGTTTACCGGCGCAGTGCAGGCGCGCGGCTTCCAGCGCTTTCTCCAGCGCATCCGGCGTGTGGGCATAATCCACCACCACCGTCGGTTTGCCTGGGGCGGTGAAGACTTCCATGCGGCCACAAACCGGCTGCAGGCGCGCGGAGGTACGGAGCAGTTCCGCCAGCGGATAACCCAGCGCCAGCAAGGTCGCGAGGGCCAGCAGTAGATTGCTGACGTTGAACGCCCCCATCAGACGGCTTTCGATTTCGCCCTCGCCCCAGCTCGAGGCAAAGCGAATGGTCGCGCCGCTATCGTGATAGGCCACGTCGGTGGCCTTCAGCCAGCGGCCGTGGCAGTTCGGGTTGATACGATCGGCCATGGAGACCGCAACGGCATCCGGCAGTTTAGCCAGCCAGCGGCGACCCACTTCGTCATCGGCGTTGATGATCGCCTGACCGCAGTGATGCGTGGCATAGAGCTGCCATTTCGCCGCTTCGTAGTTCTCCATGTCGCCGTGGTAGTCGAGGTGATCCCGGCTCAGGTTAGTGAACACAGAGGCGGCAAATTTCAGCGCCGCGACACGGTGCTGTACCAGCCCGTGAGAAGAGACTTCCATCGCCGCAAAGGTCGCACCCTGCCCCGCCAGACCGGCCAGCACGTGCTGTACGTCAACGGCAGAGCCGGTGGTATTTTCCGTTGGGTTCACTTTGCCCAGCAGGCCATTGCCCACGGTACCCATTACCGCGCTGGTTTCACCCAGCAGTTGCGCCCACTGCGCCATCAGCTGCGTGGTGGTGGTTTTACCGTTAGTGCCGGTCACGCCAACCAGACGCAACCGGTCAGAAGGTTCGTTATAAAAACGTCCCGCCAGCGCAGAGAGACGTTCATTCAGCTGGCTGAGATAGATGACCGGCACGCCGTGCATTTCACGGATTTCACCGTCAGTGGCCTCATCTTTTGCCTCAGCAATAATGGCAGCAACACCTTGCGCTATCGCCTGCGGGATATAGCGACGCCCGTCCGCCTGATGACCTACGACTGCCACAAAAAGATCGCCCGAGGCAGCCACACGGCTGTCGAGTACCATCTCTCGCAGTTCTCTCGCAGGTAAGCCTGTTACCCACGGAGCAAGAAGGTCGCGCAAATTACGATCTGCCACCTGTTCCCTCGCCTTGATTAATTACAAATTCACTTTTCTCGCCCGTTGCCAGCGCATCCGGCTCGATGTTCATGGTGCGCAGTACGCCGCCCATGATGGCACCGAAGACCGGCGCGGAAACGGCGCCACCGTAGTATTTACCCGCCTGTGGATCGTTGATGACGACCACCAGCGCAAAACGCGGATTACTCGCAGGCGCAACGCCTGCGGTATATGCAATGTATTTATTGATGTAGCGGCCATCTGGCCCGACTTTTTTCGCCGTACCGGTTTTGATGGCGATGCGATAGCCTTTGATCGCCGCCTTCACGCCGCCGCCGCCGGGCAGCGCCACGCTTTCCATCATGTGAACGACGGTACGGACGATCGATTCCGGGAAGATACGCTCACCGGGAACCGGGGGATCAACTTTGGTAATTGAGAGCGGGCGATAGACGCCATAGCTGCCAATCGTTGCATAGACACGCGCCAACTGTAACGGCGTTACCATTAGCCCGTAGCCGAAAGAGAAGGTGGCCCTCTCTATGTCAGACCACCGTTGTTTTTGAGGATATAAGCCACTGCGTTCTCCGACCAACCCCAAATTGGTCGCCTTTCCCAGCCCAAAACGTGAGTAAGTTTCTACTAACGCTGAGGACGGCATCGCTAACGCCAGCTTAGAAACACCAACGTTACTCGACTTCTGTAAAACCCCGGTGAGGGTCAATTCGCTGTAACGCGCCACGTCTTTGATCTCGTGACCGTTGATGCGGTAAGGCACGGTATTCAGCACGGTATTTTCATTGACGATACCGCGCTGCAGGGCGGTCATCACCACCATCGGTTTCACCGTGGAACCCGGCTCGAAGACGTCGGTGATGGCACGGTTACGCATGGCGTCTTTGGCCGTGCCGGTAAAATTGTTCGGGTTGTAAGACGGGCTGTTGGCCATCGCCAGCACTTCACCGGTGCTGACATCCACCAGCACGGCGCTGCCGGATTCCGCTTTGTTAAAGGCGACGGCGTTATTCAGCTCACGGTAGACCAGCGCCTGTAAACGCTCGTCAATACTCAACGCCAGATTGTGCGCCGCCTGGCTGTCGGTTGAAGAGATATCTTCAATCACGCGACCATAACGGTCTTTACGCACCACGCGCTCGCCCGGTTGACCGGTCAGCCATTTATCGAAACTCTTCTCAACGCCTTCAATCCCCTGGCTGTCGACGTTGGTAAAGCCAATCAGGTGGGCGGTCACTTCCCCGGACGGGTAGTAGCGACGCGACTCTTCACGCAGGTGAATGCCGGGCAGCTTCAGCTTTTTGATGTAGTCGGCCATGTCAGGGTTTACCTGACGCGCCAGATAGATAAAGCGCCCTTTCGGGTTAGCATTGACGCGAGCGGCCAGCTGATCGAGCGGCATTTTCAGCGCATCCGATAGCGCCTTCCAGCGGTTATCCAGTGAGATCCCGCCAGCGTCATGCAGCTCTTTAGGATCCGCCCAGATCGCTTTTACCGGTACGCTGACCGCCAGCGGACGACCAGAACGGTCGGTAATCAGGCCACGCGATGTCGAGACTTCCTGAACGCGCAGAGAGCGCATATCGCCCTGGCGCACCAGCATGTCGGGGGCAATGATCTGCAGCCACGCCACGCGTCCCAGCAGGAAACCCAGCGCCAGTAAAATGCAGCCGCACAGCAACGCAAAACGCCAGCTGATAAAGCTGGCCTGTTCTTCCTGACGTTTTGGTTTTAGCGCCTTCGCCGCGGATTTCATGCGTCGCGTTTTTCCTTATTTTTGTACTACGATATTTTCCTGAGAGGGATCAACATGCTGCATCTGCAGCTTTTCCGTTGCGATCCGTTCCACCCGGCTGTGATCGCCGAGCGCATTTTCTTCGAGGATCAGATTTCGCCACTCGATATCCAGCGCATCACGCTCCAGCACCAGCTGTTCGCGCTGCGCCGTTAACAAACGGGTATGGTGAGCGGTGGTCACAACGGTGACCGCCGACACAATGATGCAAATAAACAGGCACAGTGGCAGCTTGCCGAAACGCAACAGATCGTCCCAGATCACGCCCGGCAACGCATGACGCTCGTTGCTGCCTAACGTCTCTTTGACCTTGCTTAAGGTGCCTGCCACTTTGCCGATCATGCACTCGTCCTTTCTGCAATGCGCAGCACTGAACTACGGGCGCGGGGATTCTCTTCCACTTCTGCCTCGCCCGGCATTAACTTGCCCAATGCGCGCAGCTGACGGCCCCCCAGCTTTTTGAGCTGCTCTTCCGTCATCGGTAACCCGGCCGGCACCTGCGGACCACGGCTTTGCTCGCGCATAAAACGCTTCACGATGCGATCTTCCAGCGAGTGGAAGCTGATAATCGACAGGCGACCACCCGGCGCGAGTACGCCAAGCGAACTTTTCAGCGCCTGCTCGATCTCCTCGAGCTCGCTGTTCACCCAGATGCGAATTGCCTGGAAAGTACGGGTGGCGGGATGTTTGTACTTATCCTTCACCGGCGTTGCCGCCGCGATCACTTCAGCCAGCTCTTTGGTACGGGTCATCGGCTCAATGCGGTTGCGCTCAACGATGGCGCGCGCGATACGCTTGCCAAAACGCTCTTCGCCGAAGGTTTTGATCACCCAGGCGATATCCGCTTCATCAGCCGTTTGCAGCCACTCGGCGGCGGACTGGCCGCGCGTCGGATCCATACGCATATCCAGCGGACCGTCGCGCATAAAGGAGAAGCCACGTTCAGCATCATCAAGCTGCGGTGAGGAGACGCCAAGATCGAGAAGAATGCCGTCGATCTTGCCGGTTAAATCGCGCTCGCTGACGTAATCAGCCAGCGCGGAGAAAGGACCATGAACGATAGAAAAGCGTGGGTCATCAATAGTTTTTGCCACCGCAATCGCCTGCGGATCGCGATCGATCGCCAGCAAACGGCCTTCCGCGCCCAGTTGGGAGAGGATTAAACGTGAGTGGCCACCCCGGCCAAAAGTGCCATCAATATAGATGCCATCAGGACGAATATTCAGGCCATTGACGGCCTCATCCAGTAGCACCGTCGTATGTTTATAATTTTCCATCATATTTATAGAGACAAATCCTGCAATCGTTCCGACAATGTCGCGGAATCAGACTGCTCAGCGTCGATATCTTCCTTGACCCGTTGATACCAGGCCGTTTCATCCCACAGTTCAAACTTATTGAACTGTCCGACCAGCATCACTTCTTTTGTCAGACCCGCATGCTGCCGCAGCACTGGCGCAATCAATAAACGCCCCGCGCTATCCATCTGACATTCACTGGCATGACCCAATAACAGCCGCTGTACGCGACGCTCCTGCGGGTTCATGCTCGACAGTCGAGACAGCTTTTGCTCAATGATTTCCCATTCAGGCAAGGGGTAAAGCAGCAGGCAGGCGTGGTTGATGTCAATGGTGCAGACCATTTGACCAGAAGCGCTCTCGTTCAGCTGGTCGCGATATCGGGTTGGTACCGACAAACGCCCTTTGCTGTCGAGATTGACTAACGTCGCTCCACGGAACATGCCAGTCTCACCCCTCCTCACCACTTTTACCCACAAATTCCCACTTAAGGGAGTTTACGGAGCGATGGAAAAGCTTGTCAAGCCAGGACTTCCGCGACATCAGTCTAAATGTTACTGATTTACGAACGGAAGTTAATCAGGCTATTAACCGTACAACTGGCGAGGCAAAATTAACGTGATGAATATTTGTGAGAAAAAACTCGAATATGCAGACCAGCGTTAAAAATCACTCATCTCGCCGCAACCAAATATAAAGTGTCAGTTTGCGACGCGGGCGGCATTTTAAGCCATATCGTCAGGGGTGAACAGCGCCAGATTCAACGCTGACGCCGCGTCGAACGCTGGCAAGCGGATGGCGACAAATTTGCGGGGTAAAAATGGCTGATAATTCAGCAATGATGATCGGTTGTGTAACAAAATAATACAAATAATCTCATTAATGACAATTAAATAAACATGAAAAGAAATTTTAAATAGCAAAGTGAAATAAAAAGGCGCTCAGGCGATACTTTTTAAAGAATTATCTTAAAAAGAGTAGGGGAATTGCTGAGTGGATAAATGCAATAAATTCAGGGCAGTTTCCACTGCCCTGCGTCCCTTATGACCGGCTCAATATGCCGCGACGATAGAGGTTACGACGGATGCGCGTCAGCCCCGGTTTAGGCTTACGCGGCTCATCGAGACTCGCCAGCACAATCTCCAGCACCCGCTCTGCCACGTCACGATGACGCTGGGCGACTGCCAGCACCGGACACTGCAGGAAATCGAGCAGTTCGTGATCGCCAAAGGTCGCAATTGCCAGATTGGAAGGCAGCTTACCTTCGCGGCGCAGCGTCACGTCCATCACTCCCTGCAACAGGGCAAAAGAGGTGGTGAACAGCGCCTGCGGCATCGGATGAGTTTCCAGCCACTTCTCAAACAGCTGCGCCGAGGCTTCGCGCTCGTAGCTATTGGCATAGAGGAAATCCACTTTACGGGGATCGTCTTTCCAGGCGGTGCGGAAACCCTGCTCGCGCAGGAAGCTCACGGAGAGTTCCGGCAACGCCCCCAGGTAAAGGACATTTTCCGCCGGGAAGGTGCGCAGCTCCGCCGCCAGCATTTCAGCATCGTCCTGATCGGCACCGACTACGCTAGTGAAATGCTCGCGATCTAACGCACGGTCGAGGGCGACAATCGGGAATGAATCATTGGCCCAGCGCTGATAGAAAGGATGCTCCGGGGGTAACGAGGTTGAAACGATAATGGCATCGACCTGACGCTGGAGCAGATGTTCAATGCAACGCATTTCGTTATCGGGCTGATCTTCTGAGCAGGCGATCAACAGTTGATAGCCGCGCTGACGCGCCTGGCGCTCAAGATAGTTTGCGATCCGGGTGTAACTGGTGTTTTCCAGATCCGGGATCACCAGGCCGATCGAACGGGTGCGTCCGGCACGCAGGCCCGCGGCGACAGCATTGGGATGGTAGTTATGTTCACGAACCACTGCCATGACTTTCTCAACGGTCTTGTCGCTGACCCGATACTGCTTCGCTTTACCGTTAATCACATAGCTTGCCGTAGTTCGTGACACGCCGGCGAGCCTGGCGATTTCATCCAGTTTCACAATTGCCCCTTAAAAAATATAAAAGAGTCCATGACCTTGTCAGGGTTATGACTTAATCTTGTAACATCTAAACGCAGAATAGTCTGTGCGGCAACCGCTTTTGTCGCGACTCCGGCATCGGTGCGCAAAAAAAAGCCCGGTAAATCGCACCGGGCAATAGAGAGGCGAACTTTTTATCTTTAACGCATCACTTTGTCACCGCGGGAAAGTCCCACAACGCCTGAACGCGCCACTTCGACAATTTTTGCCACATCCCGCACCGAGGCGAGGAAAGCATCCAGCTTATCGCTGGTGCCAGCAAGTTGAACGGTGTAGATAGAGGGGGTGACATCAATGATCTGCCCGCGGAAGATATCCGCATTGCGTTTCACCTCTTCACGCCCATAACCGGTGGCCTGAATTTTCACCAGCATAATCTCACGTTCAACATAGGCTCCCTGCCCCAGCTCGCTGACGCGCAAGACATCCACCAGTTTATGCAGCTGCTTTTCGATCTGCTCCAGCACCTTGGCATCGCCCACCGTCTGGATGGTCATGCGGGAAAGCGTGGGATCGTCCGTCGGCGCTACCGTCAGGCTTTCAATATTGTAGCCACGCTGTGCAAAGAGCCCAATCACGCGCGACAGCGCACCGGACTCGTTTTCCAGTAATACAGATAATATCCGGCGCATCAGGTTCTCTCCGTTTTGCTTAACCACATTTCATCCATACCGCCGCCGCGAATATGCATCGGATAAACATGCTCGGTGCCATCCACAACCACATCGACAAAGACCAGGCGGTTATTTTTAACGTGCTCAAGGGCTTCACTGAGCTTCGCTTCCAGCTCTGCCGGATGACTGACACGCATACCAATGTGGCCGTAAGCCTCTGCCAGACGCACAAAATCCGGCAATGAATTCATATAGGATTGCGAATGGCGACCGGAATAGATCATATCCTGCCACTGCTTCACCATCCCCAGATAGCCGTTATTCAGATTGAGCACCAGCACCGGCAGTTCGTACTGCAGCGCGGTGGAGAGTTCCTGAATATTCATCTGGATACTGCCATCGCCGGTCACGCAAACCACTGTCTCTTCCGGTAATGCCAGCTTCACGCCCAGCGCGGCAGGCAGGCCAAAGCCCATAGTGCCCAGACCACCGGAGTTGATCCAACGACGTGGCTTATCAAACGGGTAATAGAGGGCGGCAAACATCTGGTGCTGGCCGACATCCGAGGTCACATAAGCGTCGCCTTTGGTCAGCTGCCAGAGCGTTTCGATCACCGCCTGCGGCTTAATGTTCTCACTTTGGGTATCGTATTTCAGGCACTGACGCGCACGCCACTGCTCAATCTGCAGCCACCAGTCACGAATCTCATCCAGCGGCTGAGCATAATTTTCCTGCGCCAGCAGCTCCAGCATCTGATCCAGCACATGACGCGCATCGCCCACAATGGGCACATCCGCCGGCACGGTTTTGGAAATCGAGGTGGGATCGATATCAATGTGCAGCACCGTGGCATCAGGGCAATATTTCGCCAGGTTATTGGTGGTGCGATCGTCAAAGCGCACCCCAACGGCAAAAATGACATCGGAGTTATGCATCGTCATATTGGCTTCATATGTGCCGTGCATACCGAGCATGCCAAGCGCCTGTCGATGGGTGGCTGGAAACGCCCCGAGCCCCATTAATGAAGAGGCCACCGGCAGGTTCAGCTTTTCGATAAGCGCGCGCAGCTGTGCTTCACACTGGGCGTTCACCGCCCCGCCGCCAACATAGACCACCGGCTTTTTAGCCGCCATCAGGGTTTGCAGGGCGCGCTTAATCTGTCCCTTATGTCCCTGGGTCGTGGGGTTATACGAACGCATGCTGACCGACTCCGGCCAGACATAAGGCAATTTATTGGCCGGGTTGAGAATATCTTTCGGAAGGTCAACTACCACCGGCCCGGGACGCCCGCTGGCCGCCAGCCAGAAGGCCTTTTTGAGCACGCCCGGAATATCTTCCGTCTGCTTGACCAGGAAACTGTGTTTCACTACCGGACGGGAGATGCCGACCATGTCACACTCCTGAAAGGCATCATAGCCAATCAGCGAGGTTGCAACCTGACCGGAGAGCACCACCATTGGAATGGAGTCCATATAGGCGGTGGCGATACCCGTAATGGCGTTCGTCGCGCCAGGACCGGATGTTACCAGCACGACCCCCACCTCACCTGTCGCGCGTGCCAGTCCATCAGCCATATGCACGGCAGCTTGCTCATGACGCACCAGGACGTGATCGATACCGCCAACGGTATGTAGTGCGTCATAAATATCGAGGACCGCGCCTCCCGGGTAACCGAACACTTGCTTCACGCCCTGATCGATTAACGATCGGACGACCATTTCGGCGCCAGACAACATCTCCATGATTTGCCTCCAGGCTTATCGTTTCAGACGGACAGGAGAAATATGCACTGCGCCGTCTTTTTTGTCAGGGTTACCCCTGGCGATTTTTATTGTGCAGAGTGACAGTTACCATAACCGCTAGCCGTGAGGCAGGCAATTAGCAAACCTCGGCTGGCGCGGGATCCCAAAAGAAGAAAGATAAGGTATTAATAATTGTTATGGATAAATCTACTGCGAGAACGGGAGGGAGTGAGCGTTCATCATTTAAAAAGGCGGCGCCACAGTAATTCATCCATTTTTACGGCCAGGAAAAGGCAATGAAAATATCTTCAGCAGAATAATATTTCAGAAACGATAAGAAAGTCAGGATAAATAGCAATAACACTGAAATTTATCCTGACCGCATTTATCGCCGGCAGACGTTAACCAGCAGCTCTTCCATCCACTGATGGCCTTTATCGCGACCGGCTGCTTCATGCCATGAGAGATAGCAGGTGCGTGAGTTAAGGTTCAGCGGCAACACCATAATTCGCAGGTTCAACGGATCGGCAAACTCTTCAGCCAGCCAGCGCGGGGCGATGGCAACCAGGTGAGTTTGCGAGACAACATTTAATACGCTGACCATTGCCATCCCCTGATAGGCTACACAGGCCTGCTTATCTGGCGTGTCGTACCACGGCTGGCTAAAAGAGGCGTAGCGATCGAGGGCAACAACCGCATGCTGTTCGCGATAAATATCGCTCTCCTGCAACATACCATTAAGGCGCGGATGCGCTTTGCTGGTAACCAGTACCATTTCGTCCTTAAATAATGGTACGCAAGAAAATTCGGGGCGACGAAATTCTTCGTAGCCAATAACAAACTCCGTCTCCTGATATCGCAGCTGATGTTCCGTATTCTGGTTAAGGGATGACTTGAAAACCAAATGTATATTGGGCGCAACTTCCTCGACTTTATTATAAATAAGTGAGGTCAGATAATTATCCAGAGGGCTGCAAACGCACAGATGGAAAACACGCTCGCTGCTGCTTGAATCAAACCCGGAGCCCGGAAGTTCATTCTGCACAAGCTGAAGCGCCTGACGTACCGATGCAAACAGCTGATAGGCACGGGCAGTAGGCTGGATACCGCGGCCATAACGAACGAATAACTCGTCATTAAACATAACCTTGAGTCTTGCAACGGCATTACTGACAGCGGGCTGAGACATTCCCAGCGACTGGGCGGCACGCGTAATATTTTGTTCCTGCATGACCGCATCGAAAACCGTTAAAAGATTCAGGTCCACCGTACGGAGCTGTGGTTTTGCCCCCTCTGACACAGACGATTTTTCGCTACTTTCTTCACACATACCCTGCTCCACTGTCACGCTGAACTCCTTTCCTCGTGTGTAACAATAAATTTAGAAAATATGATTTATCACGCATATAAAACAAGCTAAAGAGAAATGTTACAAATTAGGAATATATAAATACCCGCCAGCCGTGACAGGGCTCAGGCATAAGATAAGAAAACATGCTTAAAAAAGCGAGAAAGCATATCGATTAGTTTATATTGCGAATGAAACCATAGATCTCACAAATAAACAATATGGCATTTCGTTAAGGCCTATTTAAGTTTTAATGAAATATTAACAGTGACTTAATTAAATTAGTTAACATTCTCTTATCAGACCAATCACCTTCTAACCTGCAACACCCAAATTATTATGGTAACGTGATGAAAGTTAAGGAATTCAAAACGCTGGCTTATTATTCCTGGATTTTAAACAATTGCAATAAAGTATATGCAAACGATTCAACTGATAAATTCGCACACATAACTCAGAATAAGAAAATGGCAAAAAAGGGAAAAACCAGCACAATAAGCTAATTCTTTCTGCCCGGGTCGCGAAGGCGAAGAGGCGTTTTCGCCTGGCAGGGGTTGACATCATTCCGCGTATCCAGTACCACTAAAAGCATATCTTATTTATCTGGAGCTTGATTCATGATTCGCAGCATTCGTTTCACCGGTCTACTACTACTAAACGCATCCACTGTGCGCGGTAGACTGGCGGGCGAAATTCAGCGTTGAATCGTTCTCTGGTTAAGACAAAAAACCCGCGCCACTGCGCGGGTTTTTTTATGCTCGTAGCAAGGCGCCCAAATTCAGACAAGGACCTAACCCATGAGCCAGCAAGTCATTATTTTCGATACGACCTTACGTGACGGTGAACAAGCATTACAGGCAAGCCTGAGCGTTAAAGAGAAATTGCAGATTGCTCTGGCCCTTGAACGTATGGGCGTAGACGTAATGGAAGTAGGCTTCCCGGTCTCTTCCCCGGGGGATTTTGAATCCGTTCAGACCATCGCCCGCAGCGTAAAAAACAGCCGTGTGTGCGCCCTGGCTCGCTGCGTCGAGAAAGATATTGATGTGGCCGCCGAGTCGCTGAAGGTCGCCGAAGCCTTCCGTATTCACACCTTTATTGCTACCTCGCCGATGCATATCGCCACCAAGCTGCGCAGCACCCTGGATGAGGTGATCGAGCGCGCCATCTATATGGTGAAACGCGCCCGCAATTATACTGACGACGTTGAGTTCTCCTGTGAAGATGCAGGCCGCACGCCGATTGAGGATCTGGCCCGTGTGGTTGAAGCGGCCATCCGTGCCGGTGCCACCACTATCAACATCCCGGACACCGTCGGCTACACCATGCCGTTCGAGTTCTCCAGGATCATTACTGGCCTGTATGAGCGTGTGCCGAATATTGATAAAGCGATTATCTCCGTTCACACCCACGACGATTTAGGCCTGGCTGTCGGCAATGCCATTGCCGCGGTCCACGCCGGGGCGCGTCAGGTTGAAGGTGCCATGAACGGTATCGGTGAGCGCGCCGGCAACTGTTCACTGGAAGAGGTGATCATGGCGATCAAGGTGCGCAAGGACATCATGGATGTGCATACCCGCATCAATCACCAGGAGATCTGGCGCACCAGCCAGACCGTGAGCCAGATCTGCAACATGCCGATCCCAGCGAACAAAGCGATTGTCGGCACCGGTGCCTTCGCTCACTCCTCCGGTATTCACCAGGACGGCGTGCTGAAGAACCGCGAAAACTACGAAATCATGACCCCGGAATCGATCGGTCTGAATCAGGTGCAGCTGAACCTGACCTCCCGCTCTGGCCGCGCGGCGGTTAAACACCGCATGGAAGAGATGGGCTATAAAGAGACCGACTACAACATGGATCATCTGTATGACGCCTTCCTGAAGCTGGCCGATAAAAAAGGCCAGGTATTTGACTACGACCTGGAAGCGCTGGCGTTTATCAACAAGCAGCAGGAAGAGCCAGAGCATTTCCGTCTGGACTACTTCAGCGTGCAGTCGGGTTCAAGCGACATCGCGACCGCCTCCGTCAAGCTGGCCTGCGGCGACGAGATCAAAGCCGAAGCGGCCAACGGCAACGGTCCGGTAGATGCCATCTACCAGGCCATTAACCGCGTCACGGAATATGACGTTGAGCTGGTGAAATATGACCTGACGGCGAAAGGCCAGGGCAAAAACGCGCTGGGCCAGGTAGACATCGTGGTCAACTATAACGGCCGCCGCTTCCACGGCGTGGGCCTGGCGACCGATATCGTCGAATCCTCCGCCAAAGCGATGGTTCACGTCCTGAACAATATCTGGCGCGCCGCGGAAGTCGAAAAAGAGTTGCAACGCAAAGCTCAGAATAAAGAGAACAATAAGGAAACCGTGTAATGTCGAAGAATTACCATATTGCTGTGTTACCGGGCGACGGAATTGGTCCCGAAGTTATGGCACAGGCGCTGAAGGTGCTGGACGCTGTCCGCACCCGTTTTGCGATGAAAATTACCACCAGCCACTACGATGTAGGCGGTATCGCGATCGATAACCACGGTACGCCGTTGCCGCAGGCAACCGTGACCGGCTGTGAGAATGCCGACGCGGTCCTGTTCGGCTCCGTAGGCGGCCCGAAATGGGAACATCTGCCACCGGCCGAGCAGCCAGAGCGCGGGGCGCTGCTGCCACTGCGTAAACACTTCAAGCTGTTCAGCAACCTGCGTCCGGCCAAACTCTATCAGGGGCTGGAAGAGTTCTGTCCGCTGCGCGCCGATATCGCCGCCAACGGCTTCGACATTCTGTGCGTCCGTGAGTTGACCGGCGGTATCTACTTTGGTCAGCCGAAAGGCCGCGAAGGCAGCGGCCAGCACGAAAAAGCGTTCGATACCGAGGTGTATCACCGTTTTGAGATTGAACGTATCGCCCGTATCGCGTTCGAATCTGCCCGCAAACGCGGCCATAAAGTGACCTCGATTGATAAAGCTAACGTGCTGCAATCCTCCATCCTGTGGCGCGAAATCGTTAACGAGATTGCTCAGGCGTATCCGGACGTTCAGCTGGCGCATATGTACATCGACAATGCCACCATGCAGCTGATTAAAGATCCGTCCCAGTTTGACGTCCTGCTCTGTTCCAACCTGTTCGGGGACATTCTCTCTGACGAGTGCGCGATGATCACCGGCTCCATGGGGATGCTGCCGTCCGCCAGCCTGAACGAAGAAGGTTTTGGCCTGTACGAACCGGCTGGCGGATCCGCACCGGATATCGCGGGTAAAAACATCGCCAACCCGATCGCGCAGATCCTCTCTCTGGCGCTGCTTTTGCGCTACAGCCTGGATGCTAACGAGGCAGCTACCGCGATCGAAAACGCCATCAACCGCGCCCTGGAAGAGGGTGTGCGCACCGGCGATTTAGCCCGCGGCAACGCGGCGGTCAGTACTGAAGAAATGGGCGATATCATTGCCCGCTATGTCGCTGAAGGGGTGTAATCATGGCGAAGACGTTGTACGAAAAAATTTATGATGCTCACGTGGTCTATGAAGCGCAGAACGAAACCCCGCTGCTCTATATCGATCGCCATCTGGTGCACGAAGTGACCTCGCCACAGGCGTTCGATGGCCTGCGCGCGCACAAGCGTCCGGTGCGCCAGCCGGGCAAAACCTTCGCGACGATGGACCATAACGTCTCAACCCAGACTAAAGACATCAACGCCTCCGGTGAGATGGCGCGCATTCAGATGCAGGAGCTGATCAAGAACTGCAACGAGTTTGGCGTTGAGCTGTACGATCTGAACCACCCTTACCAGGGCATCGTCCATGTGATGGGCCCTGAACAGGGTATCACCCTGCCGGGCATGACCATCGTTTGCGGCGACTCCCACACCGCGACCCACGGCGCGTTTGGTGCCCTGGCCTTTGGTATCGGCACCTCCGAAGTGGAACATGTGCTGGCGACCCAGACCCTGAAACAGGGCCGTGCGAAGACCATGAAAATTGAGGTGACCGGCGAGGCCGCACCGGGCATCACTGCCAAAGACATCGTGCTGGCGATCATCGGTAAAACCGGTAGCGCAGGCGGCACCGGACATGTGGTGGAGTTCTGCGGCAGCGCAATCCAGGCCCTGAGCATGGAAGGCCGTATGACCCTGTGCAACATGGCGATTGAAATGGGTGCGAAAGCTGGTCTGGTTGCGCCTGACGAAACGACTTTCAACTATGTGAAGGGGCGTTTGCACGCCCCGAAAGGCCAGGATTTTGACGACGCGGTCGCGTACTGGAAAACCCTGAAAACCGACGAGGGTGCGGTATTCGACACCGTGGTCACCCTGCAGGCCGAAGCGATTGCGCCGCAGGTCACCTGGGGCACGAATCCGGGGCAGGTCATCTCCGTTAACGACAGCGTTCCCGATCCGGCCTCGTTCGCCGATCCGGTTGAGCGCGCCAGCGCAGAGAAAGCGCTGGCCTATATGGGACTGAAGCCGGGCGTACCGTTGACCGACGTGAGCATTGATAAAGTGTTTATTGGTTCCTGCACCAACTCGCGCATCGAAGATCTGCGCGCCGCGGCAGAAGTGGCGAAAGGCCGTAAAGTGGCGCCGGGTGTGCAGGCGCTGGTGGTCCCAGGCTCCGGCCCGGTCAAAGCGCAGGCGGAAGCTGAAGGTCTGGATAAGATTTTCATTGAAGCAGGCTTTGAATGGCGTCTGCCGGGCTGCTCCATGTGTCTGGCGATGAACAACGACCGCCTGAACCCGGGCGAACGCTGCGCTTCCACCAGCAACCGTAACTTTGAAGGTCGTCAGGGGCGCGGTGGACGCACGCATCTGGTCAGCCCGGCGATGGCCGCGGCAGCCGCAGTGACCGGCCACTTCGCCGATATTCGCAGCCTGAAATAAGGAGACCATCATGGCAGAGAAATTTACCCAACATACTGGCCTGGTGGTCCCTCTGGACGCGGCTAACGTCGACACCGACGCCATCATTCCAAAGCAGTTTTTGCAGAAGGTAACCCGCACCGGTTTTGGCGCGCACCTGTTTAACGACTGGCGTTTTCTGGATGACAAAGGCCAGCAGCCGAACCCGGAGTTCGTGCTGAACTTTCCTGAGTACAAAGGCGCATCTATCCTGCTGGCGCGGGAAAACTTCGGCTGTGGCTCATCGCGCGAGCATGCGCCGTGGGCGCTGACCGATTACGGTTTCAAAGTGGTAATTGCCCCGAGCTTTGCCGACATCTTCTACGGCAACAGCTTCAACAACCAGCTGCTGCCGGTCACGCTGAGTGATGAACAGGTCGACGAGCTGTTTACCCTGGTGCAGGGCAACCCGGGCATGACCTTTGAAGTGGATCTGGAAGCGCAGGTCGTAAAAGCCGGGGATAAAATCTACAGCTTTAACATCGACGCGTTCCGCCGCCACTGCATGATTAACGGCCTTGACAGCATCGGACTGACCCTGCAGCACGAAGAGGCCATTGCCGCCTACGAGAGCAAGCAGCCAGCCTTTATGGGCTAATCACGCTAAAGAGTCCATTGCACAGTCAATGGACTCTTTTTTTATTCAGACATCTTTAACCCGCCAGGTGAGCACCAGCGTCACCAGCGAAATCCCCGCAATAGCCATGTAAACCGCAGAGTGGCCGTAGCTTTGTGCCAGCGCGCCCTGAATCACCCCCGCCAGGATCACGCCGGTAGAGATACTGTTGGTAAAGAGCGTGGTTGCCGACCCCGCCCTGCCCGGCATCAGATCCTGGAACCAGAGCATGCCAATCCCGGCGATGATTCCAATAAAGATCGCGTTAAAGAGTTGCAGGCCAAGCAAGGCCTCGCGGCTGTGGAAGAGGATCAGCCCCAGATAAAAGAGCACCCCCGCCGCCACCGCGATCACCATCATCCGCCGTTTACCAACGTGTTTGACGTAATAACCCGCAAGGATCATTGCCGGGATCTCCAGCCCGGCGGCAGTGCCCATTAAGATCCCGGCCAGCTTGTCCGGCAGCCCCAGATCGCTGCTGATCCACAACGGCATGTCGATGATATACATGGTGTTACAGGTCCACATTAGCGTGGAAGCAATAAACAGCCTGCGGACATTTTTATCTTTCCAGCCGCTGACCTCCGTCACCGGAACGGCGGCCGCTGAATCCACCCTGGCCACAGAGGGCAGCGCGAAGGCGATCAGCGCCAGGCTGATGGCAAAAATGGCCGCCGCAATAGAGAACATGGTGGTAAAGCCGTAATTCAGCGCCAGCATAAACGCCAGCGGCGGACCGATGACCCACGCCAGCGAAAGCTGCGCACGCATCACCGAGCTGAACATCACCACCTCACGCGCAGAGCTGTCGGCATATTCCCGCGCCAGAGCAAACAGCTGCGGCATGGCGGTGTTGGCAATCGAGGCCAACAGCACACCGCAGGTTAATAAGGTCAGATAGTGGCGGTTAAAAGCAAACAGCAGCGCGTTGCCAATCGCCATCGCGCAGCAAAAGAGGATCAGCTTGCGGCGATCGCCCTGGCTGTCTGAACGCTTCGCCAGCCACAGGCTGACCAGGATCCCGGCGACGGCGTTGACGGTATAGAACAGCCCCACCCAGAACGGTTGGGCGCCCACCTCGCGGCTCAGGAACAGACTCAGGGTCGGCGCCTGCAGTGCCCCGGCTACGCCCATCATAAACGCCACCATCAAAAAAGCGGCATACACACCGTTGAGACGGCGTCCCATCGTCATTAACCAGAGCATCACTGTTCCTTTAGCGCACGAGAAAACGAAAAAAGCCAGCAGATGATACCTGCTGGCGTGGTGATTAGCACCAATACTCAGTCACACATGATCGAAGCAATTCAGCGTTCCGAGGTCGACGTTGTCACCTCCCACTGCATCAGCTCTTCCAGTATTTTCAGCCGCTGCTCTGCGCACCGGCGGGCCAGCCAGGACACTCCCTTTGTCGCTGAGAAATACTGTTGGTAAAACTGATTTGTGGCAGACCTCTTCATATTTACCTCCTCGCTTCATCGAAGTGAATTATTGGCTTAATATAGGGATTAATAAATTGCTGATTTTTTGTCAGGAGTTCCTCTTTTATGCCCTCTGGTCGTCTGCAACAACAATTCATTCGCCTGTGGCAGTGCTGTGACGGCCAGACCCGGGAGACCACGCTCAGCGAACTGGCCGACCTGCTCAGCTGTTCACGCCGCCATATGCGCACCCTGCTCAACACCATGCAGCAGCAGGGGTGGCTGAGCTGGGAAGCGGAGGCCGGGCGCGGCAAGCGCTCGCGTCTCACCTTTTTGTATACCGGCCTGGCGCTTCAGCAGCAGCGGGCGGAGGATCTGCTGGAGCAGGATCGCATCGAGCAGCTGGTGCAGCTGGTCGGCGATAAAGCCGCGGTGCGCCAGATGCTGGTCTCCCACCTCGGGCGCAGCTTCCGCCAGGGCAAGCACATCCTGCGGGTACTCTATTATCGCCCGATGAAAAACCTGTTGCCGGGTAGCGCATTACGGCGCTCCGAAACCCATATGGCGCGGCAAATCTTTAGCGGGCTGACGCGCATAAATGAGGAAAATGGGGAACTGGAAGCCGACATTGCCCACCACTGGCAGCAGCTTTCTCCTCTGCACTGGCGATTTTTTTTGCGGCCTGGTATCCATTTCCATCATGGCCGCGAGCTGGAGATGGCTGATGTTATCGCCTCGCTGCAGCGCGCCCGCGAATTGCCCCTCTATTCACACATCAGCCGGGTCCAGTCGCCCACCGCCTGGACGCTCGATATTCAGCTTACGCAGCCCGACCGCTGGCTGCCGTGGCTGCTGGGGTATGTGCCATCTATGATCCTGCCGCGGGAGTGGGAAACCATGCACAACTTTGCCAGCCTGCCGGTGGGCACCGGGCCGTATGCGGTTTCCCGTAATAACAATAACCAGCTGAAGATCCGCGCCTTCGATGATTACTTCGGCTACCGGGCGCTGATTGACGAGGTGAACGTCTGGGTGTTGCCGGATATCAACGAAGAGCTGAGCGTCGGCCTGACCCTGGAGGGGCCAACCGAGGGGGAAAAGGCAGTGGAGAGCCGCCTCGAAGAGGGCTGTTACTATCTGCTGTTTGACGCCCGCTCCCACCTCGGGGCCAGCGCCGAGGTGCGCCAGTGGGTAAGCCGGATCCTCTCCCCGGCGAACCTGATCTATCAGGCTGAGGAAGTATATCAGTCCTACTGGTTCCCGGCGTATGGCCTGCTGCCGCGCTGGCACCATGCCCGTCCGGGACGCGGCGACCAACCGGCCGGGCTGGAGAGCCTCACCCTGACCTTCTACCGCGAACATATCGAACATCGGGTGATCGCCAGAATGATGAGCGAGCTGCTCGCCGCCGAGCAGGTGACGCTGAACATTCAGGAGGTCAGCTATGAGGAGTGGCATCGCGGCGAGATCGTGAGCGACATCTGGCTCAACAGCGTCAACTTCACCCTGCCGCTGGATTTCTCGCTGTTCTCACATCTCTATGAGGTGCCGCTTCTGCAAAACTGTATTGAGCGGGACTGGCAACAGGACGCCGCCGAGTGGCGCGCGGGTGAGATGAATCTTGCGGTCTGGTGCCAGCAGCTGCTCGCCCAGCAGGCGATCGTCCCGCTGATCCACCACTGGCTGATGATCCAGGGGCAGCGCAGTATGCGCGGCTTGCGTATGAATACGCTGGGGTGGTTTGATTTTAAATCGGCGTGGTTTGCGCCGCCGGAACCATAACACTTTCGTAATATTCACCAAATCATTACAATACTGCCGTTCTCAACGGGGTGCTGCGTGAAAGCGTGTGCTGAGAAAATACCCGTCGAACCTGATCCGGATAACGCCGGCGAAGGGATTTGAGGCTGTTGCTCAAAATCCTTTGCCACTCTCAAACAATGAGGTGCAAAGTGTTCAAAACTGTTCTTCCCCTGTTGGCGCTGGTTGCGCTGCCTGCCGTTGCCAGTCCTGTCCTGACGGTCTACACCTATGACTCTTTCGCTGCCGACTGGGGCCCGGGCCCGGCGGTCAAAAAAGCCTTTGAGGCCGACTGCAAGTGCGAGCTGAAGTTCGTGGCGCTGGAGGATGGCGTCTCGCTGCTGAACCGCCTGCGCATGGAAGGCAAAAACAGCAAAGCCGACGTGGTGCTGGGGCTGGATAACAATCTGCTGGAAGCAGCCACCCAGACCGGGCTGTTCGCCAAAAGCGGTGTGGCGGCCGATGCGGTTAACGTCCCTGGCGGCTGGAAGAACGACACCTTTGTGCCTTTCGATTACGGCTACTTCGCCTTCGTCTACGACAAAAACAAGCTGAAAAATCCGCCAAAGAGCCTGAAAGAGCTGGTTGAGAGCGACCAGAAGTGGCGGGTGATCTACGAAGATCCCCGCACCAGCACCCCGGGGCTGGGTCTGCTGCTGTGGATGCAAAAGGTCTACGGCGACAAGACCCCGGAAGCCTGGCAGAAACTGGCCGCCAAAACGGTCACCGTGACCAAAGGCTGGAGCGAAGCCTATGGTCTGTTCCTGAAAGGGGAAAGCGATCTGGTGCTGAGCTATACCACCTCCCCGGCGTACCACATCATCGCCGAGAAAAAAGAGAACTATGCCGCCGCTGACTTTGCTGAAGGTCACTATCTGCAGGTTGAGGTCGCCGCCCGGACCGCAGCCAGCAAACAGCCGGAGCTGGCTGAGAAGTTCCTGAAATTTATGGTTTCTCCGTCGTTCCAGAATGCCATCCCGACCGGCAACTGGATGTACCCGGTGACCAATGTGACGTTACCGGCAGGTTTTGATACCCTGGTGAAACCGCAAACCACGCTGGAATTTACCCCGCAGGAAGTGGCCGGGAAACGTGCAGCATGGGTCAGTGAATGGCAACGCGCCGTCAGCCGTTAATCGCCGGCTGGTTGCTGCCGGGGCTGCTGGCCGCCACGCTGATGGTGGCCGTCGCCCTGGGCGCATTTCTGGCGCTGTGGTTTAACGCGCCAGCCACCGACGTCGCGGCGCTTCTGCACGACAGCTATCTGTGGCACGTTATCCGCTTCTCGTTCTGGCAGGCGTTTCTCTCCGCCCTGCTCTCCGTGGTGCCCGCGATATTTCTTGCCCGCGCGCTCTACCGGCGTCGCTTCCCTGGCAGGCAGGCGCTGCTACGCCTGTGCGCCATGACCCTGATCCTGCCGGTACTGGTGGCGGTATTTGGCATTCTCAGCGTTTACGGGCGTCAGGGCTGGCTGGCCGCGCTATTCCAGGCACTCGGGCTTGAGTGGCGCTTCTCGCCCTATGGCCTGCAGGGGATCCTGCTGGCGCACCTCTTTTTCAACATGCCGATGGCAACGCGCCTGCTCTTACAGGCGCTGGAAAATATCCCCGGCGAACAGCGCCAGCTTGCCGCCCAGCTTGGGATGCGTGGCGGGTCATTTTTCCGTTTTGTCGAATGGCCATGGCTGCGCCGCCAGATCCCCCCCGTCGCCGCCCTGATCTTTATGCTCTGCTTTGCCAGCTTCGCCACCGTGCTCTCGCTCGGCGGCGGGCCGCAGGCCACCACCATCGAGCTCGCCATCTATCAGGCCCTGAGTTACGACTACGATCCGGGCCGCGCGGCCCTGCTGGCGATGGTGCAGATGGTCTGCTGCCTGGGGCTGGTGATGCTGAGCCAGCGGTTGGGAAAAGCGATCCCCATCGGCGCCAGCCAGCTTGCCGGCTGGCGCGATCCGCAGGATAGCCTGCGCAGCCGCCTGACCGATGGCCTGCTCATTACCCTCGCCCTGCTGTTGTTGCTCCCGCCGCTGCTGGCGGTGGTGGTGGATGGCCTGAATCTTAACCTGGTGTCGGTGCTGCAACAGCCGGTGCTATGGCAGGCGCTGGGCACTTCGCTGCGCATTGCCCTGGGCGCCGGGCTGCTTTGCGTCCTGCTGACCATGATGCTGCTGTGGAGCAGCCGGGAGCTCTATGCCCGTCAGGCGATTGTGGCCGGACAGGCGCTGGATCTCAGCGGCATGCTGATCCTGGCGATGCCCGGCATCGTGTTGGCGAGCGGCTTTTTCCTGCTGTTCAACAGCACCATTGGCCTGCCCGAATCGGCCGATGGCATTGTCATCTTCACCAACGCCCTGATGGCCATTCCCTACGCGCTGAAAGTGCTGGAAAATCCGATGCGCGACCTCAGCGCCCGCTACACCCTGCTTTGCGACTCGCTGGGGATGCACGGCTGGCAGCGGCTGAAGGTGGTAGAGCTGCGCGCCCTGAAGCGCCCGCTGGCCCAGGCGCTGGCCTTTGCCTGCGTACTGTCGATCGGCGATTTCGGCGTGGTGGCGCTGTTTGGCAATGATGATTTCCGCACCCTGCCGTTCTGGCTCTATCAGCAGATCGGCTCGTATCGCAGCCAGGACGGGGCCGTCACGGCGCTACTGCTGCTGCTGCTCTGCTTTGCGTTATTTACCGTTATCGAAAAACTACCGGGGCGTGATGTTAAAACTGACTGATGTAACCTGGCTTTATCAGCACCTGCCGATGCGCTTCAACTTGTCCGTGCGCCGGGGCGAACTTATCGCCGTGCTCGGCCCCAGCGGCGCCGGGAAAAGCACCTTTCTCAATCTGATCGCCGGTTTTCTGCAACCGGCCAACGGCAGCATCATCCTTAATGGTCACGATCACACCCGCACGCCGCCTGCTGCGCGCCCGGTGTCGATGCTGTTTCAGGAAAACAATCTCTTTACTCATCTGAACGTGCGCCAGAACATTGGCCTGGGCATGCATCCCGGCCTCAGGCTCAACGCAGTGCAACAGCAGAAGCTAAGCGACATCGCGCTGCAGATGGGGATCGGCGATCTGCTGGAACGTCTGCCGGGTGAGCTTTCGGGCGGTCAGCGTCAGCGCGTCGCGCTGGCGCGCTGTCTGGTGCGTGAGCAGCCTGTCCTGCTGCTGGACGAGCCCTTTTCGGCACTCGATCCCGCCTTACGCCAGGAGATGCTGCTGCTGGTCAAAGAGGTGTGCGGGCGCCAGCAGCTGACGATGCTGATGGTATCGCACAGTGTGGAAGATGCGCTCAGGATCGCCCCCCGGTCGGTGGTGATTGCCGATGGCCGTATCGCCTGGGATGGCGATACGGAACAGCTGGCAAGCGGAAACGCGAGCGCGTCGCGCCTGCTGGGGATCCACTGATGCCGATCAGCGGCTGACAACCTTAAGCAGGATCTCGCCATACACCGGCATCATCGGGTGACGGACCAGCATCACCAGTGCCACCAGCGCCACGCCCAGGGTGACGGGAGCCAGCCAGAATAAGCGTCCACGCGGCAGATAGCGGCTGAGGCGATCCGAGGACGCTTTCCCGCTGCGCCACAGCCGCCAGCAGAGCCAGGCCGCCAGCCACAGCAGCAGCGCGGTCGCCAGCAGCAGCCAGCGGAAGCCCCCGCTCTGTACACCGGCAGGAATATCGATTGCCGCGCCGGCCAGGATGCCCGGCAGGAAGTAAATTGGCGGCCAGAACAGACAGCCAATCAGGTTCGGCACGATAAATTTCGCCACCGGCAGATCCAGCATCCCCGCCACCATCGGCACCAGGGGGCGCGTCGGGCCAACAAATCGCCCCACCAGAATGGTGAACATGCTGTGTTGATGCAGGGCATGCTCGGTTTTATCGAGCAGGGCTTTGTTCTTTTTCATGAATGACCAGCGGTGCAGCGGCTTTTTAAAGCGCCAGCCCAGCCAGAATGAGATCCAGTCGCCCAGCAGACAGCCGACGATCCCCGCCAGCCACGCCTGCCAGAAGTTAACCTCGCCACTGCCAATCAGCGCGCCGAGCCCGGCCATCATCACCGTGCCGGGCAGGATCAGTCCAACCAGCGCCAGAGATTCCAGGAAGGCCACGAGCGCGACGGCGACGAGCGAATAGGTAACGGACTGGGTAATAAAATGTTCCAGCAATGCCTGCATAACAGTTCCGGTCAGGTGACGAAGCAGGGATTCTGCGAAGAGCGCCCTGCTGCGTCAAGACAACAATTGTCTGAATAGTTTACCGGGTGTGAACAGGATCCAGCGAACTTGTTTAGTTTTATTTACTTTCTATTCACACCCTGCGCGAAATTCGCTGGGGCTGGCGCCGGTGCATTTTTTAAAGACCCGGGAAAAGTAGAGCTGATCCTCAAAGCCCACGTTGCGCCCGACGGTGGCAATTGGCATGCGGGTGGTGCTGAGCAGCAGCTTGGCCTGGCTGATGCGCTGATCCTCGCGCCAGCTCAGTACGCTCACCCCCAGCTGCTGGCGGAACAGGTGCGACAGACGCGACGGCGACAGGCAGACATGCTGGGCGACGCTGGCGATATCAAACTGGCTGTCCGCCAGGTGGTCGCTGATGTACTGGCAGGCTTCGCGCACCCGGTGATCCAGCGGCGGGTTGAGCGATTCATTGATCGCCTCCATCCGGCGCAGCAGCAGCTGTTCCAGCAGGTTGATGGCCAGCAGCTCGGCATAGCGCCCCCCGCCCTGCCCGGCCTCGATGATCTGGGCAAACAGTTCCCGAAACTGCGGCTGATGCGCTTCATCCGGGCGATAAAAACCGGTATGGGCAAACATCGACGGCCAGGCCAGCCACTCCTGCCAGTAAGCGCGCGGGCGGAAGTAGACCCACTGGTGATACCACTCCCGGGCATCGGGATGACGGCCATAGTGATGAATTTCACCCGGCGGGAAGAGCAGAATATCGCCCGGACGGCAGACGAAGGTCTGATCGCCATTCTTGATCACCCCCTCTCCGCGCACGGTCAGGTTGAGGATATAGCCCTTCATCCCCAGCGGTCGGTCAACGTAAAAATCGAGATAGCCGTCAGCCTCAATGGGCGTCAGTCCCGCCACCAGATGCGCGTTAAACGAGTAGCCCGGCAGCAGCGGATCGCTTTGCGTTTCAGCCATATTTTCAGTCCTCCTGGCAGTCCTGAAGGAAACCATTTGTCCATATCATCAAAAGCGGCATAAAAACGGGCTACACAAAGATCGAAAAGGTATCAGCCCGCTTTCAGATCCGCCATCATAACGCTTCCGTTGCGATTTATCCGTAACATCGAGCGGGTCGGCGGTAACAAAAGTGTCTATAACCACGGCAGAAATGTCCACATGGATTATTTGCTCGGCGTCACACTTTCCCATGTCACAGCAAAATCATCCATAAGATTAGCGGATCCCGCCTGACGATTTTCCCCCTCACTCTCTAATGTTCATTCATATCTGTTTTTTGATGGAGCAACACCATGGCAATTGCGATTGGCCTCGATTTTGGCAGTGACTCAGTACGCGCCCTGGCAGTGGAATGCACTACGGGTCAGGAGATAGCAACCAGCGTCGAGTGGTATCCGCGCTGGCAAGAGGGGCGCTATTGCGATGCGCCAAACAATCAGTTCCGCCATCATCCACGTGACTATATCGAGTCGATGGAAGCGGCAATCAAAACCGTGCTGGCAGAGTTAAGCGAGGCGCAGCGCGCTCAGATCGTCGGGATTGGCGTGGACAGCACCGGCTCTACCCCGGCGCCGATTGACGCCGATGGTCACGTTCTGGCACTGCATCCGGCATTCGCCGATAACCCGAACGCCATGTTTGTGCTGTGGAAAGACCATACCGCGGTGGAAGAAGCCGAAGCCATCACCCGTTTGTGCCATCAGCCAGGCAAAAACGACTACTCCCGCTACATCGGCGGCATTTACTCCAGCGAGTGGTTCTGGGCGAAGATCCTGCACGTTACCCGTCAGGATCCGCAGGTGGCAAAAGCGGCAGTCTCCTGGATTGAGCTGTGTGACTGGGTTCCGGCCCTGCTCTCCGGCACTACCCGTCCGCAGGATATCCGTCGCGGTCGCTGTAGCGCCGGGCACAAATCCCTCTGGCATGAAAGCTGGGGTGGCCTGCCGCCTGCCGCCTTCTTTGACGAACTCGACCCGATCATCAACCAGAACCTCGACTACCCGCTCTTTACCGATACCTGGACCGCTGATATCCCGGTCGGCACGCTCTGCGCCGAGTGGGCGGAACGCCTGGGCCTGCCCCAGACGGTGGCCATTTCCGGCGGCGCTTTTGACTGCCACATGGGCGCAGTCGGCGCGGGCGCACAGCCCAACACACTGGTGAAAGTGATCGGCACCTCCACCTGCGACATCCTGACAGCGGATAAAGCCAGCGTCGGGGATCGCGCCGTAAAAGGTATCTGCGGCCAGGTTGACGGCAGCGTGGTACCGGACTTTATCGGATTGGAAGCGGGTCAGTCCGCCTTTGGCGACATCTACGCCTGGTTTGGCCGCGTGCTGGGCTGGCCGCTGGATCAACTGGCCGCCGCCCATCCGGAACTGAAAACCCAGATCGCAGAGAGCAAAAAACAGCTCCTGCCGCAGCTGACCGACGCCTGGGCGAAGAATCCTTCCCTCGATCATCTTCCGGTCGTTCTCGACTGGTTTAACGGCCGCCGTACGCCGAATGCCAACCAGCGCCTGAAAGGGGTGATTACCGATCTGAATCTCGCCACCGACGCCCCGGCGCTGTTTGGCGGGCTGGTAGCGGCTACCGCCTTTGGCGCGCGCGCCATTATGGAGTGCTTTACCGAACAGGGGATCGCCGTCAATGAGGTGATGGCGCTGGGCGGTATCGCCCGTAAGAACCCGGTGATCATGCAGGCCTGCTGCGACGTGCTGAACCGTCCGCTGCAGATTGTCGCCTCGGATCAGTGCTGTGCCCTGGGCGCGGCGATCTTCGCGGCGGTGGCGGCGGGCGTACACACCGACATTCCGACAGCGCAGCAGCATATGGCGAGCAAGGTGGAAAGTACCCTGCAGCCGCGCGCGCAGCAGGCGCAACGTTTTGAACAGCTTTATCAGCGCTACCAGCAGTGGGCGAAGAGCGCTGAGCAGCACTATCTCCCTGTCGCCGCCCCGGTTAAGAACATCCCGGAATCTACGGCAACCCTGACACATTAAGGACACGATAATGACGATTTTTAATAATTATGAAGTGTGGTTTGTGATTGGTAGCCAGCATCTTTATGGGCCGGAAGCCCTGCGCCAGGTGACTCAACACGCAGAACATGTCGTAAACGCCCTGAATGCGGAAGCAAAATTGCCGTGCAAGCTGGTGCTGAAGCCGCTGGGCACCTCCCCGGATGAAATTACCCATATCTGTCGCGATGCTAACTACGACGATAAATGCGCGGGTCTGGTGGTGTGGCTGCACACCTTCTCTCCGGCCAAGATGTGGATCAACGGCCTCTCCATCCTCAACAAACCGCTGCTGCAGTTCCATACCCAGTTCAACGCGGCGCTGCCGTGGGACAGCATTGATATGGACTTTATGAACCTGAACCAGACCGCGCACGGCGGCCGTGAGTTCGGCTTCATCGGCGCGCGTATGCGCCAGCAGCATGCTGTCGTCACTGGCCACTGGCAGGACAAGCAGGCGCACCAGCGGATTGGTTCCTGGATGCGCCAGGCCGTATCGAAGCAGGATACCCGCCAGCTGAAAGTGGTGCGCTTCGGCGACAACATGCGTGAAGTGGCGGTAACGGACGGCGATAAAGTGGCCGCGCAGATCAAATTTGGTTTTTCCGTCAACACCTGGGCGGTGGGCGATCTGGTGCAGGTCGTCAATGAAATCAGCGATGGCGACGTTAATGCGCTGGTGGATGAGTACGAAAGCAGCTATCGCCTGACGGCGGCGGCACAGGTGAATGGTGATAAGCGCCAGAACGTGCTGGATGCAGCCCGTATTGAGCTGGGCATGAAACGCTTCCTGGAACAGGGCGGCTTCCATGCCTTTACCACCACCTTTGAAGATCTTCACGGCCTGAAGCAGCTTCCGGGCCTGGCGGTACAACGTCTGATGCAGCAGGGCTACGGCTTTGCCGGTGAAGGCGACTGGAAAACTGCCGCTCTGCTACGCATCATGAAAGTGATGTCGACCGGTCTGCAGGGCGGCACCTCCTTTATGGAGGATTACACCTACCACTTCGAGGACGGCAACGATCTGGTGCTGGGTTCGCACATGCTGGAAGTCTGCCCGTCGATCGCCGTGGATGAAAAACCGATCCTCGACGTTCAGCATCTCGGCATCGGCGGCAAAGCCGATCCAGCGCGTCTGATCTTCAACACCCGTACCGGTCCGGCCATTAACGCCAGCCTGATCGATCTGGGCGATCGTTTCCGCCTGCTGGTGAACTGCGTCGACGCCGTTGAAACGCCGCATTCCCTGCCGAAACTGCCGGTGGCGAACGCCCTGTGGAAAGCCCAGCCGGATCTGGCAACCGCTTCCGAAGCCTGGATCGTAGCAGGTGGCGCGCACCATACCGTCTTCAGCCATGCGCTGGATCTCAACGACATGCGTCAGTTCGCGGAACTGCACGATATCGAACTGACGGTCATTGATAACGACACCCGTCTGCCAGCCTTTAAAGATGCGCTGCGCTGGAACGAAGTCTACTACGGTTCAAAACGTTAACAGGGGAACCTTTGGCCTGCCGCAGGGCGGGCCTTTTTTCCTGGAGGATACATGCTGGAAGATCTCAAACGTCAGGTGCTTGAAGCCAACCTCGCCCTGCCGGAACATAATCTCGTTACCCTGACCTGGGGCAACGTCAGTGCCGTGGACCGCGAAGCAGGCGTGTTCGTCATTAAACCGTCCGGCGTCGACTACCGGGTAATGACTGCCGAGGATATGGTGGTGGTGAGCATCGCCACCGGTGAAGTGGTTGAGGGGAAGAAAAAGCCCTCCTCCGATACGCCAACGCATCGCCTGCTCTATCAGGCCTTCCCGTCCATCGGCGGCATCGTCCACACTCACTCCCGCCACGCCACTATCTGGGCGCAGGCAGGCCAGCCGATCCCGGCGACCGGCACCACCCACGCCGACTACTTCTATGGCACCATCCCCTGCACCCGCAAGATGACCGATGCCGAGATCAACGGCGAGTATGAGTGGGAAACCGGCAACGTGATTGTTGAAACCTTCGAGAAACAGGGTATCGACGCCGCGCAGATGCCGGGGGTGTTGGTTCACTCTCACGGCCCGTTTGCGTGGGGTAAAAATGCTGAAGATGCGGTGCATAACGCTATCGTGCTGGAAGAGGTGGCCTATATGGGCATCTTCTGCCGCCAGCTGGCGCCGCAGCTGCCGGATATGCAGCAGACGTTGCTGGATAAACACTATCTGCGTAAGCACGGCGCGAAGGCCTATTACGGGCAGTAAAACCCGCCCGGTGGCGCTACGCTTACCGGGCCTACAGGTCTCCCAGGCCGGATAAGCGCAGCGCCATCCGGCAAAGCATACCTGTATAAAACCCCAGCAAAACCCCCTTAACCAGGCTATAATCAGGCCTGGTTTTGTTTTATGAGAGAACGGCGTGGCGCAGGCGCAACAAGGCTTTTTACTCACCCGGCACTGGCGAGATACGCCCCAGGGTACCGAAGTTGAATTCTGGCTGGCGACAGATACCGGCCCGCTAAACGTCACCCTGCCTGTCCAGGAGTCCGTTGCCTTTATTCCCGAGCCTGACGTCGAAAAAGCCCGCCAGCTGCTGCAGGGTGAAAACGGCTGGCGGCTGACGCCCCTTGAGCTGAAAGATTTCCACCGTCGTCCGGTTTACGGCCTTTACTGCCGTGCCCACCGCCAGCTGATGCGTTATGAAAAGCTGCTGCGCGAGGCGGGCGTGACCCTCTTTGAGGCCGATGTTCGTCCCCCGGAGCGCTTTCTGATGGAGCGCTTTATCACCGCCCCGGTCTGGGTGGACGGTACGCCCCAGGGCGAACGGCTGATCAACGCCCGTCTCAAACCCAATCCGCACTATCGCCCGCCCCTGAAATGGGCGTCGCTGGACATTGAAACCACCCGGCACGGGGAGCTGTACTGCATCGGCATCGAAGGCTGCGGCCAGCGGGTTGTCTATATGCTGGGCCCGGCCAACGGCGATGCCTCGGGGCTCGATTTCCAGCTGGAGTACGTCAACAGCCGCCCGCAGCTGATCGAAAAATTGAATGCCTGGTTTGCCCGGCACGACCCGGACGTCATCATCGGCTGGAACGTAGTGCAGTTTGATTTGCGCATTCTGCAAAAACATGCCGAGCGCTACCGCATCCCTCTGCTGCTCGGACGCGGCAACAGCGAGCTGGAGTGGCGCGAGCACGGCTTTAAAAACGGCGTCTTCTTTGCCCAGGCGAACGGGCGCTTAATTATCGACGGCATCGAGGCGCTGAAATCTGCCTTCTGGAGCTTCTCGTCATTCTCGCTGGAATCGGTATCGCAGGAGCTGCTCGGGGAAGGTAAATCCATCGACAATCCCTGGGACAGGATGGACGAAATTGACCGCCGCTTCGCCGAAGATAAACCGGCCCTGGCGACCTATAACCTGAAAGACTGCGAGCTGGTGACGCGGATTTTCCACAAAACCGAGATCATGCCGTTTCTGCTGGAGCGCGCCACGGTCAATGGCCTGGCGGCCGACCGCCACGGCGGCTCCGTGGCCGCCTTCAGCCATCTCTACTTTCCGCGCATGCACCGGGCGGGCTATGTAGCCCCCAATCTCGGTGACGTGCCGCCCCAGGCCAGCCCCGGCGGCTATGTGATGGACTCCCGCCCCGGCCTGTACGACTCGGTGCTGGTGCTGGATTACAAAAGCCTCTATCCGTCGATCATTCGCACCTTTCTTATCGATCCGGTCGGCCTGGTGGAAGGGCTCGCCCAGCCGGATGAGCAGCACAGCACTGAGGGCTTCCTCGGGGCGCGTTTCTCCCGGGAAAAACACTGCCTGCCGGAGATCGTCAGCCAGATCTGGTACGGGCGCGAAGAGGCCAAGCGCCACGGCAATAAGCCGCTTTCCCAGGCGCTGAAGATCATCATGAATGCCTTTTATGGCGTGCTCGGCACCAGCGCCTGCCGTTTCTTCGACCCGCGCCTGGCCTCGTCGATTACCATGCGCGGCCACGAGATCATGCGCCAGACCAAAGTGCTGGTGGAATCCCAGGGCTATGATGTGATTTATGGCGATACCGATTCGACCTTCGTCTGGCTCAGGGGCGCCCACGCCGAAGCGGAGGCTGCCGCCATTGGCCAGTCGCTGGTGGAATTTGTTAACAGCTGGTGGCGAACGCATCTGCAACAGGCTGGCCTGACCAGCGCTCTGGAGCTGGAGTATGAGACCCACTTCTGCCGTTTTCTAATGCCCACCATTCGGGGAACCGATCAGGGCAGCAAGAAGCGCTATGCCGGGCTTATCCAGGAGGGGGAAAAGCAGCGGATGGTATTTAAAGGGCTGGAAACCGTCCGTACCGACTGGACCCCGCTGGCGCAGCGTTTCCAGCAGGAGCTTTATCTGAAAATTTTTCGGCGCGAACCCTACCAGGAGTTTGTGCGCGAGACCATCGCCAGCCTGATGGCGGGCGAACTGGATGACCAGCTGGTCTACCGCAAGCGCCTGCGTCGCCCGCTGGCGGAGTATCAGCGCAACGTGCCGCCCCACGTTCGTGCCGCCCGGCTTGCCGATGAAGAGAACGTCCGTCTTGGTCGCGCGCCGCAATACCAGAACCGAGGCACCATCAAGTATGTCTGGACCACCAGCGGCCCGGAGCCGGTGGATTATCAGCGTTCGCCCCTTGACTATGAGCACTACCTCACGCGCCAGCTACAGCCCGTCGCAGAGGGAATTTTACCGTTCATGGACGACGACTTTGCTACACTGATGACAGGTCAGTTGGGGCTATTTTGACAGGTGACGAAATCGCTGCCATCCAGTACCATAGCGCCCTTTCCATTCCCGGACCCATTATTCGACGACCGTCATTCCTGAACGGTGGTTGAACTATTGCCTGCAATTAAAGATTAGAGCCGAACAAATATGCCTTTTACACTTGGTCAACGCTGGATCAGCGACACAGAAAGCGAACTTGGGTTAGGAACTGTAGTGGCGCTGGATGCGCGTATGGTGACTCTCCTTTTCCCCGCCACCGGTGAAAACCGTCTGTATGCTCGCAATGATTCCCCTGTCACCCGCGTGATGTTTAACCCGGGCGACACCGTTACCAGCCATGAAGGCTGGCAGCTGAAGATTGAAGACGTAAAAGAAGAGAATGGACTGCTCGCCTATATCGGAACCCGACTGGATACCGAAGAGACGGGTGTCATGCTGCGCGAAGTGCTGCTCGACAGCAAACTGGTCTTCAGCAAACCTCAGGATCGCCTGTTCGCCGGTCAGATCGACCGTATGGATCGCTTCTCGCTGCGCTACCGTGCGCGCAAGTTCCAGAGCGAGCAGTACCGCATGCCGTGGAGCGGTCTGCGCGGCCAGCGCACCAGCCTGATTCCCCATCAGCTCAACATCGCCCATGACGTTGGCCGCCGCCATGCGCCGCGCGTCCTGCTGGCGGATGAAGTCGGTTTAGGTAAAACCATCGAAGCGGGCATGATCCTGCACCAGCAGCTGCTCTCCGGCGCGGCCGAGCGCGTGCTGATTGTGGTGCCAGAAACCCTGCAGCACCAGTGGCTGGTGGAGATGCTGCGCCGCTTCAACCTGCGTTTCTCCCTGTTTGATGACGAGCGCTACGCCGAAGCCCAGCACGACGCCGATAACCCGTTCGAAACCGAACAGCTGGTGATCTGCTCCCTGGACTTCGTGCGCCGCAGCAAGCAGCGTCTTGAGCACCTCTGTGATGCCGAGTGGGACATCATGGTGGTCGATGAAGCGCACCATCTGGTGTGGAATGTCGACGCGCCGAGCCGTGAATATATGGCGATTGAACAGCTGGCCGAGCGCGTACCTGGCGTACTGCTGCTCACCGCTACGCCGGAACAGCTGGGTCTGGAGAGCCACTTCGCGCGTCTGCGCCTGCTGGATCCAAACCGTTTCCATGACTTTGACCTCTTTGTCGAAGAGCAGAAAAATTATCGCCCGGTGGCGGATGCCGTTGCCCTGCTGCTGGCGGGCAAGCACCTCTCCAACGACGAGCTCAACACCCTGAGCGATCTGATTGGCGAGCAGGATATCGAGCCGTTACTCCAGGCGGCCAACAGCGATCGTGAAGGTGCCGACGCCGCACGCCAGGAGCTGGTCTCCATGCTGATGGACAGGCACGGCACCAGCCGCGTGCTGTTCCGTAATACCCGTAACGGGGTGAAAGGCTTCCCGAAACGCGAGCTGCATACCGTTCGCCTGCCGCTGCCCACCCAGTATCAGACGGCGATCAAGGTCTCCGGCATCATGGGCGCGCGTAAAACAGCGGAAGAGCGCGCCCGGGACATGCTCTATCCGGAACAAATTTATCAGGAGTTTGAAGGCGATACTGGCACCTGGTGGAACTTCGACCCGCGCGTTGAATGGCTGATGGGTTATCTGACCGCCAACCGTTCCCAGAAAGTGCTGGTCATCTGCGCCAAAGCCACCACCGCGCTTCAGCTTGAGCAGGTTCTGCGCGAGCGGGAAGGTATTCGCGCGGCGGTGTTCCATGAAGGTATGTCCATTATCGAGCGCGACCGCGCGGCGGCATGGTTCTCCGAAGAGGACAGCGGGGCACAGGTGCTGCTCTGCTCCGAAATCGGCTCCGAGGGGCGTAACTTCCAGTTCGCCAGCCGTCTGGTGATGTTCGATCTGCCGTTCAACCCGGATCTGCTGGAGCAGCGTATCGGTCGTCTGGACCGTATCGGTCAGGCGCACGACATTCAGATCCACGTTCCGTATCTGGAAAAAACCGCCCAGTCGGTGCTGGTGCGCTGGTTCCACGAAGGGCTGGATGCGTTTGAACATACCTGCCCGACCGGTCGTACCATTTACGATAGCGTGCATAACGAGCTGACGGGCTATCTGGCGGCGCCGGAAAATACCGAGGGCTTTGACGAGCTGATCAAAACTTGCCGTGAACAGCATGACGCCCTGAAAGCGCAGCTGGAGCAGGGTCGTGACCGTCTGCTGGAGATCCACTCCAACGGCGGTGAAAAGGCCCAGCGGCTGGCAGAGAGCATTGAAGAGCAGGATGACGATACCAGCCTGATCAGCTTCGCCATGAACCTGTTTGATATCGTCGGTATCAACCAGGACGATCGCGGCGAGAACTTGATTGTGCTGACCCCGTCCGATCACATGCTGGTGCCGGACTTCCCGGGCCTGCCGGAAGATGGTTGCACCATCACCTTTGAACGTGATGTGGCGCTGTCCCGCGAGGATGCGCAGTTCATCACCTGGGAACACCCGCTGATCCGCAACGGTCTGGATCTGATCCTCTCCGGCGACACCGGCAGCAGCACCATTTCGCTGCTGAAGAACAAGGCGCTGCCGGTGGGTACCCTGCTGCTGGAGCTGATCTACGTGGTAGAGGCTCAGGCACCGAAACAGCTGCAGCTCAACCGTTTCCTGCCTGCCACGCCGGTGCGTCTGCTGCTGGACAAAAACGGTACCAACCTGGCGGCGCAGGTCGAGTTTGAGAGCTTTAACCGCCAGCTGAGCGCGGTGAATCGCCATACCGGCAGCAAGCTGGTGAATGCGGTGCAGCAGGATGTCTACGCCATCCTCCAGCAGGGTGAGTCTCAGGTTGAGAAAGCAGCGCGCGCCCTGATTGATGCGGCGCGCAGCGAGGCGGATGAAAAACTGTCTGCGGAGCTCTCTCGTCTCGAGGCCCTGCGTGCGGTGAACCCGAATATTCGTGACGATGAACTGGCGGCGATTGAAACCAATCGTCAGCAGGTGCTTGAGAGCCTGAACCAGGCGGGATGGCGTCTGGATGCGCTGCGCCTTATCGTTGTGACGCATCAGTAAGCGGAGCGAAACATGTTGATGGAACCCTACAATCCGCCGCAGGATCCGTGGCTGGTCATTCTCTATCAGGATGAGCATATTATGGTGGTCAACAAGCCAAGCGGCCTGTTGTCCGTGCCGGGCAGGCTGGATGAGCACAAAGACAGCGTGATGACGCGCGTTCAGCGCGATTATCCGCAGGCGGAGTCCGTCCACCGTCTGGACATGGCCACCAGCGGAGTGATTGTAGTGGCGCTGACCAAGGCGGCAGAGCGCGAGCTGAAACGTCAGTTTCGAGAGCGTGAGCCGAAGAAGCAGTACCTGGCGCGCGTCTGGGGTCATCCACAACCGGCGGAAGGGCTGGTTGATCTGCCGCTGATCTGCGACTGGCCTAACCGCCCGAAGCAGAAGGTCTGCTACGAGACCGGCAAGGCGGCGCAAACCGAGTATGAAGTGCTGGAGTACGCGGCGGACAACAGCGCCCGCGTGCTGCTAAAACCGATTACCGGCCGCTCGCACCAGCTGCGTGTGCATATGCTGGCGCTGGGTCACCCGATTCTGGGGGATCGCTTTTATGCCACGCCGGAAGCCCGGGCGATGGCGCCGCGTCTGCAACTGCATGCACAGATGCTCACCATCACCCACCCGGAATACGGTACGCCGATGACCTTTAAGGCACCGGCAGACTTTTGATCCGTTGCCCGGCAGCACCCCTTGCCGCCGGGCCAACCGCTTCCTTACTTAAAGCCCTTCTGCTCTTTGATAAGCTCGTAGGCTTTCTGAATTTCCTGCGCTTTTTGCTTCGCCATCTCCATCATCTCTGGCGGTAAACCTTTGGCCACCAGCTTATCCGGGTGATGCTCGCTCATCAGCTTACGGTAGGCCCGCTTGATGGTTGTCGGTTCATCGGTTGGCTTCACGCCCAGCACATTACAGGCATCTTCCAGGGTAGGACCACGCTGCGCCTGCTGCCAGCCGCCACCGCCCGCCTGCTGTTGCTGATAGCCGCCGCCAAACTGTGCGCCGCCCTGCATCATGCGCAGGAACTGATCGAACTGGGTGCGGGAAATGCCCAACTCTTCGGCGATAACATACAGCACTTCACGTTCGTTCGGGTGGAGCGACCCATCGGCAAACGCCGCCTGGATCTGAATCTCCAGAAACATCCGAATTAAGTCGAAGCGCCCGAAGCAGATGCTGCGGAACTGACGCATTTTTTCGCGCAGGGGATAGTTATCCGCCTTACCGATACGAAATGCGTTTTGCGCGGCCGCCCGGGAGTCACCGTGCAGGTTCATGCGATCCATAAACTGGCTGGCGACATGGATGTCGGCCTCGGTGACACGCCCTTTCGATTTGGTCAGATGGCCCATTACCTCGAAGGTTGTCGCAAAAAAAAGCGCCTGGCGTTCACGCTGGTTAGCGAACCAGGCCATCTTGCGACTGCGCGCTTTATCAAACATATGGCCGATAAGCAGCCCCAGAACGATACCCCAGAAGCCCGCGCCCATCAGTAAAGCGAACGCTACGCCGATAATTTTTCCCCAATACTGCATATACTCCCCAAATGGTGATCGATTTGATCCAGCGCAACGCCATCATTCCGGTGGCCTGGCCACGGTCAAGTGAAGGACATCGCCTATAATTTGCATTATCATACTCGTCATTCAATAACGAGCCTATCACCATGGCTCGTTTACGGGCAGGATTAACGCTGGCACTGTGATGATGAGTAAGATAGTCTCTGACCGTTTGCCAGCGATAAGCCACTGATGACGGAACAATAAATAAAACGTATGAAAAAACGTATCCCCACCCTTCTGGCCACGATGATAGCTACGGCTCTGTACAGTCAACAGGGTCTGGCAGCCGATCTCGCCTCGCAATGTATGCTGGGTATCCCCAGCTATGATCGCCCGCTGGTACAGGGTGATACGAACACGCTACCGGTTACCATCACCGCTGACAACGCAAAAGGGAACTATCCTGACGACGCCCTGTTTAGCGGGAATGTGGATATTAACCAGGGCAACAGCCGTTTGCAGGCCGATGAAGTGCAGTTGCACCAGAAACAGCCAGAAGGCGCAGCCGAACCGGTACGTACGGTCGATGCGCTGGGTAATGTGCACTATGACGATAATCAGGTCATCCTGAAAGGTCCGAAAGCCTGGTCGAACCTGAATACCAAAGACACTAACGTCTGGGAAGGTGATTACCAGATGGTTGGCCGCCAGGGTCGCGGTAAAGCGGACCTGATGAAACAGCGCGGTGAAAACCGCTACACCATTCTGGAAAACGGGACCTTTACCTCCTGTCTGCCAGGCTCGGATACCTGGAGCGTGGTAGGTAGCGAAGTGATCCACGACCGCGAAGAGCAGGTTGCGGAGATCTGGAACGCCCGCTTTAAGCTCGGCCCGGTACCGGTCTTCTATAGCCCGTATCTGCAACTGCCCGTGGGTGACAAACGTCGCTCCGGCTTCCTGATCCCGAACGCCAAGTACAGCACCTCAAACTACTTTGAGTTCTACCTGCCGTACTACTGGAATATCGCGCCCAACATGGATGCGACGATCACGCCGCACTATATCCACAAGCGCGGCAACATCATGTGGGAGAACGAGTTCCGCTATCTGACGCATGCGGGTTCGGGTCTGATGGAGCTGGACTATCTGCCATCGGATAAAGTGTATGAGGATGATCCAAGAAACACCTCCGGGGATAATCGCCATCGCTGGTTGTACTACTGGCAGCACTCGGGCGTAATGGATCAGGTGTGGCGTTTTAACGTCGACTACACCAAAGTCAGCGACTCGAGCTATTTTAACGACTTTACCTCTAAATACGGCTCAAGTACCGATGGCTACGCCACGCAGAAATTCAGCGCGGGCTATGTAGTACAGAATTTTGACGCGACCGTTTCAACCAAACAGTTCCAGGTCTTTAGCGACCAAACGCAGAGCACCTATGCTGCAGAGCCACAGCTTGATGTTAACTGGTACCAGAATAATGTGGGTCCTTTTGACACCCGGGTCTACGCCCAGGCGGTGCATTTCGTCAATACTGACTCTGACATGCCTGAAGCAACGCGTCTGCACCTTGAGCCAACGATTAACCTGCCTGTTTCAAACGACTGGGCCAGCCTCGATACCGAAGTGAAGCTGATGGCGACCCACTATCAGCAGGATAATCTGGAAATGTACAATGCCAATCATGGCACGCGTCTGGAAGATTCCGTTAACCGCGTGCTGCCGCAGTTTAAAGTGGACGGCAAGCTCGTCTTCGAGCGCGACATGAACTGGAGCGAGGGCTATACCCAGACGCTGGAGCCGCGCGCCCAGTATCTCTATGTGCCGTACCGCGATCAGAGCAATATCCAGAACTATGACTCTTCATTCCTGCAATCTGATTACAGCGGCCTGTTCCGCGACCGTACTTACGGTGGTCTGGACCGTATTGCATCGGCCAACCAGGTGACCACCGGGGTCACAACGCGTATTTATGATGATGCTGCAGTTGAACGTTTTAATGCTTCTGTGGGTCAAATCTACTACTTCACCGAAGCACGTACCGGTGATGACAATATCCAGTGGGAGAAGGACGACAAAAAAGGATCGCTGGTATGGGCCGGAGATACTTACTGGCGCATAACCGATCGTTGGGGTCTGCGCAGCGGCGTGCAATATGACACGCGGCTGAACAATGTTGCCACCGGTAGCGGTTCAATCGAGTACCGTCGTGATGCAGACCGAATGGTACAGCTCAGCTATCGTTACGCCAGCCCGGAATATATCCAGGCGACGTTACCTAACTTTGCCACGTCCGAACAAACGAAAGAGGGCATTTCGCAGGTGGGAGGCATCGCAAGCTGGCCAATTGCCGATCGTTGGTCGGTGGTGGGAGCCTACTACTTCGATACCAACCAGAATAAGTCTGCAGATCAGATGCTGGGTGTGCAGTACAACTCCTGCTGCTATGCGATTCGCGTTGGATACGAACGTAAGCTTAACGGCTGGGATCCAGACAAAAATCAGAGCGAGTACGATAACGTCATCGGCTTTAACATCGAACTCCGTGGCCTGAGTTCCAACTATGGTCTGGGTACTCAGCAGATGCTGCGCTCACCGATTCTGCCGTACCGTAGTTCATTGTGATGTACTTGATTTAACACGTAATCCGCTTTGCGGTTAATTGATATGGAAAAAGTATGAAGAACTGGAAAACGCTGCTGCTCGGTATCGCTATGGTCGCGAATACCAGCTTCGCGGCCCCACAGGTTGTCGACAAAGTCGCTGCCGTTGTGAACAACGGTGTGGTACTTGAGAGCGACGTTGATGGTTTAATGCAGTCTGTGAAGCTCAACGCGGGTCAGGCAGGTCAGCAACTTCCGGACGATTCCACGCTGCGTCATCAGATCCTTGAACGTTTGATCATGGATCAAATCGTTCTGCAGATGGGTCAGAAGATGGGTGTGAAGATCTCTGATGAGCAGCTCGATCAGGCTATCGCCAACATTGCGAAGCAGAACAATATGTCCCCGGACCAGATGCGCAGCCGTCTGGCCTATGACGGCATCAGCTATTCGACCTACCGTAATCAGATCCGCAAAGAGATGCTGATTTCAGAAGTGCGCAATAACGAAGTGCGTCGCCGCGTTACCATCCTGCCGCAGGAAGTGGATGCCCTGGCGAAACAGGTGGGCAACCAGAACGATGCCAGCACCGAACTGAACCTGAGCCACATCCTGATCCCCCTGGCAGAAAACCCATCTTCTGACCAGGTGGCCGAGGCGGAAAGCCAGGCACGTTCCATCGTCGATCAGGCGCGTAATGGCGGTGATTTCGGCAAACTGGCGATCACCTATTCCGCTGACCAGCAGGCGCTGAAAGGCGGCCAGATGGGCTGGGGTCGTATTCAGGAGCTGCCTTCTATCTTTGCCCAGGCGCTGAGCACGGCGAAGAAAGGCGACATCGTGGGTCCAATCCGTTCCGGCGTGGGCTTCCATATTCTGAAAGTGAACGATCTGCGCGGCCAGAGCCAGAGCATCTCCGTGACGGAAGTGCACGCCCGCCACATTCTGCTGAAAACCTCGCCGATCATGTCTGATACGCAGGCGCGTACCAAGCTGGAGCAAATTGCCGCCGATATTCGCAGCGGTAAAACCTCCTTCGCCAACGCCGCGAAAGAGTTCTCTCAGGATCCAGGTTCCGCGAATCAGGGCGGCGATCTGGGCTGGGCGGCTGCGGATATTTACGATCCGGCCTTCCGCGATGCGCTGATGAGAATGAACAAAGGTCAGATGAGCGAACCGGTTCACTCCACCTTCGGCTGGCACCTCATCGAGCTGCTGGATACCCGCAATGTGGATAAAACCGATGCGGCGCAAAAAGATCGTGCATACCGTATGCTGTTCAACCGTAAGTTCTCTGAAGAAGCAGCGACCTGGATGCAGGAACAACGCGCCAGCGCCTACGTCAAAGTCCTGAGCAACTAATGAAACAACATCGTGTTGTCATCACTCCCGGCGAACCCGCCGGGATTGGTCCCGACCTGGTCGTCCAGCTTGCCCAGCGCAGCTGGCCGGTCGAACTGGTGATCTGCGCCGATGCCAGCGTGCTCGAAGCGCGAGCGAAACAGCTTAATCTCCCGCTCACGCTTCTGCCGTATCAGGCAGAAAACGCTCCCCTTCCCCAGCAAGCAGGCACCTTAACGCTGCTACCTGTCCCGCTACGCGCGCCGGTTATCCCCGGCCAGTTGAGCACTGAAAATGGTCATTATGTGGTGGAGACGCTGGCGCGCGCCTGCGATGGCTGTCTGAGCGGGGAATTTGCCGCGCTGATCACCGGCCCGGTCCATAAAGGGGTGATCAACGATGCCGGCGTGGCCTTTACCGGTCATACCGAGTTTTTTGAAGAGCGGTCGCACAGCGCAAAAGTGGTGATGATGCTGGCAACCGAGGAGCTGCGGGTCGCCCTGGCGACGACGCACCTGCCCATCAAAGCCATTTCCGACGCCATTACGCCGGATCTGCTGCGCGACGTCATTACCATCCTGCACCACGATTTACGCACCAAATTCGGTATTGCCGATCCGCACGTGCTGGTATGCGGCCTGAACCCACATGCGGGTGAAGGTGGGCATATGGGTATGGAAGAGATCGACACCATCATTCCGGTGCTGGAAGAGATGCGCGCGAAAGGCATGAATCTCAGCGGGCCGCTGCCTGCCGATACCCTGTTTCAACCGAAATACCTGGATCATGCAGACGCCGTGCTGGCGATGTACCACGATCAGGGCCTTCCCGTGCTAAAATACCAGGGATTTGGCCGCGGGGTGAATATTACCCTCGGTTTACCCTTTATTCGTACTTCTGTTGACCATGGTACTGCGCTCGATTTAGCAGGCCAGGGAAAAGCAGATGTCGGCAGTTTTATTACGGCGCTTAATCTCGCCATCAAAATGATTGTTAATACTCAATGAATAATCGCGTCCACCAGGGCCATTTAGCCCGTAAACGTTTCGGGCAAAACTTCCTCAACGATCAGTTCGTGATCGAAAGTATTGTTTCGGCTATCAATCCACAGAAAGGCCAGGCAATGGTCGAAATCGGGCCGGGCCTCGCCGCTCTGACCGAACCGGTTGGCGAGCGTCTGGATGAACTTACCGTCATCGAGCTGGACCGCGATCTGGCAGCGCGCCTGCAGACGCACCCGTTCCTCGGGCCGAAACTGACCATTTATCAGCAGGATGCCATGACCATGAACTTCGGCGAACTGTCGGAGAAAATGGGCCAGCCGCTGCGCGTATTCGGCAACCTGCCGTATAACATCTCCACGCCGCTGATGTTCCACCTGTTTAGCTATACTGATGCCATTGCTGACATGCACTTCATGTTGCAAAAAGAGGTCGTTAATCGACTGGTTGCAGGGCCGAACAGTAAAGCGTATGGTCGTTTAAGCGTGATGGCACAGTACTACTGTAACGTGATCCCGGTACTCGAAGTACCGCCATCGGCATTTACGCCGCCGCCAAAAGTTGACTCAGCGGTTGTGCGCCTGGTGCCGCATAAAACGAAGCCGTATCCGGTGAAGGATCTGCGCGTGCTGAGCCGCATCACCACCGAAGCCTTTAACCAGCGTCGTAAAACGATTCGTAACAGCCTTGGCAATCTGTTTACTGTTGACGTGTTAGCTCAGTTGGGTATCGACCCGGCGATGCGCGCGGAAAACATTTCCGTAGAGCAGTACTGCAAGCTGGCTAACTACATCAGCGAAAATGCGCCGCCGAAGGAGAGCTAAGCCATGATTAATTCGCCCCGCGTATGTGTTCAGGTGCAAAGCCTTTACATCGAGTCTCAATCCACACCGGATGAAGAACGTTTTGTTTTTGCTTACACCGTGACCATTCGCAATCTCGGGCGAACCCCTGTCCAGCTGCTGGGGCGTTACTGGCTTATCACTAACGGCAATGGCCGTGAAATTGAAGTGCAGGGCGAAGGTGTGGTGGGTGAACAGCCGCACATTGCGCCCGGCGAAGAGTATCAGTATACCAGCGGTGCAGTAATCGAGACGCCGCTGGGAACCATGCAGGGCCATTATGAAATGGTCGATACCGAGGGCAATGCATTCCGCGTTGCCATTCCTGTTTTCCGTCTGGCTGTACCAACACTCATTCACTAAACATGTCTACATATCTCATTGGCGACGTTCACGGTTGCTACGATGAACTGATCGCCTTGCTAAAGCAGGTGGATTTTACCCCAGGTACAGACACGCTGTGGCTTACGGGCGATCTCGTTGCCCGCGGCCCTGGCTCGCTGGAAGTCCTGCGCTATGTCAAATCGCTGGGCGACAGCGTGCGGATCGTCCTCGGCAACCACGACCTTCATCTCCTGGCGGTCTACGCCGGGATCAGCCGCAATAAACCGAAAGACAGGATCACGCCGTTGCTGGAAGCGCCCGACGCCGATGAGCTGATTAACTGGCTGCGTCGCCAGCCGCTGCTGCAGATCGACGAAGAGAAAAAAGTGGTGATGGCGCACGCGGGCATTACCCCGCAGTGGGATCTGCAAACCGCCAAAGAGTGTGCCCGGGACGTCGAAGCGGTGCTCGCCAGCGACTCTTACCCGTTCTTCCTCGATGCGATGTATGGCGACATGCCCAACAACTGGAGCATGGAGCTCAGCGGCGTTGCGCGCCTGCGTTTTATCACGAACGCCTTCACCCGCATGCGTTACTGCTTCCCGAATGGTCAGCTGGATATGTATTGCAAGGATGTGCCGGAAAACGCGCCGACGCCGCTCAAGCCGTGGTTTGCAATCCCTGGCCCGGTAACGGAGCAGTACAGTGTCGTCTTCGGCCACTGGGCATCGCTGGAAGGGAAAGGCACGCCTGAAGGCATTTATGGGCTGGATACGGGTTGCTGCTGGGGGGGAGAACTCACCTGTCTGCGCTGGGAAGATAAAGCCTGGTTTATGCAGCCTTCGAACCGGCATCTGGATTTGGATGAAAATGAAGCCGTAGCGTCGTAGAAGAGCGCTGCACCTCTCCCGGCGGGAAAGGTGCAGTAACCACATTAGCGGCGTTCAAGGATCTCGAAGCAGTAGCTATGCGAGTTTTGCGCATCCGCGTCGTGGAATTCGCTGAACACCGATTCCCACTCGTCAGGATCGTAGTCCGGGAAATGGGTATCCCCTTCCACTTCAGCATCAATGTGGGTCAGATATAATTTCTGCGCTTTCGGCAGGAATTGCTCATAGATACGCCCCCCGCCAATCACCATGATCTCTTCAGCATCGCCGCAGGCAGCAATGGCTTCGTCGATGGATTTAACCCACTCAACACGATCGTCCGTGCCGGGTTGGCTGCTTATTACGATGTTTTTACGGCCCGGCAACGGGCGCCCGATTGACTCCCAGGTCAGGCGGCCCATTACTACCGGCTTGTTCAACGTTGTACGTTTAAACCACGCGAGATCGGCAGGCAGATTCCACGGCATGGCGTTTTCCATACCAATCACGCGATCTACCGCAAGCGCCGCAATCAGACTGATCATTGATTATTTCCCGGATGCAAAAAATTGCCGCCACTATACGGAAAGCTTAATCTTTCGTCGACTGGCGGCAGAGTAAAGAACAGGAAATTTTTTATATTTGCTGGCAACCCCTCTTCACGCTACAGGTTTGCTCTCCGGCTCATCGTGCGGATCGCCGGTATGCTTACCCTCTTCCGTTCCCTGCCAGCCATGACGCTGGGTCAGTGAGAGGTGATTACGATCCTCATTGATGATCTCGGTCAGCATGGCGCTGGTGCGTTTAACCACTGCCGCGCGGGATTTGGCATCGTTCTCCGCCATTTCCGCCATCTCCTCCAGCATCTCAATATTAAAGCGACGGAACAGATCGGCCCGCTCCCGGGCTTCATATGCCCCGAGGCCAAGGCTCTCCAGCGCCAGCCGTCCGGATTTGAGCGCGCCTTCAAAGGTTTCACGCTCCGGGGCATCGACACCTGTCTGACGCAGTTTGATGTAGTGATCGATATCGCGCGCGCGGGAGATGATTTTCAGATGCGGGAAGTGCGTCTTCGCCAGCTCAACCAGCTGCAGGCTGTTCTTCGGATCGTCTATCGCGTTGATCAACACTTCGGCCTTGTGCGCCCCGGCGGATTCCAGCAGGTCCACGCGGGTGGCATCGCCATAAAAGACCTTCATATCAAACTTACGCAAGGTTTCAATATGATCGGGATCGTGATCGAGGATGACCATTTTTACCCCACTGGAGAGCAGCAAACGGCCCGCAATCTGACCGAAGCGACCAAACCCGGCGATGATGACCCGCGGTTGCTCTTCATCAATTTCATCAGCCTCGTGCTGTTGACCACTGTTGGCAGCGTCGAGACGGGTCAGCACCACCAGCAGCAGCGGGGTTACCGCCATTGACAGCGCCACCGCCAGCGTCAGCGCCTTCGCCCATTCGGGATCGAGCACGTTTGCCATGTTTGCCGCGCCAAACACCACAAAGGCAAACTCACTCCCCTGCCCCAGCAGCACCGCAAACCAGCGCCGCTGTTTCGCGGGAACCTTCAACGGGCGAGCTACCAGCCAGAGCATGAGCATTTTAATGGCCAGGAAGCCCACCAGCAGGATCGCGATGCGCAGCGGATGGGTGACTAACGTCCCGAAATCAACCGACATCCCCACGCCAATAAAGAACAGCCCCAGCAGCAGCCCCTTAAAGGGCTCGATATCGCTTTCCAGGGCGTGGCGGTACTCGGAGCTCGCCAGCAGAACGCCTGCCAGAAACGCCCCCATCGCCATAGAGAGCCCGGCCTCTTCCAGCATCAGACCAAAGCCGAAGACCAGGAATAAGGCCACGGCACTGAAGACTTCACGCAGGCCGGAGCGGGCGACAAAACGCAGCAACGGTCGGCTGACGTACCGCCCGAGCAGGACCACCAGCGCCAGCGCCCCGACAACTTTCAGGGCCGAAAGGGCAAAGGCGCCCAGGGTAGTTGACGCCCCGGAAGCGGCCAGCAGCGGGATCATCGCCACCAGCGGAATGGCGGCGATGTCCTGAAAAAGCAGCACTGAGAAGGCGCTGCGACCCATCTGCGAAACCGTCAGGTTACGTTCATTCATGGCCTGCATGGCGATCGCCGTGGATGAGAGCGCCAGCGTCATACCGATCAGCTCCGCCACTTTCCAGTCCATGCCCAGCAGGATGCAGAATCCGCCCAGCAGCAGACCGCAGGCCAGCATCTGCAATGCCCCGCCGCCAAATACCGAGGCGCGCAGTTTCCACAGGCGACGCGGATCCAGCTCCAGACCAATCACGAACAGCATCAGCACCACGCCAATTTCCGCAAAGTGCAGAATCGACTCGGCATCGGTGACCAGCCGGAAACCCCACGGACCAATGACGCAGCCGGCAATCAGATAGCCCAGCACCGACCCCAGCCCCAGACGAACCGCAACCGGCACAATCAGCGCCGCGGCCCCCAAATAGATCAGCGCCTGAATCAGCGTATGGCTATCCATGGTGCGCCTCCTGCCAGTCGAGTAAACGTTGTTTGTAGTGGCGCGCCTGCGCCTGAAGGGTTTCGTCGTCGCAAACGAAGGTGCAGTGCATAGCAAATGGCGGGAGCCAGTTGAGCCCGCAGTAGAGCGCGGTCGCCTGCAGCGGCTGCGCCAGCACCTCAAAGCCGGGGAAGGAACCGATATCGAAATGGCTTTCGCCGCCACCGGTGGTCACCGCCCACAGCAGGCTTTTACCCTTGAGCGCTCTCCCGTTATGACCGTACGCCCAGCCGTGCGAGAAGACTTTATCGATCCACAGTTTCAGCAACGGAGGCGTGCTGTACCACTGCATCGGGTGCTGCCAGACGATGAGATCGGCTCTGGAAATCGCCTCCTGCTCTGCGGCGATATCAATATTAAAGTCAGGATAGAGCTGATAGAGCGAGCGGATTTCTACACCCTCCAGCGTCTTTACCTGATCGAGCATTCGCTTATTCGCATGCGAATGGTGCGGATAAGGATGGGCGTAGATAATGAGTATCATGATTAACCTGGGTAAACGGCTTTCTTGTTGTGACTGTCAGTGTAGTCAGGAAAGCGAGGCGTTTGAAGGGGTCTCTGGCCTTGCTGGCATTAACCGCAAAGATTGGTAAATGGCTTTGCTTGGAAATCTATTATTTTTATTAATTCCATAAAAAATAAACATCATATTTAGCATTAAGATTATTCTCTTTGGATTAATGCAAAAACATTATCAATAAAATGAATTTAATCCATAATTTAAAAACACCATTCATAAAAAAACCGCTGACAACTCAATTGGTTAACTTAATATTAATAATACACCATTAAAAAGCAGTGATTTACAAAAAATCACCTCATTACTAAAATACGCTTTCTTAAATCACAAAACGGATGTGACAATGACAAGCAAAACCCCTCAATTAAATAAGACAACGGCATCGTTGAAAAATATTTTTCCAGCTTTATCAGCATTAATAGTATTTACCCCGTTAATGGTATCCGCAGAAATCATAATTAATGACAACACGGATGCCCCACAGACTTTTTCATCAGATAATACATACATCATTCCTGAAGATGTCAGCATTACCAATTCCACTGACATGCCCACTGTTACGGTCAAAGGGCAGGTAATTGACGGTGTCACGAACTATGGGAAAGTGTCTGGCGTAGGCGATGGAATGCTTATCGCTACTGGCTCACAAAAAGTAATCATAAATAACCAGCAAAGTGGATTAATCGAATCCACGGGTGCCACCGGAATTTATGTCGAAAATATGGGTGGGGACATAAACAACGCCGGTAAAATTCTGGGGGCAGAATACGGTATTAAAATTCATGAAGATTCAAGTAACGTCAACATCGCAAATACCGGTACGATCCAAGGTAAAACCGCGTTCACCTCCGGTGCCAGTGTCATCATTGATAATGATGGAATGTTAAAAGGCGGCACCGATAACGGTATCCTGCTTGATGCTTCAGGCAAAAGTAATCTTAATAATCGGGGGCAGATCGAGGCTGATGTTAACGGTGTTGTCGTCACGGGTAATCACAGACTTAATATAGGAAATAATGGCCTGATAAAAGGTTCAGAAAGTGCAATTACCTTTGAGAGTACCCAGGCTAATACGCTGACTTTGGGGCAAGGATCTGTGCTTGATGGCGATGTCATCTCCACCAATTCCACAACAAACACCTTAGCGTTACTGGATAGCGGCTCAGAAGACAGCAATTTCCGCGGCCTGAACGCAGGTGATGGCTTTGCTTCGCTGTCTATGGACGGTACTGACTGGTCACTGACCGGCAACATCGATATTATCGGCGCGGGTGACTCAATTAAGATCAACTCAGGTAAACTGACTCTGGCGGGCATCGTAAAAAACGACGCCGGTAATACCCTGATTTCAGAGGCAGGCCATCTTCAGCTGGGTAATGGTGACCAAACAGGCTTTCTGACCGGCACCCTGACCAATAACGGCACCTTCACGTTCAACCAGGGCTCCGACTCTGTTTTCGCAGGGGATATTACCGGCAGCGGCAACGTTAAAAAAATCGATGCTAATCTGTTAACCCTGACCGGCAATAACAGCTATACCGGCAATACCCTACTGAATAGCGGTACCACCCTGATCGCAGAAGGCGCAACCCTGGGCACCAGCGGCAATACCGCTACCGTCACCGTTGGCAATAGAGCAACCTTTGCCAGCGCCGGAACCGTTAATAACAACATCAATATTCTTAACGGCGGTACCCTCGCCTCCTGGAATGCCATCTCTGGCAATAGCGTAACGCCTTCAACTGCGAATACCATCAACGGTAATGTGACCAACAGCGGTACGCTGCAGGTCAATGGTCTTAATGACCACGTCGGCAACAGATTCGTCATTAACGGCAACTATACCGGGACGAGCGGTAGCCAGATCCTGATGAACAGCGTGTTGGGAGAGGATGATTCTGCTACCGATCACCTGACCATTACCGGTGATAGCGCCGGCCAGTCCGGTATCCGCATCTCGAATATCGGTGGTCTGGGTGCGCAAACCGTTAACGGTATGCAGGTTGTCAAAGTTAGTGGTAACTCCGACGCCGCATTCTCCCTTTCCCGACCTGTTGTTGCCGGTGCCTGGGAATACAGCCTGAACAAGCACACCGACGGTAACTGGTACCTGGAATCTGCGAACACTTCGCCTTCCCCTGCGCCCGAGCCAACACCCGATCCAACGCCAGACCCGACGCCAGCCCCTCAGCCGGCACCAGAGCCGGATGATAACGGCAACAATACCAACCCTGATGATGGTGGCTATACCCCACCAGCACCGTCTAACATGGCCCCTGAAGTCGGCGCCTATATGGGTAACTACCTGGCAGCCCAGGGGATGTTCCTGCACAAACGTGACGATCGCGATCAGCTGACGCTGCGCGATGGTGAGGATCTCAATACCTGGATGTATGTCAAAGGCCGCTATCACGACAATGACGTGGCAGGCGGAAAAGTAAACTATGACACGACCCAGTACGTCATGCAGGTTGGCAGCGATTTCATCAGCAAGCAGATGGATACTGGTGTTCTGCATAGTGGGATGATGTTTGGCGCAGGCCAGGCGAAAACCGACTCCACCTCTACCGGCAGCCACCGTTCCGCGCACGGCAAGGTCGATGGTGTGAACGTTGGCGTCTACGCCACCTGGCAGGAAGATCAGAAGCTGCGTAAAGGCAGCTATATCGACAGCTGGGCCTCTTACGGCTGGTATCACAACGGCCTGAGAAGCGATGGGCGCGACAATGAATCTTACAACAGCCACGGTTTTGCCGTGTCGCTGGAAGCGGGCCATGCCTGGATTGTTGACTCAGAAAACGAGAGAACCTGGAAAATCGAGCCGCAAATTCAGGCGATTTACAGCTACCTGGACCAGGAAAATCATAAGGATGCCGACGGCGTACGGATCTCTACCCTTGATAACGACAGCGTACTTGGCCGCGTAGGGGTGAAATCCAGCTACTTTGACCAGAAAGATGTTCAGGCTTGGCAGCCTTATGTGGCAGTTAACTGGCTGAAAGGGGCAGGACAGAACGACATCGCTTTCAACGGCGAAACCTTCAGCAACGATACCCCGGACGACCGCGCACAGCTGGAGCTGGGCGTAACGGGCAAGCTGAACGAGACCACCCTGATCTCGCTGCGCGCCAGCGGCGAATGGGGCGAAAACAGCTACGACGCCTATGGCGGTCATATCCTGTTAAATCACCGCTGGTAATCCTGTTACCGCAACAACCGATGCAGTGGCGCAGGCCACTGCATTTTTTTATCAGTTATCCAGTTCACCCATGGATTTCACCTGATCGCGGTTAATCTGTTCCGTCTGACCGGTTTCGGCATTATCAATAGACATCATTCCAGTATCGTCATCTACCTGCGGTTTTCCGTCGGTGACGATGGTTTTACCGTCAGTAGTTTTCACCGCCTGGTTAGAGGAACAACCTGCAACGGTAAATAGTGCTGCGGCAGTAAAAATTGAAGTCAGCAAAAGATTCTTACGCATGGTGTTCTCCCTGCTTTTCAGTTGGATTTAATTATCGACCTGATAATTTTAGGCTAACTGACTGATGGGAGATGAGAAAGCAGAAGGTTCTGAAGAGGGAGGCAGCCATCGTAGGGCGGGTAAGCGAAGCGCCACCCGCCATTTGCCCGGCGTCGCTTTCGCTTACCCGCCCTACGATAACAGGCTTGTTACTTGCTAATCTGCGCGTGCATCTCCTGCACAGAAATCACCTTCTCGGTGGCATCCGCGTTCAGCGCCATCGCTGTCGCAAAACCGCCGTTCAGGGTAGTGTCATAGTGCACTTTGTACTGCAGCGCGCTGCGGCGAATCAGCTTGGAGTCTTCAATCGCCTGGCGCCCTTCGGTGGTGTTGATGATGTAGGTATATTCGCCATTCTTGATACGGTCCTGAATGTGCGGACGACCTTCATGCACCTTGTTCACCAGACGCGGGTTGATACCCGCTTCACCCAGCACAATCGCGGTGCCGTGGGTCGCATCCAGCTCAAAGCCATACTTCAGCAGCTTCGCCGCCAGGTCCACCACGCGCTCTTTGTCGCCTTCTCGCACGGAGAGCAGCGCACGGCCCTGTTTCTTCATGGTGGAGTTACTGCCCAACTGCGCCTTGGCGAACGCTTCCGCGAAGGTACGGCCCACGCCCATGACTTCACCGGTTGAGCGCATCTCTGGCCCTAACAGCGGGTCAACGCCCGGGAACTTGTTGAACGGCAGCACCACCTCTTTCACCGAGTAGTACGGCGGGATAATCTCTTTGGTTACGCCCTGCTGCGCCAGCGTCTGGCCAGCCATCACGCGCGCCGCCACTTTCGCCAGCGGGATACCGGTGGCTTTGGAGACGAACGGGACGGTACGTGCCGCACGTGGGTTCACTTCAATCAGGTAGACTTCATTGTCTTTCACCGCAAACTGCACGTTCATCAGACCGCGTACCTGCAGCTCGAAGGCCAGTTTCTGCACCTGCTCGCGCATCACGTCCTGAATCTCTTTGCTCAGCGTATAGGCTGGCAGAGAACATGCGGAGTCGCCGGAGTGCACGCCCGCCTGCTCGATGTGCTCCATGATGCCGCCAATCAGCACTCTTTCGCCGTCGCAGATAGCATCCACATCCACTTCTACCGCATCGTCCAGGAAGCGGTCCAGCAGGACTGGCGCATCGTTAGAGACGCTGACCGCCGTCTGGAAGTAACGGCGCAGGTCGGCTTCGTCGTAGACGATCTCCATTGCGCGGCCACCCAGCACGTAGGAGGGGCGCACCACCAGCGGGTAGGTGATCTCTTTGGCCTTCTCAACCGCCTGCTCAATGGTGGTAACGGTGGCGTTAGCCGGCTGTTTCAGCTTCAGACGGTCAACGGCGTGCTGGAAACGTTCGCGGTCTTCCGCACGGTCAATCGCATCCGGGCTGGTACCGATAACCGGTACACCTGCCGCTTCGAGCGCGCGGGCCAGCTTCAGCGGAGTCTGGCCGCCGTACTGCACGATAACCCCTTTTGGCTTCTCGATACGCACGATTTCCAGCACATCTTCCAGCGTTACCGGCTCGAAGTAGAGGCGGTCGGAGGTGTCGTAGTCGGTCGAGACGGTTTCCGGGTTACAGTTGACCATAATGGTCTCGTAACCGTCTTCGCGCAGCGCCAGGGAGGCATGTACGCAGCAGTAGTCGAACTCGATGCCCTGGCCGATACGGTTTGGACCGCCGCCCAGCACCATGATTTTGTCGCGGTCAACGGACGGGTTCGCTTCGCACTCGTCTTCATAGGTGGAGTACATGTAGGCGGTGTCGGTCGCAAACTCTGCCGCACAGGTATCCACACGCTTGTAGACCGGGTGCAGGTCGTACTGGTCACGCAGCTTGCGGATCTCCGCTTCGCGTACGCCCGCCAGTTTAGCCAGACGCGCGTCGGCAAAGCCTTTACGCTTGAGCATGCGCAGGAAGTCAGCGTCGAGGCCGTTGATGCCCAGCTCTGCCACCTTCTCTTCCAGACGCACCAGCTCTTCAATCTGCACCAGGAACCAGCGGTCAATGTTGGTCAGGTTGAAGACGCCATCGACGGACATGCCCGCACGGAAGGCGTCGGCGATATACCAGATACGCTCGGCGCCCGCGTCTTTCAGCTCACGACGGATTTTGGTCAGGGCTTCCGGATCATCCAGGCTTACTTTCGGGTCGAAACCGGTGGCGCCCACTTCCAGACCGCGCAGCGCTTTCTGCAGGGACTCCTGCTGGGTGCGGCCAATGGCCATCACTTCGCCGACAGATTTCATCTGGGTGGTCAGACGGTCGTTAGCGCCGGCAAATTTCTCGAAGTTGAAGCGAGGAATTTTGGTTACAACGTAGTCGATAGACGGCTCGAACGAGGCCGGAGTACGACCGCCGGTGATGTCGTTCATCAGCTCGTCGAGGGTATAACCCACCGCCAGTTTCGCCGCCACTTTGGCAATCGGGAAGCCGGTGGCTTTCGATGCCAGCGCAGAGGAGCGGGATACACGCGGGTTCATCTCGATAACAATCAGACGACCGTTCTTCGGGTTAACCGAGAACTGCACGTTAGAGCCGCCGGTTTCGACGCCAATCTCACGCAGTACCGCCATCGAGGCGTTACGCATGATTTGGTACTCTTTGTCGGTCAGGGTCTGGGCGGGTGCCACGGTGATGGAGTCACCGGTGTGGATGCCCATGGCGTCGAAGTTTTCAATAGAGCAGACGATGATGCAGTTGTCGTTTTTATCACGCACCACTTCCATCTCATACTCTTTCCAGCCGATCAGTGATTCATCAATCAGCAGCTCGTTGGTTGGAGAAAGATCCAGACCGCGGGCACAAATCTCTTCGAACTCTTCACGGTTGTAAGCGATACCGCCGCCGGTGCCGCCCATGGTGAAGGAAGGACGGATGATGCACGGATAACCCACGTCAGCGGCAACCGCCAGCGCCTCTTCCATATTGTGTGCAATACCGGAACGCGCGGTGTCGAGGCCGATTTTTTTCATTGCCACGTCGAAGCGACGGCGGTCTTCCGCTTTATCAATCGCGTCGGCGGTGGCACCAATCATGGTCACGCCGAACTCTTCCAGCACGCCCTGACGCTCCAGCTCCAGCGCACAGTTCAGCGCCGTCTGGCCGCCCATGGTTGGCAGTACGGCATCCGGACGCTCTTTTTCGATGATTTTGCGTACCACTTCCCAGTGAATCGGCTCGATGTAGGTCGCATCGGCCATTTCCGGGTCGGTCATGATGGTGGCCGGGTTGGAGTTCACCAGAATAACGCGGTAACCCTCTTCACGCAGGGCTTTACACGCCTGAGCGCCAGAGTAGTCAAATTCACAGGCCTGGCCGATAACGATCGGGCCAGCGCCAAGGATCAGGATGCTTTTTATGTCTGTACGTTTTGGCATGGTCTTCTCGGCTCCTGATTATTTAGCGGTCTTACGGTATTGCTCGATAAGTTCGATGAAGTGATCGAACAGCGGCGCGGCATCGTGCGGGCCTGGGCTTGCCTCCGGGTGTCCCTGGAAGCTGAACGCCGGTTTGTCGGTACGATGAATGCCCTGCAAGGTGCCATCGAACAGCGACTTGTGCGTGACGCGCAGGTTGGCAGGCATGGAGGCTTCATCGACAGCAAAACCGTGGTTCTGTGCGGTAATCATTACCGTGTTGTTGTCGATATCTTTCACCGGGTGGTTGCCACCGTGGTGACCGAACTTCATCTTCACGGTTTTCGCACCGCTCGCCAGCGCCAGCAGCTGATGGCCGAGGCAGATGCCGAATACCGGAATGTCGGTTTCAAGGAAAGTTTTAATCGCGTCGATAGCGTAATCGCACGGTGCCGGGTCACCCGGGCCGTTAGAGAGGAAGATCCCGTCCGGGTTCATCTTCAGTACTTCGTCTGCCGGGGTTTTGGCCGGCACAACGGTCAGGCGGCAGCCGCGATCCACCAGCATACGCAGGATGTTGCGCTTGGCGCCGTAGTCGTAGGCCACCACGTGGAACGGCAGCTCTTCCTCTTTTTTCGCTTCCGGCAGTTCGCCAGCCAGCGTCCAGCTACCCTGCGTCCAGCTGTAGGACTCAGCGGTGGTCACTTCTTTTGCCAGATCCATACCGTTCAGACCCGGGAAGGCTTTGGCTTTTTCCTGCGCCAGAGCCGCATCCAGGTTGTCGCCAGCGATGATGCAGCCGTTCTGGGCACCTTTTTCACGCAGCAGACGCGTCAGCTTACGGGTATCGATATCGGCAATCGCCACGATGTTATGGCGTTTCAGGTAGGAAGAGAGGTCTTCAGTACTGCGGTAGTTACTGGCAATCAGCGGCAGGTCACGAATGATCAGACCTTGTGCGTGGACCTGGGAGGACTCTTCATCAGCGGCGTTGGAGCCGACATTACCAATATGGGGATAAGTTAAAGTGACGATTTGGCGGGAATAGGAAGGATCAGTGAGGATTTCTTGATAACCGGTCATTGAAGTATTGAAAACGACTTCCCCAACCGCCGAACCTGTTGCCCCAATGGCCCGACCGATAAACTGGGTTCCGTCTTCCAGAACCAATAGCGCTGACTTAATCAAAACACCCTCCAGAGAATATTCACTCACTTTATTTGCATATTAATTCATAACCAGGGTTCAAATCAATGCAAATCTGCTGCCAGTGGATTTTCGGCAAACGGCGGCATTCTGGAGATTAAGCAGGGGAAAGTCAACTCAAAAAGTGGGTTTTGTCTGTCATTTTTATGCCACTGGTGGGAAAGAGAGTTGTTAACGGGCAAAAAGACCAACTAAATCACCTGGGAAAACGCTTGCTAACCCATTTTATTGTTAGAACTGCCGTTGCGGTCCAAAAAAGTGGACCATTTGGTCAAAATTCACAAGTTTGAAACAAAAATAGAGGTGAAAAAGAAGATTTATGGGAAGTTAATATAAAAACTATGCCAAAGACTTCAAAATTAAAGGGCAATAAAATATTGCCCTGTGCAATCAATTAATTACGACTGCAATAACCACATCACGAAGGGTAACTATGATTACAAGTTGTTAAGATCAAGCACATCTCGCATGTCAAAAAGACCATCTTTTTTGCCTTTCAACCAAATAGCAGAACGTACAGCCCCATTTGCAAAAGTCATACGACTGGAAGCCTTATGGGTGATTTCAACGCGCTCACCAATATCGGCAAACATCGCGGTATGTTCGCCTACAATGTCACCGGCACGCACCGTGGCAAAACCAATGGTGCCCGGAACGCGTTCGCCGGTATGACCTTCACGGGTGTAGACGGCACACGTTTTCAGATCCTTATCCATCGCCTGGGCAATCGCCTCGCCCATCGCCAGGGCCGTACCTGACGGTGCATCCACTTTGTAGCGATGGTGCGCTTCAACGATCTCGATATCGGTATAGTCGCCCATCACCTTCGCCGCTTTCTCCAGCAGCTTGAGCATCACGTTCACGCCCACGCTGAAGTTGGCCGCAAATACGACAGGGATGACTTTCGCCGCATCCTGAATCGCCTGTTTGCCCGCATCGTCAAAACCGGTGGTGCCGATCACCATGCCCTTGCCGTGCTGGCGGCAAAACGCCAGGTGATGCAGCGTGCCTTCCGGGCGCGTAAAATCGATAAACACGTCAAAGTCATCTTTTACTGCATCAAGGCTGCTCTGCACGGTAACGCCCGTCTTAGCCACGCCTGCCAGCTCACCGGCATCCGCGCCTAATAAAGAAGAGCCTTCGCGCTCCAGCGCGGCGCCAAGCGCAACGCCATCCATCTGCAGCGTAGCCTGAATTAACTGACGGCCCATACGGCCACCCGCGCCCGCAATTGCGACACGGACCTGTGCATCATGCATAGTTATTCTCTTACGTTAAAATGATGTAAATCGTTTCCAGAGTAACCAGCCAGCAAGATTGCCGCCATCTGAAAACGCCGATAATTAGAATTTAATGATAAAACGGGTCAGATATCAGTAAAAAACATAGGTGTCAGCGAAAACCGCACGATTCACGCACCACCAGCGTAGGGGGCAGGATGATCCGCTTTGGCGGCTCGTCATTCCCCTGAATGCGGCTAAAGAGCAGCTCGCCCGCCTTACGACCGATCTCTTTGGCGGCCACGGAGACCGTGGTTAACGCAGGCTGAACCAGTCCCGCTTCGGTAATGTCATCGAACCCGACCAGCGCAAAATCACTGCCCGGCTCGCGCCCCAGCTTGCGTAAACTCTGCATAACGCCCAGCGCCACGATGTCCTGGTAACAGATAGCCGCTGTGATCTGCGGATGGCGCGACAGCAGAGCCAGCGCAACGCGCGCCCCGTCACTTTGGCTGGCTTGGGCGGTGACGATCCACTCCGGATTCGGCGTTACGCCATACTCCAGCAGCTTGCTGGTAAATCCCCCGAGGCGCTGCGCCCGCGAGCCGGAGCGCGCGCTTCCTCCGATAAAGGCGATATGGCGATGGCCCATCCGCAACAGATGCTCCGTGGCTAACTGGGTGCCGAGGAAGTTATCAGTGCCAACGAAATCAAAATCTGGATCGTTCAGCGGGCGCACCACCATAATCGCCGGAATAGTGCGGCGCTTCAGGCCATCAAAAAAGGCCTGCGGCGTTTCGCGCGCGGCACACAGCACCATGCCGCAGACGTTGTTGCGCATCAGTGAATCAACAAACTTCTGCTGGCGCGATGAAGACTCTTCGCTGTTGGCCAGGAACAGCAGCAGGTCGTGGCGCTCCATCTCGTGGCTCAGCCCCGCCGTCATTTCGCCGTAGAAGGGGTTGGTAATATCGTGAAGCAGCAGCCCGACCTGGTTACTTCGCCGGTTGCGCAGATTAGCCGCCGTCTGGTTATAGACGTAGCCCGTCTCGTCCAGCGCCCGGCGTACTTTCTCCCGCGTGGCCTGGGAGATCCGCCCCTTGTTGCACAGCACCATTGATACCGTTGCAGTTGATACGCCTGCCCGTTTTGCCACGTCCGCCAGCGTTATTCCCGTCATGGTGACTCCTTTTTTCTTTAGATTAATCGAATAACCTAATTTTTGCATTTTTCCCTGTGACCTCCTTCACAGAACCGCCGCAGATTACCCGTAAATGCCGCGGAATGCCGGGTTAATCGCGTTAACCACTCTTTTCAAAGCCGGTTAATCGAATAACCTAATCAATATTGAAGGAGAGAGACTATGACCACCTACGATAAACACCCTGAAGTCAACATAAGCGGCTTCGACCACCGCGCCTGGCAGGGCTGGGAGGCGATTGGACGTTCGCTTGCACAGCAACAGCTCCCGAAACGCACCGTGCTGGTTATCGACTGCTATCCCGGCGTACGTCTCGACGAACTGGAGCAGATGTTGTTCTCATCGCTCCGTCCGGCGCTGACGATTAATGCCGAACGGGCCCGCCGCGATGAGGATGCGCTGCATGCGATGCTGGCGCGTAACCTCACCGATGACCGCGTTTTTGGCGTGCTTTCATGCCACCAGCTAGTGGAATTTATGGACAGGGAGAAGCTAAAGGCTCTGCAAGAGCAGGTCACCGCTTGTGAAGAGGGGCTGGTGGTGATTTATGGCTCCGGCGCTGCCCTGGTCCATCCGGGCGACGTGCTGGTCTACGCCGATCTGCCGCGCTGGGAAATTCAGCAGCGTATGCGCAAAGGCGAGCTGGGCAACTGGGGCGTCGAAAACCAGACTGAAGATATGCTCCGCCGTTATAAGCGCGCCTTCTTTATTGAGTGGCGGGTGTTCGATCGCCACAAAACACCGCTGCTTAAACGCGCTGATTTCCTGCTGGATACCACCCTCGCTAACGCACCGGCGATGGTCTGCGGAGACGCCCTGCGCGCGGGCCTGGCGCACACCACCCGGCGTCCTTTCCGCGTGGTGCCCTTCTTCGATCCCGGCGTCTGGGGCGGCCAGTGGATGAAACAACAGTTCGATCTCGATCCCGTCGCGCCCAACTACGCGTGGTGTTTTGATTGCGTGCCCGAGGAAAACAGCCTGTTACTGCGTTTTGGCGCGGTGCGGATCGAGATCCCCTCCCAGGACCTGGTTCTGCTTCAGCCCCGCTCGCTGCTGGGGGAAAAGGTTCACGCCCGGTTTGGCGCGGAATTCCCAATCCGCTTCGACTTTCTCGATACCATCGGCGGGCAGAACCTGAGCTTTCAGGTGCACCCGGTAACGGAGTACATCCAGCAGCAGTTCGGTATGCACTACACCCAGGATGAGAGTTACTACATTCTGGAGGCGGAGCCCGGCGCGGTGGTTTACCTGGGCACCGTGAGCGGCACCCACCCACAGGCAATGATGGACGATCTCAAACGCGCCGCTCAGGGTGAAAAAGCCTTCGATGACGCCCGCTTTGTGAACAAGATCCCGGCGCATAAACACGATCACTTCCTGATCCCCGCCGGCACGGTTCACTGCTCAGGTTCCGGCACGATGGTGCTGGAGATCAGCGCCACGCCTTACATTTTCACCTTCAAACTCTGGGACTGGGGCCGTCTCGGCATGGACGGTCTGCCCCGCCCTGTTCACCTCGAGCATGGCGAGCAGGTCATTGACTGGCAGCGTGACACCCGCTGGGTACAGAAGCATCTCGTGAACCAGTTTGAGCCTGTCAGCGAAGGAAAGGGCTGGCGCGAAGAGCGCACCGGCCTGCACGAACGCGAATTTATTGAAACCCGCCGTCACTGGTTCAGCGAACCAGTCCTGCACAACACGGAAGGCGGCGTAAACGTGCTGAACCTGGTGGAGGGGGCAGAAGCGCGAGTGGACAGTCCTGACAACGCCTTTGAACCCTTCGTGGTGCATTACGCCGAAACCTTTATCGTCCCTGCTGCCGTGGGCGAATACCGCATCTCTCCCTGGGGTAAAGGCATCGGCCAGCAACTGGCCACCGTTAAAGCCTGGGTAAGGGGGTAAGCATGATTCAGTTTATCGTTGCCACACACGGCCCCCTGGCCGCCGCGCTGCTGGAAAGCGGGGAGATGGTCTATGGCGAACTGCCAAATCTACGCGCCGTATGCCTCACCGGAGAGAGAGGCATTGAAGGATTTCGCCATGATTTCACTACCGCTCTGGCGCAGGCCAGCGAGGGGGCCAGCGGCATTTTGGTGCTGTGCGATATGCAGAGCGGCACGCCCTGGAACGTGGCCTGCGAAGCCGCGTTTAACCCCTTAACCCAGCCGCCCATCGCCGTGGTAGCGGGGGTGAATTTCCCGATGCTGCTGCAAACCGATGAGGTCACTGAGCTGGACGATGTGCAACAAGCCGCCGCACAGCTTCTTGAACTGACTTTCCCCACGCTCATCCAGGCCAGGCACGTGGTGACCGAACAGACAGACGATTTTTAAGGAGAGAGCTATGACGATTTCTTTCGTACGCATTGATGACAGGGTAATCCACGGCCAGCTGGTCACACGCTGGGCAAAAGAGCTGCCCTGCGACGGCATCGTCGCCATTGACGATGCCGTCGCGGCCGACCCACTGCTCTCGTCGGTCATGAAAGGGGCGGTATCCGATACCAAAGTGTGGCTATTTGATACCGCTACGGCCATTGAGAAGCTGCCGAAGGTCATTGCCAGCGAGAAACGCTATTTCGTGATCGGCAAATCACCGGTCACGCTGCAGCGCATTGAACAGGCGGGCATTAGCCTGAAAAACAGCAACGGGAAAATTAATGTCGGGCCAATGAGCGCCCGCGCCAACACCACGACCATCGGGCCTAACCAGTCCGTCAGCGCTGAGGAGGCCGCAGCCTTTGAGTGGCTTGCCGAACGGGGCCATGTGATTGAGTTTCGCCTGGTGCCGGATGCCAGCTTCTTTAGCTGGCAGGACGCTAAACAAAAAATAAAATAAGGAGCCAGAAATGATTGTCGAAGCATCATTAATCGGCCTGTTTTGCTATCTCGGGGCGCTCAGCAGTCCCTGGCTGTTCGGCCTGACAGGCGGCTGGTATCTCATCTCCAGGCCGTTGATTTCGGGCATGCTGGTAGGGCTTATCCTTGGCGACGTAAAAACCGGTATCATGATTGGCGTGGCGGTTCAGGCTGTCTATATCGCCATGGTCACCCCGGGCGGCTCGATGCCAGCGGATTTAAACTTCGTCGCCTGGCCTGCGATAGCCCTTGGCATTCTCTCCGGTAAAGGTCCCGAAGTCGCCGTTGCCCTGGCGGCCACCATTGGCATCGCCGGCACCATCCTCTTTAACGCCATGATGGTCCTGAATTCGTACTGGAACCACCGGGCGGATGTTGCGCTGGAACGCGGCGACGAACGGGGACTCTTTCTCAACAGCGCGATCTGGCCGCAGGCGATGAACTTTGTACTGCGCTTTGTTCCGGCCTTCATCGCGGTCTATTTTGGTGCCCAGTACATCAGCAGCTTTATGGATAGCCTGCCACAAATCGTGCTCTCCACGATGAACGTGCTGGGCGGCATCCTGCCTGCCGTGGGCATCGCCATTCTGTTAAAGCAGATCATCAAAAGCTATACCATGCTCATCTACTTCCTGGTCGGTTTCGTCTGCATTGTCTTTCTGAAGCTGAACATGGTGGCGCTGGTGATTGTCGGCGCGCTGCTGGCGCTGATCCATTACAACTACAAGCCGGAGGCACCGCAACCCGTTGCCGCAAGACCGACGCACGACGACGAGGATGAATTCTGATGGAAGAACGTAAACTCACCCGTAAGGATCTGCGCCGCTGCTGGCGGGCATGGATGATGCATAACCTGTCGTCGATGAGCTTTGAACGCCTGGAATCCTTCGGCTTTTGCCTGAGCATGCTGCCGGTGGCAAAAAAGCTCTATCCGGACGCAACGCAGCGCACCGAAATGCTGCGCCGTCATGCCTCGTTCTACAACACAGAACCGCAGATTGGCGCGATAGTTAACGGCATGGTGCTGGGCCTGGAAGAGAAAAAAGCCAACGTTGAACCCATTGACGGCGACACCATCAATACCCTGAAGGTGGGCCTGATGGGGCCGATCGCCGGCATCGGCGACTCAATGATCCCCGGCATGCTGATCCCCATTCTGCTGAGTATCGGAATGGCGCTGGCGGCGGGGGGGAATATTCTCGGGCCGCTTTTTTATGCTATCGCCTGGCTGGCGATCGTGCTCCCTGGCTCCTGGTTCCTGTTTCTTAAGGGCTACCGGATGGGTTCCGGCTCGGTGGAGATGCTGGTAAGCAGCAAATCCGCACGCCTGCGTGAGGCGCTCTCGCTGCTAGGGGTTTTCGTCATGGGCGGCGTGGCGGCAAGCTACGTGAAGCTGGGCACCGGGCTGGAGTTCATCACTAAAGATGGGGTGAATATCCACGTTCAGCAGATGCTCGATGGGATCTTCCCGCAGTTGCTGCCGCTGGCGGTCGTGCTCGGCACCTGGTATCTGATGGCAAAAAAAGGGGTCTCGCCGGTGAAAGCCATGCTGCTACTGCTGGTGCTGGCCGCGCTTGGCGTGGCATCCGGTCTGTTTGCCGGTTAAACGAGCCGGGGCGATGCCCCGGCTTACGTTACGGATGGAAGTTGCGCCATAGCTCCGCCGTTTTATCCGGGCGGGAGATAAACTGAAAGCGGGCGGGATCGTCAATAAACTGCTGGTAGACAGGCGCATCGGTGATGCCAAACTCGCTGTAGCAGCGCGGCGTAATCATCTGCAGCCTGCCTGCCATATAATGCTTATTATGTTGCCAGACGATATGCCTCCCCTGCACCAGCGGATACCAGGCGAGCCCCCTGCGGGCGCGAATGGCCTCATACTCAAAGCCATATTCTCTGTCGCACCAGGCGCCAAAGGTTAAGGGCTCCTCCGGCGAGGCGGAAATAGTGGCATGGCCCCACCCCGGCGGCACCAGTACCTTTTCACCCGGCCCCGCCAGCACCGCAAAGCAGCGGCCGGGATCGTCATCAACATACTCTTGCATGTAGACGATCGCTTTCCCCTGCCAGATCTCATACAGTTCGGGCGGTGACCATCCACTGTGTTGGCTGATACGGTGAACATGCCCCTGGCTACGCACCGGCTCATCGCCGAGCGTACCCGCGGCATAGGTGACCACGCCAAACAGCAGTTTCCGCTTTTCCAGCTCCTCTCTGTCTGCAAGCCTCGCCACGTCCATCGCGATGGCATACACCTGCTCTGGCCCTTCGCAGTCCGGATTGCGCAGCGACGGACGGATCTGATCCAGCGTTCGGATCTCCGGCATCGGGCCAGTGACGTCGCCTCCGTAGCTAAAACCCAATGGACGGTGTGTAATGGTCATATCCAGCCCAACGTTAAGCATGGCTGACCTCCCATCCCTGTGGGTGAAGTTCAGCGGCAAATACGCGAAGCGCATAACCGCCGGCCGATGCCACCTGGGGTGGCGGGGTAATATCAGGATTCATGTTTATCTCCGGCCCGAGGAGAACAACACAACAAGCTTACCAGATTAACCTGTCCCCCTCCCGCGAAGCCTTCCGCTCTGTCGGGTTAATCACGCTCCAGTTACGCCTGCTCGTGAAGGGCATAAGTGACGACCAACTGCCCTTTTTTTATTTTCATCCCCAGGATCTCCATCTCACCTATTTCCGCCAGCTGGCTAACATGCGTTCCGCCACAGGCATAAGCAGGAAGATCGCCAAAGCGAACCTGGCGTCTGCCCGCTTCCATTGCTGTATGACGGGGCAGATTGTCCGCTTTCCAGCCGTTAATAAGAACTGTCAGCGCGCTAGCATCAGGCATTGCGCTATTAAGGTCCCGGGCCGTAAAGGTAATCCGTCCTTCACCGGGCCAGTGGTGGGCTTTTACCGGTTCCCAACCACATCGCTCGCCGGCATAACCGATCAAATGGCCTGCGCTGTGCCAGCGGGAATGTCGCACCCGCGCACTTTTATCCACCTGAATGTCCACCTCACCAGGCATAAGCGGCCGGGCCAGAATGTGAATGACCTGCTCTCCACGCAGGTTCACGCTCTCCACCGCGATCCCAGCGATGAAGCCCCGATCTGCTGGTTGTCCGCCACCCTGCGGATGGAAAAGGGTTTGATCCAGCTCGACGGCGTAACGGCCATCCGCCTCTTCAGTGCAACGGATGACTTTCGCGCGGCCTTCCGTCGCTTCACTGATGTAATAAAGTCGTTCTGTCATGGTTGTTCTCCTCTGTACCCTGACAGTATATTCATCACTTAAGCATCGATAATCTGGCTTTCAAACAATGCACTCTTGCCTGGTATGCACAAATGAAACCTGCACTGCTTCCCGATCTCGCGACCTTCGTTACCATTGTCGAACATGGCAATTTTTCAACCGTAGCCCGTATTACGGGCGCGACCCCCTCAGCGATCAGCCGCTGTGTTTCACGCCTGGAGAAGGAGATGGGGTGTAAGTTACTGAACCGTACCACGCGCAAGCTGGCGCTTACCGAAACCGGAAAATCGGTCTATGAACATGCCCTGGATATGCTGGACGCGGCCCAACAGGCAATGGATTCCGGCAGTAGTCTGCAAACCATTGCGCAGGGAAAGCTCACGATAAGCGTACCGAAAGCCGTGGGACGGTTCGTGATCCATCCGCTGATGCCAGCATTCCTGGCGCGCTATCCGCAAATAGATGTCTGCCTGCGCCTGGAAGATCGCTACATGGATCTGATCGATGACGGTGTCGATCTGGCATTACGGATCACCGATACCCCTTCGCCAGGCCTGTACGGAAAACCGCTGATGCCGGTAACCCATATTATTTGCGCGACGCCAGAATACCTTCGTCGCGCAGGCACGCCTCAGCATCCGCACGACCTCCGGGGGCATAGCTGTATTTCGCTCGGTGAAACCCCGGCCGATTCACGCTGGAAATTTACCTCACAGGGAAAAACGGAGATGGTACAGACACACGGCCGCTACGCGGCTAACCACACGGGCGTGCGGCTGGATGCGGTCAAACACCATGTAGGTATCGGGAGTTTACCGCTGTTTACGGCGCGTGAGGCGCTTGAAAAAGGGGAAATTGTACAGGTTCTGCCGGAGTGGACGTTTATCAGCAGCTATTCGGGCGATTTATGGCTGCTCTGGACGCGTAACAAGCATATGCCAGCCAGAATGCGAGCCATGATCAACTATCTGAATGAAAAAATGCCAGTCACCTGATGACTGGCATTTTTAAACCTTATTCTACTTCGCGGGCGTCGATTCGCAGCTCTTTCGGGACTTCGAAGACGATGTTCTCTTCGCGCCCTTCCAGCGGAACGGCTTCACCCCCACCCAACTCCTGAAGGCGAGCAATCACATTCTGCACCAGAATATCCGGCGCGGAAGCCCCGGCGGTGACACCGACACAGGCCGCGTTTTTAACCCACGCTTCCTGGATGTCCGTCGCGTCGTCAATCAGGAACGCCGCCTTGCCCATTCGCTGCGCCAGTTCGGCCAGACGGTTGGAGTTAGAGGAGTTTTTCGAGCCGACCACCAGCACCACGTCCGCCTGTTCAGCCAGGGCACGCACCGCTTCCTGACGGTTAGTGGTTGCATAGCAGATATCATCTTTACGCGGCCCGACGATTTTCGGGAAGCGCTGGCGCAGGGCGTCAATCACATCCGACGTATCATCAACCGAAAGCGTGGTCTGCGTCATAAACGACAGACGGGCTTCGTTTTTCACGTTCAGCGTCAGGACATCTTCCGGGGACTCAACCAGATACATCCCCCCTTCCGGGTTGCTGTACTGGCCCATGGTTCCTTCGACTTCCGGATGACCGGCGTGGCCAATCAGGATCGACTCTTCACCACGACGGCTGGCGCGGGCCACTTCCATATGCACTTTCGTCACCAGCGGACAGGTAGCGTCGAATACGGTCAGATCGCGGCTTTTGGCTTCGTTACGCACGGCCTGGGAAACGCCATGCGCGGAGAAGATCAGAATAGCGCCGTCCGGCACTTCGCTGATTTGCTCGATAAAGATCGCCCCACGCTCGCGCAGACTGTCGACCACGTAGCGGTTGTGTACCACTTCATGGCGCACGTAAATCGGCGCGCCGTAGATCTCCAGCGCGTTTTCAACAATGCTGATAGCGCGGTCTACACCGGCGCAGAAGCCGCGCGGGTTAGCCAACAGGATCTGCATTTCAGGCCTCCAGTGCCGGATCGATTTCCAGCACTTCTACATCAAAATGAACGGTACGCCCGGCAAGCGGATGGTTGAAGTCAACGGTAATCGAGTCGCCGTTGATTTCACGGATCACACCTGGCATTTCGCTGCCATCCATAGCGGTAAAGAGCATAATCGCCCCGATCTCAGGCTCTCCTGCATCCATAAATTCACGACGCGAGAAGTACTGGATCAGGTCCGGGGACGGCACGCCAAACGCAGCATCCGGCTCCAGTGAAAAGCTTTTTTTATCCCCCTCTTTCAGCCCCAGCAGCTGTTGCTCAAGACCTTCAGACAGAGAGGTATCACCCAGACGGAACAGCGCCGGTTTGCCGTTATTGCGGGTGGACTCCGCCGTGGAGCCATCATCGAGTTTCAGCGTGAAATGAACCAGCATCGCGCTGTTGGACTGTACGGATTTAGACATGCAGAGTGCTCACTCATTTTGCCCGGTGGCGCTGCGCTTACCGGGCCTACTCATTGTAGGCCGGTGCAAGCGCAGCGCCGCCCGGCGGGTTTGTTACGCCTGCTCTTTCGCTGCGGGCTTCGGCAAGAAGCCTTCCAGCACAATCAGCGCCGCACCGATACAAATCGCCGTATCGGCCAGATTGAAGGTGGCGAAGTGCCAGTTGCCGACGTAGAAGTCGATCATGTCGACCACAAAGCCGTGCCACAGACGGTCGAACAGGTTACCCAGCGCGCCGCCAATGATCAGCGCGTAGGCGATGTTGTTCAGCTGTTGCGTGGCTTTCGAACGGTACATCAGCACGGCCAGTACCACGCAGATACCGAGGGCGATACCGGCAAAGAACCAGCGCTGCCAGCCGCCGCTGTCCGCAAGGAAGCTAAACGCTGCGCCATAGTTACGCGCATAGTGCAGATTAAGCGACGGGAACAGCGGAACCGTATCCCCCAGAGCAAAGTTCTGGAGGATCAGGTACTTGCTGCCCAAATCAATAATCAGCACGACCACCACCAGCCACAGCCAGCGCAGCCCTGTTGAAGAGAATGATTTACTCATCAGGCAAACTTACGTTTTTCGCCATCACCGGCGACGTTGTTGACACAGCGTCCGCAGATCTCTGCGTGTTCCGCCACCTGACCGACATCGGTCGTGTAGTGCCAGCAGCGCGGGCACTTCTCGCCGTCGGCTTTTGCCAGCGCCACTTTCAGCCCTTTGAGCAGTTCGCTCTGCTGGGCATCAGCGCTCGCATCGGCATAATCCGCAACTTTTGCACCGGAGGTCAACAGGACAAATCGTAATTCATCACCCAGCGCAGTCAGCTTCGCCGCCAGCTCTGGTTCAGCGAACAGGGTTACTGCCGCTTCCAGAGAGCCGCCCACTTTCTTGTCGGTACGCGCCTGCTCGATGACTTTGTTCACTTCGCCGCGCACTTTCAGCAGCTCGTCCCAGAAGGCATCGTTCATGGCTTCGGTTTCGCCCAGACCAAACAGACCTTCATACCACTCGCCGGTGAAGACATACTTCTCACGGTCGCCTGGCAGGTAGCCCCAGATCTCATCTGCGGTGAAGGACATGATCGGCGCCATCCAGCGCACCAGCGCTTCCGCGATGTGGTACAGCGCAGTCTGGCAGCTACGACGCGCCACGCTGTCCGCTTTGGCGGTGTACTGACGGTCTTTGATGATGTCGAGATAGAACGAGCCCATCTCGATGGAGCAGAAGCGCATCAGGCGCTGCACTACTTCGTGGAAGTCGTAGGAGTCGTACGCCTTGACGATATCTTCCTGCGCCGCCTGGGCACAGCCTACCGCCCAGCGATCCAGCACCACCATCTCTTCCGGTTTCACCATATCTTTTGCCGGATCGAAACCATTCAGGTTCGCCAGCAGGAAACGCGCGGTGTTACGGATACGACGATAGCTGTCGGCAGCACGCTTCAGGATCTCGTCAGAAACCGCCATTTCGCCGGTGTAGTCGGTAGATGCCACCCAGAGACGCAGAATATCCGCGCCCAGCTTGTTCATCACGTCCTGCGGAGAAACGGTGTTACCGATAGATTTAGACATCTTGCGGCCCTGGCCATCGACGGTGAAACCGTGGGTCAGTACCTGACGGTAAGGCGCTTTGCCCTTCATGGCGGTGGAGATCATCAGGGATGACATGAACCAGCCGCGGTGTTGGTCAGAACCTTCCAGATACATGTCGGCAGCGTGACCGGCAAACTCAGGACGCACGTCAACCACGGAGGCGTGGGTAGATCCGGAGTCGAACCAGACGTCCAGCGTATCCGGCACCTTCTCGTAGCTATCCGCATCTGCGCCCAGGATGTCGCGGGAATCGAGATCGCACCACGCCTGAATGCCGTCCACTTCAACGCGCTTAGCCACTTCTTCCATCAGCTCCAGCGTGCGCGGGTGCAGCTCCTGCGTCTCTTTATGCACGAACAGAGACATCGGTACGCCCCAGGTACGCTGACGGGAGATACACCAGTCAGGACGGTTCGCCACCATGGACTCGATACGCGCCTGGCCCCAGTCCGGGATCCACTGCACGCCTTTGATCTCTTTCAATGACTGCGCGCGCAGCCCTTTCTGATCCATGCTCACAAACCACTGCGGGGTCGCACGGAAGATGATCGGCGTTTTGTGACGCCAGCAGCATGGATAGCTGTGCTGCATTTTTTCAACGTGCAGCAGCGAGCCGTTGTCGCGCAGCATGTTGACGATGATATCGTTGGCTTTAAAGACGTTAACACCGTCCAGCGTCGGGTATGTGCCAGGCAGGTACGCGCCATCCGGGCCAACCGGGTTAGCGATTTCCAGACCGTACTGCAGGCTGATGTTGTAGTCGTCCGGGCCGTGGCCACCGGCGGTATGTACCGCACCGGTACCCGCTTCCAGGGTAACGTGCTCGCCCAGGATCGCCGGAACATCGAAATCGAGGAACGGATGCTTAAAGCGCATCAGCTCCAGCTCAGCGCCCTTCACGGTGCCGAGTACCTTATAGTCGGTGATATTCGCGCGCTTCAGCACGCTCTCAACCAGATCTTTCGCCAGAATCAGCGCGCGGCCTTCAACCTGTACCAGCGCATATTCGAACTCCGCAGAGAGGGAGATCGCGCGGTTGGCAGGTAGGGTCCACGGCGTGGTGGTCCAGATGACCAGCGAGATTGGGCCGTTGACGCCCGGCAGACCAAATTTGCCCTGCAGCGCATCCTGATCGACGCCTTCAAAGGCTACGTCGATGGACGGAGAGGTTTTGTCGTAATACTCAACCTCTGCCTCTGCCAGCGCAGAGCGGCAGTCCACACACCAGTGCACCGGCTTAGCACCTTTATGCAGGTGGCCGTTGCCGATGATTTTACCCAGCGCACGGATGATGTTGGCTTCGGTTTTGAAGTCCATGGTCAGGTACGGATGCGACCAGTCGCCCAGTACGCCCAGACGGATAAAGTCTTTACGCTGACCATCCACCTGCGTGGCGGCATATTCGCGGCATTTAGCACGGAATTCAGCAGCGGTGAACTTCTCGCCCGGCTTGCCAAACTCCTGCTCCACTTTCAGCTCGATCGGCAGACCGTGGCAGTCCCAGCCTGGAACGTAAGGCGAGTCATAGCCCATTAAGCCTTTAGACTTAACGATAATGTCTTTCAGAATCTTGTTTACAGAGTGACCAATATGAATGCTGCCATTCGCATAGGGAGGGCCATCATGCAGAATGAAAGTTTTTTTACCTTTTTTGGCTGCACGGATGATGCCGTACAGGTCATCATCGGTCCAACGCGCCAGCATTCCCGGTTCGCGCTTGGCGAGATCGCCGCGCATCGGGAACCCTGTTTCCGGCAAATTCAGGGTTGATTTATAGTCACTCATCAGATTCTCGGTTCCGTATTTATATCTCAGGCATTAAGCCGGGTTCGATAGCCCAAATATTTCGCGGGCTGTTAATTCATCTCTCGCGATTTGCGCTTTCAGCTCATCAAGCGAGGCGAATCGCTGCTCATTGCGTATTTTTTTACGCAGGATTACATCTATATGGCGACCGTAGAGGTCCATTACAACGTCCAGCAAATGCACTTCGAGCTGCTGGCGCACGCCAGCAACTGTCGGACGGGTACCAATATTGGCAACACCCGGTAAAGGCTTATCACCCAGCCCCGTCACTTCTACCGCATAAACCCCTTTAACCGGGGAAACCTGACGGCGCAGCGGTACATTCGCCGTAGGGAAACCAATGGTGCGACCCAGTTCATCGCCGTGCACGACGCGTCCGGAAATGGAGAACGGGCGTCCGAGCAGTTTTGCGGCGGTATCCAGATCGTCATCGGCTAGAGCCTGGCGAACCGCCGTGCTGCTGATGCGCACGCCGCCTTCGCAAAAGGTCTGGGTGCTGGTGACGTCAAAGCCATACTCCAGACCAGCCTTCTGTAATAGCAAGAAATCCCCCTGACGACCAGCGCCAAAGCGGAAATCATCACCCACCGCCAAAAACTGTACCCCGAGGCGATCGACCAGCAGGTCGCCAACAAAATTTTGTGCCGTCAGGGCGGCAAAGCGTCGGTCGAACCGGACGCACAGGACATAGTCCACGCCACACTGCGCCAGATAGCGTAATTTTTCACGCAGACGGGTCAGTCGCGCAGGCGCCTTTTCGCTGGCGAAGAGCTCCAGCGGCTGCGGTTCAAAAATCATTACGACGACCGGCAGACCCCGTGCCCGTCCCTCTTCACGCAATCCCTGCAACAGCACCTGATGCCCACGATGCACGCCGTCGAAATTACCAATAGTCAGCACACACCCGTGCGGGGCCTGACTGAGATTATGTATGCCGCGTATCAGCTTCATGACTGGCTCAAAACAGTGAAAATCGCCAGAGTATACCTTGTACAGCGGTTAAGGTTAACCGGCGATTGTTGCCGCAAAACAGAAAGCTGTAATGATTTCATCATGCTGACCTTTCAGAGCGAAAAAAACTGTCGGCAGATAACGTTTTTTGTGCCGAAAAGCTGTATTCAGACACGACAAGCTGGTAGAATCCTGCGCCATCACTACGTAACGTAGCGTCGCCACATTAACGGCGCTTATTTGCACAAATCCATTGACAAAAGAAGGTATAGAGGGCATATTCCTCGGCCTTTGAATTGTCCACATAGATCATATTTGGGAGTTGGACCTTGGCTAATATCAAATCAGCTAAGAAACGTGCTATCCAGTCTGAAAAGGCTCGTAAGCACAATGCAAGCCGTCGCTCTATGATGCGTACTTTCATCAAGAAAGTATACGCAGCTATCGAAGCTGGCGACAAAGCTGCTGCGCAGAACGCATTTAACGAAATGCAACCAATCGTGGATCGTCAGGCTGCTAAAGGTCTGATCCACAAAAACAAAGCAGCGCGTCATAAGGCTAACCTGACCGCGCAGATCAACAAACTGGCTTAATCGCTATTTGTTGTTGCTTGTTTTAAAAGAACCCGCTTAATGCGGGTTTTTTTATGCCTTCAGAGTACCGGTGGCGTAAACAGCGCAGCGTAATCCTGATTACAGATACGCTGCACCGCCGGATGCTGGATCATCCTTTCGGCAAAAATGGCGTGATACTCTTCCATCACGTTGTCCACCCGGCCTATCTCGGTAATCTTCTCATCCGCATAGAGATCCTGCGCATAGAGCGTCGGGGCGACAAAAATGGCGTTATGCGCTTCCCCGAACGCTTTCATCAATGCGGCATCGTCAAACTCACCCAGAATTTCAACGTTCAGCCCCTGGGAGTTAAACCAGTTCAGCAGCTTGCGTCCCAGCATCGAACGACGCCCGGGAACCAGTAAACGGCGCTCTTCCAGACAGGCGGGGAACGGTTTTTCTGGCGGCGGATTGCTGCACCAGAAGCTGACGCCGCATTCGCCAATCTTCACCGAAAAAAGGCCTTCCTGCTGCGTGGAGTCGATGGGGCAGTCAGAGATAATCATATCCAGCTTATGCTGGCTCAGCTGCTCCAGCAGCATCTCGTGCGTCGATTCAAAACAGCGCAGGTGGATCTGCTCATCCTTCACGACTGCCGCATCCAGCACCCCGCTGACCAGCCGCTTTGACAGCGCATCTGCAATGCCCACATCAAAAAGCAGGTTCGACTCCTTACGGTAATTCACAATATCGAGCATCTCCTGGCTCAGGGTGAACATTTTGTCGGCGTAGCGAAACACCAGTTCACCCAGTTCGCTTGGCTCAATACCGCGCCCCTTACGCTTGAAGAGCTTGCCCTGCAGGCGCTCCTCCAGCGCTTTTATCTGCCCGGTAATCGTCTGCGGCGTCAGGTAGAGCGCCTCTGCAGCGCCGACAACCGACCCCTCTTTGTAGACATGCCAGAAGTAGTAAAGATGGTTGTAGTTAAGATGAGACATATGATCCTCGCTCCCTGATTGTGTTAACGGGAGGGCTGCCTGTCCCTCCCGGAGTCCCGTTACGCCGGATGCGCCTGCGAGGGCAATTTCGTCTTCAGCAACATATAACCTACAAACGCAGCCAACAGCGATCCGGTTAAGATAGCCAGCTTAGCCCAGATGATAAGCTCAGGGGCATTCGCGCCAAACGCCAGTGTTGAGATAAAGATCGACATAGTAAAGCCGATCCCGCACAGCACGCCGACGGCCATGATCTGCCGGCAGGTGGTTCCGTGCGGCAGGGTGGCAAGCTTCAGTTTCAGCGCCATCCAGCAGAAGAGGCCAATCCCCAGCGGCTTACCGATAAACAGCCCGGCGATGATCCCCAGCGGCAGCATCGACATCAATCCATCCAGCGTGACGCCCTCAAGGGAAACACCCGCGTTTGCGAAGGCGAAGAGCGGCAGGATCATAAAGGCGACCCACGGATGCAGCACGTGCTCGAGCTGCTTCGCCGGCGATTCACCCTCTTGCGCCTTCAGCGGCACGAAGAAACCGATAATCACGCCGGCCAGAGTGGCATGCACGCCCGATTTCAGTACAGCCGTCCACAGCACCATACCCACCAGGAGATAGATACCAATACGACGGACATTGCAGATATTGAGCAGCGCCAGTACCGCGATGGCCGCCGCCGCAACCGCCAGCGACAGCACCGACAGCTCGCTGGTATAGAACAGGGCAATAATGACGATTGCGCCCAGGTCATCGATGATCGCCAGGGCCATCAGGAAGATTTTTAACTCCATCGGCACGCGATTACCTAACAGCGCGAGAACGCCCAACGCAAAGGCTATGTCCGTTGCTGCCGGGATCGCCCAGCCATCCCGGGCAATGGGATCCTGATAGTTAAAAGCCAGAAAGATGAGGGCCGGAACCACCATCCCGCCGATGGCGGCAATCACCGGAAACGCCGCGCGCTGACGGCTTGCCAGGGAGCCCTGGACCAGCTCACGCTTGACCTCCAGCCCCACCAGCAGGAAAAAGACCGCCATCAGTGCATCGTTGATCCACAGCAGCATGTTCTTGTTGATTTCCAGCACGCCGACACGTAACTCAACGGGTGTTTCCAGAAAAGCGTGATACAGGCCGCGGGTTGGGCCCAGGTTTGCCAGCAGCATAGCGATGGCTGCAGCCAGCATGAGTATGATGCCTCCAGAGGCCTCATTGCGGAAAAAACGATTCAAAAGTTTCACTATTACTCTCTCTTTTTACGACAATCCTTCGTTAAAACCATCATACGCACGGATATTCATCGGCAAAAGCAGGTTAATGTTAACTATAGACTCAGTTTTTTCGATCTGATTACTTCAGGGATAAAAAAGCCCGGAATCGCTTCCGGGCTTCGGGGACAACGTTAGCTCAGCATTAGCGAGTCAAATCGTCAAAGAATTTTTTCACGCCATCAAAGAAGCTTTTGGAGCGCGGGCTGTTGTTTTCACCTGTTGGGCCACCAAAGCTATCCTGCAATTCTCTCAGCAGTTGCTTCTGTTTTTCGTTCAGGCCAACCGGGGTTTCTACCACCACGCGGCAAAGCAGGTCGCCCTGCGCGCCGCCACGGACGGATTTCACCCCTTTGCCGCGCATACGGAACAGCTTGCCGGTCTGGGTTTCGCTAGGCACTTTCAGGTTTACACGACCGTCCAGCGTTGGCACTTCAATCTCACCGCCCATCGCCGCCATCGCAAAGTTGATCGGCACTTCGCAGTACAGGTTGTTACCTTCACGTTCAAAAATCGCGTGCTGCTTCACCTGTACCTGAACGTACAGATCGCCTGCCGGTGCGCCATGCTCGCCTGCTTCGCCTTCGCCAGAGAGACGAATACGATCGCCGGTATCCACGCCCGCCGGGATTTTAACGGAGAGGGTTTTGGTCTTCTCGACGCGACCGTGACCGTGACATTTGTTGCAGGGATCCTTGATCAGCGTACCGCGACCCTGACAGTGCGGACAGCTCTGCTGCACCGCGAAGAAGCCCTGACGCATCTGCACCTGACCGGAGCCATGACAGGTTGGACAGGTCTGCGGCTTGGTGCCCACCTTCGCCCCGCTGCCGTGGCAAACGTCACACTCTTCCAGCGTCGGGATGCGGATCTCTTTCGTCACGCCACGGACCGCCTCTTCCAGCGTCAGCTCCATGTTGTAACGCAGGTCTGCGCCACGGGCTGCACGCTGGCGACCGCGGCCGCCGCCGAAGATATCGCCGAACACGTCACCAAAGATATCGCTGAAATCTGCGCCGCCGCCGCCAAATCCGCCGCCGCCCATACCGCCCTGTTCAAACGCGGCATGACCGTACTGATCGTAAGCCGCACGTTTCTGCGCATCGGTCAGGACTTCGTAGGCTTCTTTGATCTCTTTAAATTTGGCTTCGGCCTCTTTGTCACCCTGGTTGCGGTCCGGGTGATATTTCATGGCCAGGCGCTTGTACGCCTTTTTGATTTCACGCTCTTCCGCTGTTTTGGAAACGCCTAAAATCTCGTAATAGTCTTGCTTTGCCATCTTGTTTTATCTGCCCCTAACATGCGTGCACGGGCGGAGAGGAAACCTCTTCGCCCGTGCCAGTGTATTACCCGTTCAAAGGGCGATTATTTTTTGTCTTTCACTTCTTCAAACTCTGCGTCGACAACATCGTCATCTTTCGCGTTGTTCGCAGAAGCGTCAGCGCCTGCGCCAGCCTGCTGCTGTGCGTGCTGCTGCTGTGCGATCTCCATCAGCTTCTCGGAAACCTGCGCCAGTGCCTGCATTTTCGCTTCGATATCGGCTTTGTCTTCACCTTTCAGGGAAGTTTCCAGCGCGCTCAGTGCAGACTCGATAGCCGTTTTGTCGTCAGCAGGCAGTTTATCGCCCGCTTCTTCAACCTGCTTACGGGTGCTGTGCAGCAGATGGTCACCCTGGTTGCGGGTCTGAACCAGCTCTTCGAACTTACGGTCAGACTCGGCATTCGCTTCTGCTTCGCGAACCATTTTCTGGATCTCTTCTTCGTTCAGACCAGAAGAGGCCTTGATGGTGATCTTCTGCTCTTTACCGCTGTTTTTGTCCTTCGCGGAAACGTGCAGGATACCGTCAGCATCGATGTCGAAGGTGACTTCGATCTGAGGCATACCGCGCGGCGCCGGGCTGATACCGTCGAGGTTAAACTGGCCCAGATCTTTGTTATCTGCGGCACGTTTACGCTCACCCTGCAGCACATGGATGGTTACCGCAGACTGGTTGTCTTCAGCGGTAGAGAACACCTGGCTGTGCTTGGTCGGGATGGTGGTGTTTTTGGCGATCAGCGGAGTCATCACACCGCCCATGGTTTCGATACCCAGAGACAGCGGGGTAACGTCCAGCAGCAGTACGTCTTTAACATCACCGGTCAGTACGCCGCCCTGAACAGCAGCACCGATAGCAACGGCTTCGTCCGGGTTAACGTCTTTACGCGGCTCTTTACCAAAGAATTCAGCGACTTTCTTCTGAACCATTGGCATACGAGTCTGACCACCTACCAGGATAACGTCCTGGATTTCAGATACGGACAGGCCCGCATCCTGCAGCGCAACTTTCAGCGGCTCGATGGAACGGTTAACCAGGTCTTCTACCAGGCTTTCCAGTTTCGCGCGAGTCACTTTGATGTTCATGTGTTTTGGACCGGTGGCGTCTGCAGTGATGTACGGCAGGTTCACGTCGGTCTGCTGCGCAGAAGAGAGCTCGATTTTCGCTTTTTCTGCGGCTTCTTTCAGGCGCTGCATCGCCAGCGGATCGTTACGCAGGTCAATGCCCTGATCTTTCTTAAATTCGTCAACGAGGTAGTTGATCATACGGCTGTCGAAGTCTTCACCACCCAGGTGGGTATCACCGTTGGTTGCCAGTACTTCGAAGGTTTTTTCGCCGTCAACTTCGTCGATTTCGATAATAGAGATATCGAAAGTACCACCACCAAGGTCGTATACCGCGATGGTGCGGTTGCCAACTTCTTTATCCAGACCGTAAGCCAGTGCCGCTGCGGTTGGTTCGTTGATGATACGTTTGACTTCCAGGCCCGCGATACGGCCCGCGTCTTTGGTCGCCTGACGCTGTGCATCGTTGAAGTAGGCTGGTACGGTGATAACCGCTTCAGTTACCGGCTCACCCAGGTAATCTTCCGCCGTTTTCTTCATTTTTTTCAGCACTTCAGCAGAGATCTGCGGCGGTGCCATTTTCTGGCCTTTAACATCAATCCAGGCGTCGCCGTTTTCAGCGCCGATGATTTTGTAAGGCATGATGGCTTCATCACGCTGAACTTCTTCGTCCTGGAAGCGACGGCCAATCAGGCGCTTAATCGCAAACAGCGTGTTTTGCGGGTTTGTCACTGCCTGACGTTTAGCCGGCTGACCAACCAGAGTTTCACCATCCTGGGTATAGGCAATGATAGAAGGCGTGGTGCGATCGCCCTCGGCATTCTCCAGCACACGTGCAGTTGTGCCGTCCATAATCGCTACACAAGAGTTGGTAGTACCCAGGTCGATACCAATAATTTTACCCATCTAAACGTCTCCACTATAAATTCGGTCAACATGTGGTTGTGTACCTGTAATAAGGGCAAAAGGTGCTTTTTCAACTGCCCAGATTTGAATTTTTTCAGGTCCACACACTGCGGTTGACTACAAGATGGGGTCGCAACGGCATCCATCAAGGGGGACGGATAAAAAATTTTTTAATTTCACCCTGATTAGATCATAGACGGCATCGATGGCGCCCATTATGATGCCGCGCCCCGCCAGGGAGTATTGGCGTGGGAACCACTATTTCACCATATTAATGATGATTTTTTTGAGGACTTATGGGCAACACTAAGTTGGCTAATCCGGCTCCGCTGGGCCTGATGGGTTTTGGCATGACCACCATTCTGCTGAACCTGCATAATATCGGGATGTTCCCGATGGATGGCATTATCCTGGCGATGGGCATTTTTTATGGCGGTATCGCACAGATCTTCGCGGGCCTGCTGGAATATAAGAAAGGCAATACCTTCGGTTTAACCGCATTTACCTCTTACGGTTCATTCTGGCTGACCCTGGTCGCCATTCTGCTGATGCCGAAAATGGGCCTGACCGATGCGGCTAATACGCCGTTCCTGGGTGTCTATCTGGGCCTGTGGGGCGTCTTCACGCTGTTCATGTTCTTCGGCACGCTGGTGGGTAACCGCGCGCTGCAGTTCGTCTTCCTGAGCCTGACCGTGCTGTTCGCCCTGCTGGCAGTGGGTCACCTGGTGGATAACGGCGAAGCCATTATCCACGTGGCGGGCTGGGTTGGCCTGGTCTGCGGTGCCAGCGCCATCTACCTGGCAATGGGTGAAGTCCTGAACGAGCAGTTCGGTCGCACCGTTCTGCCGATTGGTGAAAAACACTGATCCCCTTCGTGCCCGCTCCGCGGGCACGACTCCCCTCTCCGGTTACACCTTCCCCTTCTAATCTGCTTGTTTTTTGCCCGCTTCAGAAACGATACGTAAACAGAACGGCAATAATCCTCATATTCAATTGATAAGCATTATCATTGCGAATAGTGTTGCCCGGGCATCCCGGATAATGGATATCAGACGGCCGCCAAAATGGAACGCGCAGGGGATAAATGATTCTTTTGTGTTGCATAGGGTTATCTGATGAACTCCAGCCTTGCCGCTCGCGAGCAAACTGGCGAAGCCATTATCGCGTCGCATTACCGTAAAGTCCTGGTCAGGCGTTTTACTCTGGCAGGCGTACTGCTCTTCTTCATTATCTGCTCCCTGATCCTCGATTTTATCCTCGGCCCGTCGGGCATCTCCGTTTCCACGCTCTGGCACACCTTAATGGATGCCGCTTCTGTCGATGCCGGCACGCGCGTTATCGTCTGGGAACTGCGGCTGCCGTTCGCGCTGATGGCTGTCGCCGTTGGCATGGCCCTGGGGCTTGCCGGGGCAGAGATGCAAACCATCCTGAATAACCCGCTCGCCAGTCCATTTACGCTGGGCGTGTCGTCTGCCGCCTCCTTCGGTGCCGCGCTGGCGATAGTGCTCGGGCTGGGCGTTCCCGGCATTGACGATAAGTGGTTTATTCCGGCAAACGCCTTTATCTTTGCCCTGCTGGCCTGCTTTATTCTGGATGGCATCAGCCGCTGGACCCGCGTGGCCACCTCCGGCGTGGTGTTATTCGGTATCGCGCTGGTCTTTACCTTTAACGCGCTAATCTCCATCCTGCAGTTTGTCGCCAGCGAAGATACGCTGCAGGGACTGGTATTCTGGACGATGGGCAGCCTGGCAAGAGCCTCATGGGATAAGCTGGCGATCCTGGCCGTAGCCCTGCTGATTATCGTGCCGCTGTCGCTGAAAAATGCATGGAAACTCACGGCGCTGCGTCTGGGCGAAGATCGTGCCGTCAGCTTCGGCATTAACGTAAAAAAGCTGCGTCTGGCGACGCTCTTACGCATCAGTATTATCTCGTCGCTGACGGTCGCCTTTGTCGGGCCAGTGGGTTTTATAGGCCTGGTGGCGCCGCATATCTCCCGCATGATGTTTGGCGAGGATCACCGTTTTTATCTCCCCGGCAGCATGCTGGTTGGCGCCCTGGTGCTTTCGCTGGCCTCCGTTTTTTCCAAGAACATCGTTCCCGGCGTCATTATTCCTGTAGGGATTGTCACCTCGCTGGTGGGCGTGCCGTTCTTCCTGAGCATCATTATTCGCAACCGGGGGAACGTATGACCGACGGCCTTCGCGTCCGGGAACTGCACACCGGCTATCGCAAGACAAAGATCATCAGCGGGCTCACCACGCCCCTGCTCCCCCGCGGCGAGATCACCGCCCTGCTGGGGCCGAACGGCTCCGGTAAATCGACCCTGCTGCGCGCCCTGGCGGACCTGAATCCTGCGCAGGGCGAGTTACGGCTGAATGGCGAGGATCTGATGATGCTGCCCTCGGCAACGCGGGCGCAGAAGGTGGTTTATCTCCCGCAATCCCTGCCTCAGGGTGTGCACCTGCATGCGCTGGAATCGGTGATTGTCGCCCGTCGGGCCAGCGGCAGCGTCGATACGCAAAATGTTGAACAGGAGGCGTACGCCATCCTTGAAAAACTGGGTGTTGCTCATCTGGCGATGCGTTTTCTCGACCGGCTCTCCGGCGGGCAAAAGCAGTTGATTGGCCTCGCTCAGTCCCTGATCCGCCAGCCCGATTTGCTGTTGCTGGACGAGCCCCTGAGTGCCCTCGACCTCAACTATCAGTTCCATGTGATGGATATCGTCGCCCGCGAAACGCGGCTGCGCAACATCGTCACTGTCGTGGTGATCCACGACATCAACATTGCCCTGCGCCACGCTAACTATGCCCTGATGCTGAAAGGCGGCGAACTGATTGCCAGCGGCCTGCCGGGAGAGGTTGTTACCCCTGCTAATCTGGCGACGGTATATGGCGTGGAGGGACGAGTCGAATACTGTTCCCGCAGGCTGCCCCATGTGGTGGTCGACGGATTAACACCCTAAAAGAGATGGAAAACAGGATGCTAAAAAAACTCATCGCAGCCGCCGGGGGGCTGGTCCTCTTCATTACCCCGCTTATCGCCCAGGCGCAAAGCTGGCCCGTGACGGTCAAGGATATGGATAACCGCACGGTGACGGTGGAACACGAACCGCAGCGCATCATTTTGCAGGACGGGCGGGACATCTTCGCGCTGGCGCTGTTGGTGCGCGAGAACCCGTTCGCCAGGGTGGTGGCGTGGAACAATCTGCCGAAAAAGCAGGATACCGAAACCTGGAACGTGCTGAAGCGGAAATGGCCAGAAGCGGAGAAGATCCTCGACATGAAGTTTTCCGACCAGGGCAATGTCGATCTCGAAACGGTGCTCTCCCGCCAGCCGGACCTGATGATCGCCCAGCTTCGCGCTAAACCGTCGCTGGTGCAATCTGGCGTACTGACGAAGCTCGAGGCCCTGCACATTCCGGTCCTCTTCGTGGATTACGAGCTGCATCCGGTAAAGAATACCCTGCCGAGTATCGCCCTGTTGGGCCAGGTGCTGGGTCAGACCGAACGCGCGCAAGCCTACATCGATTTCTATCAACAGCGTCTGGATAAAATCCACCAGCGTCTGGCGACCGTCAGCAAAAAACCGCTGGTCTTTATCGAACCGATCGCCGGTGTTGGCGGGCTGGATAATGGCTGCTGTTTTACCCATGCGCGTAACGGCTGGGGGGGACTGGTTGAAGCGGCGGGTGGCACCAACATAGGCTCACAGCTGCTGCCTGGGGCGAGCGGGAATGTTTCGGTGGAAAAAATCATCTCCCTCAACCCGGACTACTACCTGATGACCGGCTCTAAGCGTCCGGGCAAAGGCTCGGCCATTATCCCGTTTGGCTATAACGTCCCGGCAGAGAAGGTCACCGCAGCGTTCAATGCGCTTGTGGCGCGTCAGGGGGTTGCCGCTATTCCGGCGGTGGCGCAGGGTCATACCGGGGCGCTGTATCACCACTTCTATAACAACCCATACAACATCGTCGCCATCGAGGCGTTGAGTAAAATTTTCTATCCAGCACTCTTTAACGACATGGATCCACAGGCGGATTACCACGCGATTATCGCTGACTTCACCCATATCCCGGATGAGAACATCATCCTGAGCTACACCCCTTCGCACTCATAAAAATGCCGGGCCCAGCCCGGCATTTTGCTATCCCGCGAGGACCGGTACTTCCACCGGTTTCTGGCGCAGCCAGATCCCCAGCGCCAGTCCCATCAACGAGAGCGCCAGCACATACCAGGCGGGCGCCATCGGCGATATCCCCATCAGCAGGGTTACGGCAACCGGCGTCAGGCCGCCGAAGATGGCGTACGAGACGTTATAGGAGAATGAAATACCGGTGAAGCGCACCTCAGGCGGGAAGGCGCGGACCATCACATACGGCACAGCCCCCACCACACCTACGCAAAGCCCCACGGTGCCATACAGCAGGAACAGCTGTTCAGGATGGCTACCCGCAAGATGGTAAAACGCCCAGCTCGACCCGGCCAGCAGCAGGCTGCCAATAAAAAAGGTCAGGCTGGAGCCGATACGATCCACCGCCAGCCCGGCAATCAGGCAGCCAAAGCAGAGCATGATGGTGGCGATGCTGTTAGCCTGCAGCGTCACCGCCGGCGCAAAGCCATACTGTTTTTGCAGCCAGACCGGCGACATCAAAATCACCACCACGATACCCGCCGAGAGCAGCCAGGTGAGCAGCATTGACACCACCACCGCCTTTCTGTGCCGCACCACCACCGCTTTCACCGGCAGCTCCTGCGCCAGCGTCTTACGCTGCTGCATCTCAAGGAATACCGGTGTCTCCTGCAGCCAGCGGCGCAGATACATGGCGACCAGACCAAACGCGCCGCCCAGCAGGAATGGAATACGCCAGCCCCAGTCGTGTACCGCCTGTTGGGTCATGCTGGTATTTACCAGCGTCGCCACCACCGAGCCCAGCAGAATGCCGACGGTCAGTCCTGCGGTCAGTGTGCCGCAGGCAATGCCGATCCGCCGGGCCGGAACATGTTCCGCCACAAATACCCATGCCCCTGGTACTTCACCGCCGATCGCCGCCCCCTGCAGAATACGCATCAGCAGCAGCAGGACCGGCGCGAGAATGCCCATGGAGGCATAGGTAGGCAGCAGGCCAATCGCCAGGGTAGGTACCGCCATCAGCAGGATGCTGAGGGTGAACATCTTCTTGCGCCCGACCAGATCGCCGAAGTGGGCCATCACGATGCCGCCCAGCGGGCGCGCCAGATAACCGGCGGCAAAAATGCCAAAGGTCTGAACCTGACGCAGCCATTCGGGAATATCAGCCGGGAAGAACAGCTCCCCGACGACAGCGGCGAAGAAGACGAAAATGATGAAGTCATAAAACTCCAGCGCGCCGCCGAGTGCGGCAAGCGTGAGGGTTTTATAATCCTGTCGATTGAGGGGCCGGTTGTAATGTGACATAGCGAACCATTCTGGGCTGAATTGTTGAGTAATATTTACAGCTATCGTAAAGAAAAAATTACTATACCGTAAATCAATCAGCACGCTACTGCCGTTACAGCTTATGTCACATTCTGGTTAATTTCAGGATATTGTTTCACGTCTCGCGCTTTTAGGACGAAAAGCTGCTACTACCTGCGGATCGGTTTCGACGTAAGGTCCTTCCAGAAGCTGTACACAATACGGTACACTTGCAAAGATTCCCGCCACCACCACTTTGCCGTCAGCCTCTTTAACGCCTTCCAGCGTCTCTTTAATCGACTTTGGCTGGCCCGGGAGATTGAGAATCAACGCCTGCTTGCGGATCACACCGACCTGGCGTGACAGGATGGCCGTTGGCACAAAGTGTAGGCTAATCTGGCGCATCTGTTCGCCAAAGCCCGGCATTTCACGGTCGGCGACGGCAAGCGTTGCGTCCGGGGTCACATCGCGTCGTGCCGGACCGGTACCGCCGGTTGTCAGCACCAGGTGACAGCTCATTTCATCCACCAGTTCACACAGGGTTTGCTCAATCACGGCCTGCTCGTCGGGGATCAGACGGGTTTGTACTTCAAACGGCGTAGTCAGGGCAGACGCCAGCCAGGCTTCCAGCGCGGGGATGCCTTTATCTTCATAGACACCGCTGGAGGCGCGATCTGAGACGGAAACTAAGCCAATGCGTAAGGTATTCATATCCATTCCATTCAAACAATACAGATTGAGGGGAATGATACACGCAGGAAGGCGATTCAGACAGGGTATGAGAAAGGTAGCGTGACCGGGAGCCCGGTCACGCTGGAATGATTACAGCAGGTCGCCGATCATTTTTTCCAGTTTTTCCTGGTCGATGGCAAACTTACGGATACCGTCCGCCAGTTTGTCTACCGCCATTGGATCCTGGTTGTGCTGCCACAGGAACTCAGATTCAGTGATGCGCTCTGGACGGGCTTTCACTTCACCGCTGAAGCTCAGCTTACGCTCGATTGCGCCTTCGCTTTCTGCCAGCTCTTTCAACAGCGCAGGGGCGATGGTCAGACGGTCACAGCCAGCCAGTTCCAGGATCTCGCCCACGTTACGGAAGCTTGCGCCCATCACCACGGTTTCATAACCGTGCTGTTTGTAGTACTCGTAGATCTCGGTAACGGAAACCACACCCGGATCTTCCGCTGCCGCGTACTCTTTCTTATCGGTGTTGGCTTTGTACCAGTCCAGAATACGGCCCACGAATGGCGAGATCAGGTAGACACCCGCTTCTGCACACGCACGCGCCTGCGCGAAGGAGAACAGCAGGGTCAGGTTACAGTTGATGCCCTCTTTTTCCAGCTGCTCTGCAGCGCGAATGCCCTGCCAGGTGGAAGCCAGTTTGATCAGGATACGGTCGTTGCTGATACCCGCATCGTTGTACAGCTTGATCAGGCGTTTGGCTTTCGCGATGGACGCTTCGGTGTCGTAAGAGAGACGCGCATCCACTTCAGTGGAGATGCGGCCCGGAACCAGTTTCAGGATCTCCAGACCGATGTTCACTGCCAGTTTGTCGGTAGCATCCACTACCTGCTGTGCGCGATCGCTGCTCTGGCTTTTCGCCCAGGCAACGGCATCGTCGATCAGTTTACGGTATTCAGGGATCTGTGCAGCGTTAAGGATCAGAGAAGGGTTCGTTGTGGCATCCTGCGGCTGGTACAACTTCATTGCCGCGATATCTCCGGTGTCAGCGACAACAGTCGTGAACTGACGAAGGGAGGTTAATTTATCCGTCATGATAGTGTTTCTCTTTAACTTGCCCTGGATAATTCGCGTTACCAGCAAGATGCCAGAAACGGAAAAATGACAGGTTTACTTGTTAGGGGGATGTAACCGGTCTGCCCTGATGATAACACGACGGAAGGTCAGCGCAACCGCAGACAATGCGCTGAAAGATACTGTGATAAACTCAGCAAATTAACAGATTACCCATTCACTGTTTGTTCAATCGCTCGAAGCGATTACCTATGCACTTTGGCATCAACACGAGGGACGTTAGTGCCTGATTATCTGTCGTTTATTAATGAAATTCTGTGGGGTTCGGTGATGATATACCTGCTTTTTGCGGCAGGTCTTTGGTTCACTGTTCGCAGCGGGTTTATTCAATTTAGCTCCCTTCCTCAACTGCGCATTAATCTGAAAAATAGCCTGAGCCCCCAGCCGGGAGGCTTAACCTCATTCCAGGCGCTCTGTACCAGCCTGGCGGCCCGGCTCGGTAGCGGTAACCTGGCCGGAGTCGCGCTGGCCATCTCCGCTGGCGGCCCGGGGGCGATATTCTGGATGTGGATGACCGCCATTATCGGCATGGCGACCTCCTTCGCAGAGTGCTCGCTGGCGCAGCTTTATAAGGAAGCGGATAAACAGGGGCAATTTCGCGGTGGCCCGGCCTGGTACATGGCCCGGGGCCTCGGCATGCGCTGGATGGGCGTGCTCTTTTCACTCTTTTTGCTCGTCGCCTACGGTCTTATTTTTAACACCGTCGAGGCCCACTCGGTGGCCCATGCGCTGCGCTTCGCCTTCGACTGCCCGGAAATCATCACCGGCGGCATGCTGGCCGCGTTCACGCTGCTGGCGATCGTCACCGGCATCAAAGGCGTCGCCCGGCTGATGCAGTGGATGGTGCCGACGATGGCGCTGCTGTGGGTCATGAGCAGCCTGGTCATTTGCGTCTGGCATGCCGGACAGTTACCCGCCGTCTTCAGCCTGATCGTCAAAAGCGCCTTTGGCTGGCGCGAAGCGGCCGCCGGGGCGCTGGGCTACACCCTGAGCCAGGCCCTGACGGCAGGTTTCCAGCGCGGCATGTTTTCCAACGAAGCGGGCATGGGTTCAACCCCGAATGCCGCCGCAGCCGCCGCCTCCTGTCCCCCTCACCCGGCCTCTCAGGGACTGGTGCAGATGATCGGCGTCTTCGTCGATACCATCATTATCGGTACCGCCAGCGCCATGATTGTGCTGCTGGCAGGGCCTATGGATCTGCCAGCAGATACCGCAGGCATACAGCTGCTGCAACAGGCCCTGATAAACCTGACCGGGGGCTGGGGAGCGGGATTCGTCGGGTTTATCCTCATCCTGTTCGCGTTCAGCTCCATCGTGGTGAATTACATCTATGCCGAAAATAACCTGATCTTTCTGCATCCCGATGCCCGGCGATCGCGCTGGGTATTACGGGGCGGCGTTGTGCTGATGGTGCTGCTCGGATCGCTGTTAAGCCTGCCGACGGTCTGGCAGCTGGCGGATATCATCATGGCCCTGATGGCCATCGCCAACCTGACGGCTATCCTGCTGCTCTCCCCGGTGGTGACCCTGATTGCCCGGGACTATCTGCGTCAGCGCAAGCTGGGTGTCCAGCCGGTCTTTGATGTCTCGCGTTATCCCGAGATTGAAGCACAGCTCGCCCCCGGCGCCTGGGATGATTTGCCGCGTCAATAACAGCCATCGATCACCCAGGGCGTTTTTTTTGCTAAAGTCGCACTCATTCTTCTGCAAGGACTGGATATGCTGATTCTGATTTCACCTGCCAAAACGCTCGACTACCAGAGCCCGCTTGCCACCGAGCGCTATACCCAGCCGGAACTGCTGGATCACTCGCAACAGCTGATCCGCGAGGCGCGTAAGCTTTCGGCTCCGCAAATTGCGACCCTGATGAGCATCAGCGACAAGCTGGCGGATCTGAATGCCACCCGTTTTCACGACTGGCAGCCCGATTTCACCCCATTCAACGCGCGTCAGGCGATTCTGGCCTTTAAAGGCGATGTTTATACCGGCCTGCAGGCAGAAACCTTTAGCGAAGCGGATTTTGATTTTGCCCAGCAGCATTTGCGCATGCTCTCCGGCCTGTACGGGGTGTTGCGCCCGCTGGATCTGATGCAGCCTTACCGCCTGGAGATGGGGATCCGCCTGGAAAACGCGAGAGGGAAAGATCTCTATCAGTTCTGGGGAGAGACCATCACCGACACGCTGAACGCGGCGCTGGCGGCCCAGGGTGATAACGTTATCATTAACCTGGCATCAGATGAGTACTACAAAGCGGTCAAACCGAAAAAGCTGAACGCGGAGATCGTCAAGCCGGTCTTCCTGGACGAGAAGAATGGCAAATTCAAAGTCATCAGCTTCTACGCCAAAAAAGCCCGCGGGTTGATGAGCCGCTACATCATTGAAAACCGTCTGACCCAGCCAGAGCAGCTGAAAGCATTCGACAGCGAAGGCTATTTCTTTGATGAGGAAGCGTCAGGGAAAGGTGAGCTGGTGTTTAAGCGTCACGAGCAGTAATCACCTTCCCCGCCGCCCGGCGGGGAAATCTTAGTGATGCTTCCAGCCCGGTCCCGGACGGTGGTCATCATGGCGATCGTGATGGCGATTATCGTGATGCTCGCCATGCGGATGCCAGCGGTTATCCCGCCACTCGTAGTGAGATTTCCACCAGTCATGGTCGCGCCAGTGACCGCCATCCCAGTAGTGTCCACGATTATCCCGATCGCCAATTTGCAGTTTGACCGCCGGTACCAGAGTGATTTCAGAGGCCTGAGCCGCCATCGGAGCCACCAGCATCAGAGAAAGCGCGATCAGCACAGGTTTCAGTTTCGACATAGGTTACTCCTTATTCATCCTGCCCGTTGTGGGCCGATGTAAGGAGATTACGTGAGGGATAGGTAGGATGTTATTCTCTGCAATCCTATTCTGTAAGTATCCGCATTTATTGGGAATTTCTACTTTTTCCCTGCTATTTCTCTCCTTAATTTCTCCATAAAAAAGCCGGGTAACGCAGAGGCGTCCCCGGCTGGATTGTGCGGCCTGATGCCCGGCGGCGCTGTGCCTGGCGGGCCTACAATTCGAGCTCGTGTAGGCCGGGTAAGCGAAGCGCCACCCGGCAACAAACAATCACCCGCGCGTCATCATCAACTTACGCAGCGCCGCAAAATCGGCCGGCAGGTTGTGCGACAGCAGCGGCAGATCGGCACGTTCGGCCAGCTCTTTCGGCAGCGGCAGGGAATCGCCCAGGATCGCGTCCACGCTCTCTTTGAACTTCGCCGGGTGCGCGGTGCCGAGGAACAGGCCGTACTCGCCCGGGTTCAGCTGATCGCGCAGGGCGCGATACGCCACCGCGGCATGCGGTTCAGAGACGTAGCCCAGCTGCTTCAGCTCACGCATTGTCTCTTTGGTGGTTTCGTCAGTCACCGCAGCGTAGCCCAGCTCATTCAGACGCCAGATTTTACGGCGGAACAGCTCCTCCACACGCGGCCAGTTATTAGGCTGTGACACATCCATCGCGTTAGACAGGGTGGCCTGCGTCGCATTTGGCGTCCACTTGCCCTCTTTCAGGAAGCGGGGAACGGTGTCGTTGGCGTTGGTGGCCGCGATAAAGCGTTTCACCGGCAGGCCCAGAGACTTCGCCAGCAGGCCGGCTGTCAGATCGCCAAAGTTGCCGCTCGGCACCGAGATCACCAGCTGATTACGCGCTTCCTGCGGCAGTTGCGCCACCGCTTCGAAGTAATAGCAGATCTGCGCCAGCAGGCGGCTGATGTTGATGGAGTTGGCAGAGTTCAGACCCAGCGCCACTTTCAGCTCTTCATCATCGAAGGCCTGCTTAACCAGCGCCTGACAGGCATCGAAATCCCCGTCGATAGCGACGGTTTCAATGTTGCCGCCGAGCGTACAGAAGAGTTTTTCCTGCAGCGGGCTGATTTTACCCTGCGGGTAGAGGATCACGACGCGGACGTTTTTCAGGCCGTAGAAGGCATGCGCGACCGCCGCCCCGGTATCGCCAGAGGTAGCCGTCAGGATGGTTACTGGCTTATCGCCGCTGATGTGAGTCAGCATCTGCGCCATAAAGCGGCCGCCAAAATCTTTAAACGCCAGCGTCGGACCGTGGAACAGCTCAAGGCAGCCGACATCCGGCTCGACCTGGCTTACCGGTGCCGGGAAGGCAAAGGCCGCACGAACGCGCTCTTCGAGCAGCTCTGGTGGGATCTCGTCGCCGATAAACGCCGAGAGAATTTTGGTGCTGCGGGTGACGAAATCCTGCTTCAGCATCTCGTCAATTTCGGTCAAACCGAATTCCGGCAGATCGTGCGGGAAGAACAGCCCCTGGTTTTTGCCCAGCCCCTGCGTTACTGCCTGTGCAAAGCTTACCTGCTCGTTATGATCTTTAAGATTGTAGAGTTTCATCGTTTATCCCAGTACTCGTGCGCCCGCCGTATCCAGACGGCAAATATGAACAAAGCCTTCCTGATTTTGCAGGTAATTTTTCTCCAGCCAACCTGCCACCCGCTCAGCCGTATCCGGTTTGTCGCACAGCGCAAACAGGGTCGGTCCGGAACCGGAGATGCCGCAGGCCAGTGCGCCAATATCCAGTGCGGCACTGCGTGCCTCGTCAAAGCCAGGCAGCAGTTTAGTGCGGTACGGCTCGGCAATAACATCTTTCATCAGTTTTGCTGCAAGCCCTGGCTGACGGGTATAGCAGGCATGAATAAAGCCTGCCAGATGACGGCCATGGGCGATGCAGTCCTGACGGCGATACTGCGCCGGCAGAATAGCGCGCGCTTCAGCGGTCGACACTTTGATGCCCGGATAGGCCAGCACCCATAGCCACTCATCAAAGCCTGGCACCTGCTGGCTGATAATGCCGTTCTCTTCGATCATCAACTGCATGCCGCCCAGGAAACAGGGGGCGACATTATCATAATGAATGCTGCCGGAGATGCGTCCTTCCAGCTCGCCCATCAGGGCCAGCAGGCGGGTGTTATTCAGCGGCTTGCCGCAATGTTCGTTCATCGCCACCAGCGCAGCGACGACGGAACAGGCGCTGGAACCCAGCCCGGAGCCAATCGGCATGCTTTTTTCCAGCGTCATGGCGACCGGGACGTTTTTACCGATCTCCTGACAAAAACGCTCCCAGCACTGATAGACAATATTTTCGCGCGGTTCGCTCGGCAGCTTGCTGGCGAAACGCCCGACGTTGTTCAGACTGAAGCTATCCGCCGCTTCTACCGTAACCGTATCACCCAGCAATGCGCCATTCACTGGCGTCACCGCCGCACCCAGCACATCAAACCCGACGCTCATATTGGCGCTGGAAGCCGGGGCATAAACTTTGACCATATTAAACTCCTAACTTCCATGACAGGGTACGCAGCAGGTCGGCAAATACGCCCGCCGCCGTCACATCATTTCCCGCGCCATAGCCGCGCAGGACCAACGGCAGAGGCTGATAATAGTGGCTGTAAAACGCGAGGGCGTTTTCGCCGTTTTTCACTTTGAAGAGCGGATCGTTACCGTCTACCGCCGCCACTTTGACACGGCAGACGCCATCTTCTTCAATGTTGCCAACATAGCGCAATACCTTGCCTTCATCACGGGCTTTTGCCACCCGGGAGGCGAAAGCGTCATCCAGCTGCGGCAGATTCGCCATAAAGGTGGCGACATCGCCAGCGTGGTCAAAACTCTCCGGCAGCACCGGCTCGATGACGATATCCGACAGCTCCAGCTCACGCCCCGTTTCGCGGGCGAGGATCAGCAGCTTGCGCGCCACATCCATGCCGGAGAGATCGTCACGCGGATCGGGCTCGGTGTAGCCCAGCTCACGCGCCATTTTGGTCGCTTCCGACAGGCTCATGCCTTCGTCCAGCTTGCCAAAGATAAAGGAGAGCGAGCCCGACAGGATGCCGGAGAAACGCTGCAGTTCATCCCCGGCATTGAGCAGGTTTTGCAGGTTTTCGATAACCGGCAGCCCGGCGCCGACGTTGGTGTCGTACAGGAACTTACGGCGGGATTTTGCCGCCGCGTGGCGCATCTGATGGTAGTAATCCATCGACGAGGTGTTGGCCTTTTTGTTTGGCGTCACCACATGGAAGCCTTCACGCAGGAAGTCGGCATACTGATCGGCCACCGCCTGGTGGGAGGTACAGTCGACGATCACCGGGTTCAGCAGATGGTACTCTTTGACCAGGCGGATCAGGCGGCCAAGGTTAAACGGCTCTTTCGCTTCCGCCAGCTCTGCCTGCCAGTTCTCCAGATTCAGTCCGTGGACGTTAGTCAGCAGGGCTTTTGAGTTAGCGATGCCGCAGACGCGCAGATCGATATGCTTTTTCTTCAGCCACTCCTGCTGGCGCTTCAGCTGCTCCAGTAACGCACCGCCGACGCCGCCGACGCCAATCAGGAACACCTCGATCACCTGGTCAGTGTTAAACAGCATCTGGTGGGTGACGCGCACGCCGGTGGTTGCATCATCATTATTCACTACCACGGAGATGGAGCGCTCCGATGAGCCCTGGGCAATGGCGACAATATTGATGTTCGCCCGCGCCAGCGCCGCAAAGAACTTCGCGGAGATACCACGCAGGGTGCGCATACCGTCACCGACTACGGAGATGATCGCCAGATGCTCCTGAATCGCCATCGGCTCCAGCAGCTCCTCTTTCAGCTCAAGATAGAACTCCTCTTCCAGCGCACGGCGGGCGCGCAGGCAGTCCACCTGCGGGACGCAGAAGCTGATGCTGTATTCAGAAGAGGACTGGGTGATTAACACCACCGAGATGCCGTTGCGCGACATGGCCGCAAACACGCGCGCCGCCATGCCAACCATCCCTTTCATGCCTGGCCCGGAGACGCTGAACATCGCCATATTATTGAGGTTGGAGATACCTTTTACCGGCAGACCATCTTCATTGCTGCTGGCGCCAATCAGCGTGCCTGGCGCCTGTGGATTACCGGTGTTTTTAATCAGGCAGGGGATCTGGAACTGGGCGATAGGGGCGATAGTACGCGGGTGAAGCACTTTGGCCCCGAAGTAGGAGAGCTCCATCGCCTCCTGATAAGACATCGACTTCAGCAGGCGGGCATCGGGCACCTGGCGCGGGTCGCAGGTATAGACGCCGTCGACGTCAGTCCAGATCTCACAACAGTCGGCCCGCAGGCAGGCGGCCAGCACGGCAGCGGAATAGTCGGAGCCGTTACGGCCCAGCACCACCAGCTCCCCTTTTTCATTCCCGGCGGTGAAGCCCGCCATCAGGATCATATGGTCGGCAGGAATTTTGCCTGCCGCAATGCGACGGGTAGATTCGGCGATATCTACGGTAGATTCGAGGTAATGGCCAACAGCGAGCAGTTTTTCGACGGGATCGATCACCGTGACGTTATGACCACGGGCTTCCAGCAGACCCGCCATAATGGCGATTGAGAGTTTTTCGCCGCGGCAGATCAGTGCCGCGTTGATGCTGTCCGGGCACTGCCCCAACAGGCTGATACCATGCAGAACGTGTTTAATCTGAGCGAACTCTTGCTCAACGAAGGCTTTCAGCTGGGCGTGAGGAAAGCCAGGCTGTGCATCCGCCAGGCCCTGTAGCAGGTTGGCAAAGATCTGTTCAGCGTCGCTGATGTTCACCAGTGCATCCTGACCCCCGATGGTTTTTTCAATCATCGCCACCAGGTGATTGGTAATTTTAGCCGGGGCAGAGAGAACCGTCGCCACCTGCCCCTGCCTGGCATTGCTCTCCAGGATGTCGGCAACACGCAGAAATCGTTCTGCATTTGCCACTGATGTACCGCCGAACTTCAACACTCGCATGGTTGTTACCTCGTGATCTTTAGCCGAAAAAAAAGCCCGCACTGTTCAGGTGCGGGCTTTTTTCTTTTCTTTCCTGTACGCGTCAGCCCGCACCGTTACCTGTGGTAATGATGATGGTGGTGGTAATGGTGGTGATGCTGATGCGTTTCATGGATGTTGTGTACTCTGTCATTATTATCTGTCTGTGCTGTCTGACCCTATTGGTTAAAGCATACGTGCCGGTAAGTCAACGAATTTCTAATTTGATCACATTTTCCGGCCCTTTCACGTATCTCTGCCTGAGTTTTTATTTCCGTCCGGATCGGACCGTGCGCAGTACGCTTTTTGGCGCATTCAACCATAACAAAAAAGTATGACAGAATTTTACTCTGCCAGTTTTTTTTCGATATCGTGCAGTAATCGGTGCAACATTGCCGTGTCTCGCTGACCTAACAGACCTAACCGCTGCTGTAGCCACTCCGCCATTTTTTGATCGTCGGCGACATTCAGCGAGGTCAGCAGGCGTTCGGTACGCGCACGCAGAGCAGAAAGCTGGTTTTCATCCACCTCAGCCGGAGGTGGAGCAGGATTTTGCATCAAGGATGCTAATTGATAGCAGTACACCATCACGGCCTGACCTAAATTTAGCGACGGATAATCTGCCACCATCGGCACGCCGGTCAGCACGTCTGCGAGTGCCAGTTCCTCGTTCGTCAGGCCGGAATCTTCCCGGCCAAAAACCAGCGCCATGTTGGGCAGCCACTGGCTTTTTTCTGCCAGTAACGGCACCAGTTCAGCGGGCGTGGCGTAGTAATGAAACTTAGATCGGCTGCGTGCGGTGGTAGCGACGGTATAAGAGATATCGTGCAGCGCGTCGGCCAGCGTTTCGTAAGTCGTTAAATTATCTAAGATATCTCCAGATCCATGGGCAACCCAACGCGCCGCAGGTTCGTTGTGCGCGTCGCTGGCAACGATTCGTAAATCGGTAAACCCCATGGTCTTCATTGCCCGTGCGGCGGCGCCGATATTTTCTGCTCTTGCTGGGGATACCAGTACGATAGACAAATGCATTTATGCTCTCTTTTTAGGCAGTTAGCCGATAAAAATGTGATACACATCATCATATTACGCATCACGAATTTACAAATTCGTAACAGAAATCACTGAAATAGCATTTCACGACAAATTAAAAATACTAAACTATTTCGTGAATGAACTTTAAGCGATAATGTTAATGAACAATACTTATCCCTATGTTTAATAATGATAATGATTTCTCAGGTTCAATGTTGACATTGGATTCACCTTGTTTATTAATTAACGGTCGCAACTAGTTGGTTTGTTGAAAATTTGTGACAAAGGCTAGCGATCCGCTACGATGATTTCATCAAACTGTTAACGTGCTACAATTGAACTTGATATATGTCAACGAAGCGTAGTTTTATTGGGTGTCTGGTGTCACTTAGCCTGTTATGTTGCTGTTAAAATGGTTAGGATGACAGCCGTTTTTGACACTGTCGGGTCCAGAGGGAAAGTACCCACGACCAAGCTAATGATGTTGTTGACGTTGATGGAAAGTGCATCAAGAACGCAATTACGTACTTTAGTCACGTTACGCCGGTCATGTTAATTTGTGGCATGTATCAGGCAGGTCAGGGACTTTTGTACTTCCTGTTTCGATTTAGTTGGCAATTTAGGTAGCAAACATGCAGACCCCGCACATTCTTATCGTTGAAGACGAGTTGGTAACACGCAACACGTTAAAGAGCATTTTCGAAGCAGAAGGCTACGATGTCTTTGAAGCGACCGATGGCGCAGAGATGCATCAGATCCTTTCTGAAAATGATATCAACCTGGTTATCATGGACATCAACCTGCCGGGTAAAAACGGCCTTCTGCTGGCACGTGAACTGCGTGAACAGGCGAACGTTGCGTTAATGTTCCTGACCGGCCGCGACAACGAAGTTGATAAAATTCTTGGCCTGGAAATCGGCGCGGATGACTATATCACCAAACCGTTTAACCCACGCGAGTTAACCATTCGTGCACGCAATCTGCTGTCCCGCACCATGAACCTGGGCACGGTCAGCGAAGAGCGTCGTAGCGTAGAGAGCTACAAATTCAACGGCTGGGAACTGGATATTAATAGCCGTTCTCTGGTGAGCCCGCAGGGCGACCAGTACAAACTGCCGCGCAGCGAATTCCGCGCCATGCTGCACTTCTGCGAAAACCCGGGCAAGATCCAGTCCCGTGCAGAACTGCTGAAAAAAATGACCGGCCGTGAGCTGAAGCCACACGACCGTACCGTTGACGTGACTATCCGCCGTATTCGTAAACATTTCGAATCCACGCCGGATACACCAGAAATCATCGCCACCATTCATGGTGAAGGCTATCGTTTCTGCGGCGACCTGCAGGAATAATTCTGCACATAAGTCATAAAAAACGGCGCCCTGGCGCCGTTTTTTTTATTTCCATAACCGCATCGTATCTTTATCCGATGACCCGGATGGCGCCGTGCGCTTCGGCTGGGAGAGCGAGTACCAGTCAAAGTGGCGCGTGAGATACATTACCGCGAACAGGGCCAGCACCAGCACCGCAGAGCCCAGCAGCAACGCACTCTCTTCTGAACGCAGCAGGAACCACATCACCACGTCCAGCCCCAGCAGCGCCAGCACAAACAGGCCACTGCGTTTCCAGCTTTTCAGCACTGCCTGCAGATAGACGCCGTTCATTAGCGCCCCCACCAGGCTGGCGATAATCCATGCGGGTGTAAAGCCCACATGCTCAGACAACGCCAGTAGCACCAGATAGAACAGCACCAGCGCCAGTCCCACCAGCAGGTACTGCATCGGGTGCAGCCGCAATCCGGTTAAAGTTTCAAAGACGAAGAAGGCCATAAACGTCAAAGCAATCAGTAAAATGGCGTACTTAATCGCGCGGTCGGTCAGCTGATACTGATCCGCGGGGGTCGCCACCGTGACGCTAAACGCCGGGATCGCACTCCATTCAGGGATCTCGTTGTCGTTGAACCAGCCCGCAAGATTGTTCGCAAACCAGCTACTTTTCCAGTTTGCCTGGAAACCAGACGCGCTAATCTCGTGCTTAACCGGCAGGTAATTGCCCATAAAGCTCGGGTGCGGCCAGTTACTGTTCAGGGTCATTTCGCTGTTACGTCCCACTGGAACCACGGCAAAGCTGCCGGTACCGGCCAGATTGAGCGACATCTCCAGCGAGACGGTTTTTGCCGCCAGCGCGTTGTCGGTCAGTGGGATGTGAATGCCGGATAACGCCCCGTACACCCCGGCGCCAGGCTCGATGCTTAACGTCTCACCATTGATTTTTGAGATGCTCACTGCCCCTATCCCGCGCGCATCCCCGACGCCGACCACGATAAACGGCTTGCCGAGCGTCATCGTCTCACCCTGCAACTCCGCCAGTTTTTCCGTCGTAAACTGCGCCTTAATGTTGAGATCGGTATTCCAGATTTGTCCGTCATAGATGCCGATATTGCGCGTTTGCACGTGCTGATTGCCCTCAACCAGTAGCGTCTCCGGCAGAATGAAGTGCATATAACGCTTCTTATACTCCACCTTTTTCGCCTCTTCCTGTTTGTAATAGATCTCCGTTACCGGAATGGCGATCAGCGGGCCCACCAGCTGCTGCGGGCCGCTGGTACTCTGGCGAAGGGTGTTTTCGACCTCGTTACGATAGCTCTCACGCTCCGAAATCAGATTGCCCACCAGCATCAGTGGGATGAGTAACAGCAGAATGCACCCTAACAGGGTGCTGACTTTCCAGAACAGGGGGGATTTCATATCAGGTCTCCTTTGTGATGAGGAGAGCCTAACCAGGCTATGTGGGGTCAGTTTGAAGTTATGTGAAGGGACGGTGAAGTATCAGGGTGGCCGTCACGCCGCCGTCAGTCCGGTTTCGCAGATCGATGCTCCCCTGATGCAGACGCGCCACCTCCAGCACAAAGGCCAGCCCCAGCCCGCTACTTTTCAACCCGTTCTCGCGCGGGAGGGAGTAGAAGCGCTCAAAGATTCGCGCCTGCGCATAATCCGGGATGCCGCTTCCGTTATCCGTCACGGTGATGGTGACCTGCCTGAACGCCTGCGTAGCGGCAAGCTGGATCGCCCCACCCGGCGGGGTAAAGTCGATAGCGTTATCCAGTAAATTGCCCAGCGCCTGCTCAAGCAGATCGGCATCGCCCTCCACGCAGCACCCGCTCCTTTGCCAGTCCAGGGTGATGTTTCGGGAGGCCAGCGTCGCCGCGCGCGCATCCGCAAGGCGTGTGAACAGCTCATCAATGCTGACACTGACCGGAACGATCTCGACCCTGTTTTCCAGCCTGGCCTGAGCGAGAAGTTTTTCAACCAGCGACTGCATGCGCGCGTTTTGCGCCAGGATATTATCAATAAACCGCGCCGCCACCTGCAGCGGGGGCTGCTCTGCCAGGATCTCGGCCGCACCGCGGATCGCGGCCAGCGGGCTTTTCAGTTCGTGGGTGAGCGCATGCACATAATTTTCGATATCATTTTTTCCCTCCAGACGAACACGCATGTTCTCCAGCGCCTGCGCCAGTTTGCGCAGTTCACTGCTGCCCGGATCGGGCAACGGCAGCGGGGTATCATTGGTCACCGAGTCGGCATAGCGCGACAGGGTGTTAATCGAGCGGTTGATCCACCAGGCCACCGCCAGACCAATGAGCAACGCAATCCCCAGCAGCGCGCCGCCGGCCCACAGGATCCGTCGCTCGCTGCGCTGGATCACCGGCGCCATCGCGCTATTGGTCTTTCCTACCGACAATACGCCGATAATCTTGCCCCGATCGACCACCGGCGCGGCAACGTACATGACCGTACTCTCCGGATCCTGCGGATCGCTCGGCGTGCTGCGGGCGCCATACTCCCCGCGCAGCGTCAGCCAGACGTCGTTCCAGCGCGCGTAATCCTTCCCCACGGCCAGGCCGGCGGAATCAAATACCACCCGGCCGCGGGCATCGGTCATGTAGACGTGATATTCGTTACGCACTTTATGAATGCCGCCAATATTGGCGCGAAACGGGCGCTGGTGGAGCCGGGAAAAGGCCTGCGCCAGCTTGCCCTCCTGCGGGTTGCCTGCGAGCAGATCGTCTCGCCCCACTTCCGCCAGCAGCGTCGCGGTGTCAATCAGCGTGCCTTCGGTTGCCCTGCGCACGCCGGGCTTGATCTCCTGAACAAAGATCGACAGCACAAACCACGCGGCGATGGCCACAATAAGGAAGTATCCCAGCAACAGCCGCATGCCTATGCGCATTAATATAATCCCAGGCTATAACCCATGCCGCGGTGGGTGCTGATAGGGGAAAGCTGGTCATTCACGGCCCGCAGCTTGGCGCGCAGGGTTTTAATATGGGTATCCACGGTGCGATCGAAGCTGTCGCCCTCCTCTCCCCAGACTTTATCCATCAATTGCTGGCGGGAATAGACGCGGCCCGGCGCGTTCAGCAGCGTTTTAAGCAGCAGGAACTCGTAGCGTGTCAGGGGTAATGGCTCACCAAACCAGCTGATCCTGGCGGCAGGTTCATTCAGTTCAAACTCGCCGATACGGACAATCTCTGAAGGCGCAGCGGACTTTTGCATGCGCCGTAAAATGGTCCGCACCCGGGCGCATACCTCCCGGGGCGAGAAGGGTTTGGCGACGTAATCATCGGCGCCTATCTCCAGGCCGAGCAGCTTGTCCACTTCATCGCTGCGGGCCGTCAGGAACAGCACCGGTAGCGAAGGATGCCGGGCCAGCAGCTGACGGCAGAGCTCAAAACCGCTGATATCCGGCAGCCCCACGTCCAGGATGGCGAGCGCCGGGCTTTGTCGGCGCGCTTCCTCCAGCACCGGAAGGCCACGTTCAAAGGCCTTTACCGCAAATCCCTCCTGCTGGAGCATGTAGATCAGCGTATCGGCGATGCTGATTTCGTCTTCAACCAGCCAGACCACAGGTTGCTGCATGGCGTGTCCCTGAATTAATGCCACGGCATAATGGGCACCGCGCTCAGCGCGTTCTTAGGTGAACCTTCAACGACCTTATCCGAGTAGGCCAGGTAAGCCAGCGCGTTACGTTTCGCATCATAGAAACGCACCACCTGCAGTTTTTTGAACACCAGCGAGGTGCGTTTCTGGAATACTACATCGCCCTGTGCCTTACCGTTTTTGATCTTGTCGCTCAGCTCAACTGGCCCCACCTGCTGACAGGAGATTGCCGCGTCGGAGGTGTCTTCCGCCAGCCCAAGGCCCCCTTTTATCCCGCCCGTTTTTGCCCGGCTGATATAGCAGGTCACGTTCTTTACATCGGGATCGTCAAAAGCTTCGACAACAATTTTATGGTCCGGCCCGAAAACTTTGAACACGGTATCGACAGAGCCAATCTCCTCGGCCTGTACGGCGCGCCCCACTAATAACAGCAGCGTCATAACGATCAATGTCTTGTATTTCATATTGTTACCATATTTGAAGATTGAACTGCGTAATTATTCAACAATGATATAAAAAAAGCAGCAAGATCACAGCATTAGAAAATATCTCCCTGGATAACAAGGAAAATCGCATTTAAGCGCAAAAAAAACACTGAATGCTAAAACATCAAAAAATGCTATTATCCGCTAACCTGTTAGCAAGGTATCTGCTGTTTAAAGGATGAGGATAGTATATGGATCAGGCTGGAATTATTCGCGATCTTCTTACCTGGCTGGAAGGCCATCTGGATCAGCCGTTGTCACTCGATAATGTGGCGGCAAAAGCGGGATATTCTAAGTGGCATTTACAGCGGATGTTTAAGGATGTCACCGGTCATGCCATTGGCGCCTATATACGCGCACGTCGCCTCTCCAAGTCCGCCGTGGCGCTTCGCCTGACTGCGCGTCCAATTCTGGATATCGCCTTACAGTACCGCTTTGATTCACAGCAGACCTTTACCCGCGCGTTCAAAAAACAGTTCTCGTTGACCCCTGCGCTCTACCGCCGCTCCCCGGACTGGAGTTCATTCGGTATGTGCCCGCCGCTGCGCCTTGGTGAGTTCACCCTGCCTCAGCATGAGTTCGTCACTCTGCCAGAGACGCATCTGGTCGGCACGACGCAAAGCTACTCCTGCTCGCTGGAACAGATCTCCGAATTCCGTCATCAGATGCGCGTTCAGTTCTGGCGTGATTTCCTCAGCCATGCGCCAGCCATTCCGCCGCTGCTGTATGGCCTGAACGAGACGCGTCCAAGCCTGGAAAAAGATGACGAGCAGGAAGTGTTCTATACCACCGCATTAACGCCGGAAATGGCCAATGGCTATATTCAGGGGTCGAAACCGGTCGTGCTGGAAGGCGGCGAATATGTGATGTTCACCTATGAAGGGCTGGGTACCGGCGTGCAGGACTTTATCATGACGGTGTACGGCACCTGTATGCCGATGCTGAACCTGAACCGCAGAAAGGGGCAGGATATTGAGCGTTACTATCCGTCAACGGATGTGAGACCGGAAGAACGCCCAATCGACCTGCGCTGCGAATACCTGATTCCTATCCGCCGTTAACGCTGTAGCTCATCTAACGCAGGGGCATCGAGATGCGAGATATCCCCTGCCATCTCCACAATCCAGCCTGAAGCCAGCCACGGACTTTGCTGATAGTCGATGCGGGAAAGCGAGCAGTTACGCAGACGCAGGCGGCGCTCAGCCCAGGCCGGAAGCCCAAGGATGGTGCTGACCAGACAACCCAACGCCATCCCGTGACTCACCAGCAATGGCCGACTGCCCTCGGGAAGATCCAGGCAGGCTGCCAGCGCCGCATGCATCCGCTCGCTCAGCTCCAGCATGGATTCGCCTTGTGGAATTCGGCCATCTTCGCTGCCGTTGACCAACGTACGACGCCAGGACTCTTCTTCTTCCGTCAGGGTATCGATAAGACGCTGTTCCAGCACGCCCATATCCAGCTCACGCAGGCGGGCATCCACGGTGACATCGCAGCCGCAGGCCTGCGCGATAATCTCCGCTGTGCGTCGCGTGCGACCTAAATCGCTGGCGATGATGTGGGTGATGCCCAATGTTTTGGCACGTTCGCCAACCTGCCGGGCCTGTTCCTCACCTTTGGCAGTGAGTGGACTGTCTGACTGGCCTTGAATACGTCGCTCGGCGTTCCACTGCGTTTCACCGTGGCGAACAAGGTATACCTGTAACATGCTTTTTTTCCGTTATACTGCGATGATATTTTTAGAGTTAGGCTTAATTATGCACCAGGTTGTCTCTGCTACCACTAATCCTGCCAAAATTCAGGCAATTCTAAGGGCATTTGACGAGATCTTCGGCGAAGGATCCTGCCATATTGAATCCCTCAACGTCGAGAGCGGCGTCCCGGAACAGCCAATCGGCAGCGAAGAAACCCGCGCTGGCGCACGTAACCGCGTGGCGAATGCCCGGCTTGCACGTCCACAGGCTGACTTTTGGGTCGCCATTGAAGCCGGGATCGACGAAGGGAGCACCTTCAGTTGGGTGGTGATCGAGAGCGCTGAACAGCGCGGCGAAGCCCGCTCCGCCACCCTGCCGCTCCCGGAGGTGATTCTGGATAAAGTGCGCGAAGGGGAAGCCCTTGGGCCGGTGATGTCGAAATACACCGGCATTGATGAGATTGGGCGCAAAGAGGGGGCGATTGGGGTCTTTACCGCCGGGGCGCTGACGCGCTCAAGTGTTTACCACCAGGCGGTGATCCTGGCGTTAAGTCCGTTTCATAACGCGATATACAGGTAATTACGCCTTATCCGGCCTACGGTACATACGTCTTGTGTAGGCCTGATAAGCGCAGCGCCATCAGGCGTTTTTCAGCAGCACCTGCTCCAGCCACTGGCGCAATTCAACCGGCGCCGATTTCAGGCTGTTCGATCCGCGGGTGATGGTGGCGATCCCCGCCCCCAGCTCGCTTTTCAGCTCGCGCTGGCTCATCTCACCGCGCAGCAGCTCCTCGATGATTCGCACCCGGGTGCCCAGCGCCTCGCGCTCGTCGGGGGTCAGCATCAGCTGCAGCAGCGGCAGATGCAGATCCTGTTCATAAGACTGACGAAGCAGCTCCACAAAACGAAGCCACTCCTGATGACGTTGCTCGGCCATCGCCGATGAATAAGGGGAATGCTGGGTCATGTTATGCCGCCTTTCGTACTCTTAAACGAGTACAAGCATAACATAACCCCACCGATCAGTAACGTCGCTGCCACTCACTGTCGCTCATCAGGGTATCTTTCTCTCCCATGAAGTAGCGATAGTAAGCATCATACGCCAGGACGTTCTTCACATAGCCGCGGGTTTCTGAGAACGGAATGCTCTCGACAAACGCCACCGCGTCAATGCGGCCGGCACTGTTGCCAAGCCAGGTGCGCACGCGGCCCGGACCGGCGTTATAGGCCGCCGAGGCGAAGATACGGTTATCGCCGAACTGGTCGTAGACGCTCTGCAGATAGGTGGTGCCAATATTGATATTGGTCTCCGGATCCAGCAGCTGCGACGGGCTGGTGTAACCCGGGATACTAAACTTCTTCACCGTATGGGCGGCGGTGGCGGGCATCACCTGCATCAGACCGCTGGCCCCCACCGGCGAGCGCACTTTCGGGTTCCAGGCGCTCTCCTGACGGGCAATCGCCATCGCATAGCTCTGCGGGATAGTTTTGCCGCGGGTATAGCGTTCGAACAGATCCTTATAGGCCAGCGGGAAACGCTCCTCGAGATGATCCCACAGCTTACCGGCGATCGTCGCCTGGACGCTGAGATCCCACCAGTGATTATCAAAGGCATAGCGCGCCAGCTGCGCTTTTTCCTCTACCGTGCGGCTGGTCACCAGGTTCGCCCATTCGCTGCGGGCGGTGTTGTCCAGATTCCAGTACATCAGCTCGCGCACCCGCGCCATCTCCGGCCCATTTACCAGAGCCGCGTTGACGCCGGACGGCGCTTTATCAATCTTTAAGGTGTACTCCTCGCCGAGCCGCTGGGCCGCGACCATCGGATAGAAACCGCGCTGCTGCATCAGGCTGTGCAGAATGGATTTCGCCTCCTCCTCACGCCCCCGCTCCAGCAGAAGATCCGCCTGCCAGTAGCGCCATTCATCCTTCTCTTTCGCCTCCATCGGCAAGCGCGCCAGCCAGGTGTTCAGGCCGCGGCGATCGCCATTCCCCAACGCCATGCGCACGCGGCGCTCCACCAGCGAGGTGGACTGCGAACGCATGATGGCGTCATCGCGCCAGCGCGCCTGTTCATCGGTGACATCGCTGCCCAGCAGTCGCCACGCCACGATATCGCGCAGCTCCTGGGTCTGATCCTCATTGAGCTGCTGCGCCTGGGCAAGGGATGGGATCATCAGCCGGGCGTTTTCCACGTCGTCCCGCGCCACGCTGGTGAACGCCACTGCCGCCATCTGGCGGGTAAAATCGGTGGCGCCCGTGGTGCGGGCAAAGTCCATCACCGTCTTCGGATCGTTCGCCAGCTGGATCAGCGCGCTGGAGATGGTCTGATACTCCGGCGGCATCTGTCCGGCGAGCGCGGTCACCAGACGGGTGTTGCCCGCTTTCATCGCCAGACGGATGCGCTCCAGATACGCTAAAGGATCCTGCTTGCCGGAGGCGCGCCAGGCGCCGAACAGCGAGTCGCAGGCGTTGGGCTGGCTTTTACCGGTGAGCCATAGCGCTTTGGCGCCGTTCCAGGCCTCTTCCTGCTGGCCTGTCGCCCACTTCGCGTAGTAGTAGTTACACTGCGCTTCGGTGGTACCGGGTTTTTCAGGGCTAAAGGCCAGCAGGCCGCGCCAGTCTTCACGGCGGGCCAGCTCGTTGACAAAGTGCGACTGTAGGGTACGCGCCGGAGGCAGCGTCGGGTTGGCCTGGATAAAGTTTTGGACGGTGATCGTCGGCTGGTTCATCAGATCGTCGGTGAGCTGGCGGTATTCCAGATAGGGGTACAGCGGGTAATCTTTCAGCGTCGGCATCAGGGCCTGCACCGTCTCCATCTGTCGCTGATCCCATGCCTGTTTGATCTGGGCATAGCGGTTACGTTGTTCATCCAGTGAATCGGCTCGCGCCGCGCTGCTGATGGTCAGCACGCAGACGCTGGCAGCCAACAGTCGCCAGCCCACTTGTTTGGCTTTTACCACACGCTCATCCTCTGTTAATCGTCATTAAATGCAGCATCGTGCCGCGCAAAAACGTAATTAACTTATGCTAACCAGGCATCCCGCAACGCGCCACGTTACCGACACATTTTTACCTTTCTTGCGCGTTTTAACACTCCTGCCGTCGATGGCTGGGATTAGGCGGGGAAAAAGGCTACACTTCGCCACTATTCTCATCACGATAAAAGAGGCGAAGTCCAACGTGGCTCAATTCGTTTATACCATGCATCGTGTCGGCAAAGTGGTACCGCCGAAACGTCATATTCTTAAAAATATCTCGCTGAGCTTCTTCCCGGGCGCAAAAATTGGTGTGCTGGGTCTCAACGGTGCCGGTAAGTCCACCTTGCTGCGCATCATGGCGGGCATCGATACAGAGATCGAAGGTGAAGCCCGTCCGCAGCCTGGCCTCAAAATCGGTTACCTGCCCCAGGAACCGCAGCTGAACCCGGAGCACACCGTTCGTGAATCTGTTGAAGAAGCCGTTTCCGAAGTGGTTAACGCGCTGAAAGGTCTGGACGAGGTATACGCGAAGTACGCAGAGCCGGATGCAGACTTCGATAAGCTCGCGGCCCAGCAGGGTAAATATGAAGAGATCATCCAGGCACACGACGGTCATAACCTGAACGTGCAGCTGGAGCGTGCGGCCGATGCCCTGCGCCTGCCAGACTGGGATGCAAAAATCGCCAACCTCTCCGGTGGTGAGCGCCGCCGCGTCGCGCTGTGCCGTCTGCTGCTGGAAAAGCCAGACATGCTGCTGCTCGACGAACCCACCAACCACCTGGATGCGGAATCTGTGGCGTGGCTGGAACGCTTCCTGCACGACTTCGAAGGCACCGTTGTGGCGATCACCCACGACCGTTACTTCCTTGATAACGTTGCCGGCTGGATCCTGGAGCTGGACCGCGGGGAAGGTATTCCGTGGGAAGGTAACTACTCCTCCTGGCTGGAGCAGAAAGATCAGCGTCTGGCGCAGGAAGCTTCTCAGGAAGCGGCCCGTCGCAAATCCATTGAGAAAGAGCTGGAGTGGGTTCGTCAGGGCACTAAAGGCCGTCAGTCTAAGGGCAAAGCCCGTCTGGCGCGCTTCGAAGAGCTGAACAACACCGAATACCAGAAACGTAACGAAACCAACGAACTGTTTATTCCACCTGGAGCCCGTCTGGGTGACAAAGTGGTTGAAGTCAGCAACCTGCGTAAATCCTACGGCGACCGCGTGCTGATCGACGATCTGAGCTTCTCGGTACCGAAAGGCGCGATCGTCGGCATCATCGGTCCGAACGGCGCGGGTAAATCGACCCTGTTCCGCATGATGTCCGGTCAGGAACAGCCTGACAGCGGCACCATCACCCTCGGCGAAACCGTGAAGCTGGCCTCCGTGGATCAGTTCCGCGACGCAATGGATAACAGCAAAACCGTCTGGGAAGAAGTTTCCGGCGGCCTGGATATCATGCGTATCGGCAACACCGAAATGCCAAGCCGCGCCTATGTGGGCCGCTTTAACTTTAAAGGGGTTGATCAGGGTAAACGCGTGGGCGAGCTGTCCGGCGGTGAGCGTGGTCGTCTGCATCTGGCAAAACTGCTGCAGGTTGGCGGTAACATGCTGCTGCTCGATGAACCGACCAACGACCTCGACATCGAAACCCTGCGCGCGCTGGAAAACGCCCTGCTGGAGTTCCCGGGCTGCGCCATGGTGATCTCCCACGACCGTTGGTTCCTCGACCGTATCGCAACCCACATTCTGGATTACCAGGATGAGGGTAAAGTGGAGTTCTTCGAAGGTAACTTCACCGAATACGAAGAGTACAAGAAACGCACGCTGGGCGCTGATGCGCTGGAGCCGAAGCGTATCAAGTACAAGCGTATCGCCAAGTAAAGGCAAAACGGCAACCCACGGGTTGCCGTTTTTATGTGTGCCGGGTGGCGGCTTCGCCTTACCCGGCCTACGGTTTTGTCGGCCCGGCAAGCAGAGCGGCAGAGGGCTTACCCCTTCTCGCCCATCATCTCTTTCACCAGCTCCACGCAGCGCAGGAATCGGTTGTCATAGTCCGCCTCTTCCACATGCACAAAGTCGATATTGTTCGCTTCAAGCATCTCCACCAGCATGGTCTGGAACTCTCTCCTGTCCACCGAGCTGCCCAGGCTGCGCATCCCGTCCGCCACCCAGGGGGTGTTGTTCTCCAGCAGGATCACTAAGTCGAAGCGGTACTCGTCGATCAGCGCCTGCACAAACGGGTGCTCGCGCCCTTCATATTTTTTACAGAACGCCTGGGTAGTGACGAAATCGGTATCGACAAACGCCACTTTATTGGCGTATTTCACCGCAAAATCAATGTACTGGGCGTGCCCCAGCGCAATTTTGTCGTAGTCGGAATATTGCAGCGCCATCTCGTCGCCGCCGAGGTGCGAGAAGACGTAATCCCGGCCATACTCCCAGGCGCTGGTGGTGTTGAAGATGTTCGCCAGCTTGTTGACCAGCGTGGACTTACCGCTGGACTCACCGCCGAGGATCGCCACGGTGCGCACGAAGAACGGCTTCACTTCCGTCGGGATGTATTCCCAGTAGCGGAACGGGTTTTCGCGGATCTGGGCGCCACTGATATTCATAAAGGTGCGTTTAGGGTCGATCAGCACCGTTTCGGTGCCCAGATGTTCGGGATATTGCGAAGCGTCAGACTCTTCAGAGGTGTAGATCCAGTTTGGCTGGATCCCTTTCTCTTCCATAAAGGCTTTTATACCGTTGCTCCAGACATCCCAGCCGTGGGGATAGGGCTCCATCCCCTCTTCGTTAAAGGCATGTATGCGGATGTTTTTCTGGTACTTGAAGGTCTGAAGCAGCCAGCGCAGGCGGTCCGGGACGGTGGGCTGCTGGGACATGGCGCTCGCTTCAAACAGCTCGCGGTCGCGCTTGTCGTCGTAGCCCATGATGATGTGCAGCTCGTCCACCTGGCTACAGGCGCGCTGGATGAGGTAGATATGCCCGGTATGCAGCGGATAAAACTTGCCGAACACCACGCCGATGTTCTTCTGCATACGTGGAAACTCAAGCCCCAGAAAGCGGTGCAGCGCTTCCAGCTTCTGCGCGCTGGGGCTTTTGATTTTGGCATTCAGCAGCTGGCTTAAATAGCCCTTGGTCATACCGCTGGCTTCCGCCACCTGCTGCAAGGTGCAGCCTTTCTGGCGGATCGCGGTCTTAATATAGTCAAACGACGACATAAATTACGGTGCCTCCTGCAACATCGACCAGGTAATTATAAGTCGTCAAAGACATTTAACGCATCAGCAAGTTTTTTAACCCCAAAGACCTTCATCCCTTCCGGCACTTTTTTCGGCACGTTGGCGGCAGGCACAATCGCCCGGCGGAAGCCATGTTTTGCCGCCTCGGAAATGCGCTCCTGACCACTCGGTACCGGGCGGATTTCGCCGGCCAGACCGACCTCGCCAAAGACCACCAGATCCTGCGGCAACGGACGGTCGCGCAGGCTGGAGACCATCGCCAGCAGCAGCGCCAGGTCGGCACTGGTTTCGGTGACCTTCACGCCGCCGACCACGTTGACAAACACATCCTGATCCGCCATCTGCAGGCCGCCGTGACGGTGCAGCACCGCCAGCAAAATTGCCAGACGGTTTTGCTCCAGTCCCACCGCCACGCGACGGGGATTGCCCATCATCGAGTGATCGACCAGGGCCTGGATCTCCACCAACAGCGGGCGCGTCCCTTCCCAGACCACCATTACTGAACTGCCGGAGGTGACTTCGTCGCCGCGGCTCAGGAAGATGGCGGACGGGTTGCTCACTTCACGCAGCCCCTGCTCGGTCATGGCAAAGACGCCCAGCTCATTCACCGCGCCAAAGCGGTTCTTATGGCTGCGCAGGGTACGGAAACGGGTATCGGCATCGCCATCCAGCATCACGGAGCAGTCGATACAGTGCTCAAGCACTTTCGGCCCCGCCAGGGCGCCATCTTTAGTGACGTGGCCGACCATGATGATCGCCACGCCACGCGTTTTCGCAAAGCGCGTCAGATAGGCGGCAGTTTCGCGCACCTGGGCGACGCTCCCCGGCGACGACTGGATGTCTGCCATGTGCATCACCTGAATGGAGTCGATCACCATCAGCTTCGGCTGCTCTTCTTCAGCAATCATGCAGATCTGCTCGATGCTGGTTTCGGAGAGCATATTCAGCTCGCTGGTGGGCAGCCCCAGCCGGTGGGCACGCATCGCCACCTGCTGCAGCGACTCCTCCCCGGTGACGTAGAGTGTTTTCATCTGCGCCGCGAGCTTGCAGAGGGTTTGCAGCAGCAGGGTCGATTTCCCGGCACCCGGATTCCCGCCAATCAAAATGGCGCTGCCCGGCACCACGCCGCCGCCCAGCACCCGGTCAAACTCTTTAAAACCGGTTGAGAAGCGCGGCAGGGCTTCAAGGCTGATGTCGGAGAGCTTCTGGACTTTCGATACGCCTGCGTTGCCCGCATAACCGCTCAGACGCTCGTTACGGGCAACGGTGGGTGAAGCGGCAACTCCGCGCACTTCGGTGATGGTGTTCCAGGCATGACAGGCGCTGCACTGCCCCTGCCAGCGCGGATAATCCGCACCGCATTCATTACAGACAAATGCGCGTTTTGGAGCTTTCGCCACGTTTTACCTCTTTATTTCTGGTTTACGCTGCCAGAGAGAATGCAGAACACCCCCATCAGGTCAGCATGACGGATAGTGACTTCCGTCTTTTCGTTCACGGTCGGTTTGGCATGGTAGGCGATGCCAAGCCCGGCCACTTTAATCATCGGCAGATCGTTCGCGCCGTCGCCAATGGCCACCGTCTGGGCAACCGGGATCTCATATTTTTCCGCCAGACGCGTCAGGGTGTTGGCCTTGAACTGGGCATCAACGATATCGCCAACCACGTTTCCGGTCAGTTTGCCGTCGCGGATCTCAAGCTCGTTGGCGACCACCGCGTCCAGGCGCAGCTTGTCACGCAGATACTCGGCAAAGAAGGTGAACCCGCCGGAGGCGATGGCCACTTTCCAGCCCAGGGTTTCCAGCTTCAGCACCAGCTGCACCAGCCCCGGCATCAGGGGGAGCTTTTCCCGGACCTGCATCAGGATATTTGCGTCGGCATCTTTCAGGGTCGCCACGCGCTGTTTCAGGCTGGCGGTGAAGTCCAGTTCGCCGCGCATGGCCCGTTCGGTCACTTCGGCCACCATCTCGCCAGTACCCGCCAGTTTAGCAATTTCGTCGATGCACTCGATCTGGATGGCGGTTGAATCCATGTCCATCACCAGCAAGCCCGGCGTTTTCAGATGTGGGATTTTACCCAACGGCGCGACATCGAGACCCGCATCATGCGCCAGACGGGTGGCACGCTGGGTCAGGGAACCGGCCAGACGGATCACCTGATAATCTTCCACACACCAGGCCGCCACGATCACCATTGCCGCGCCCAGCTTGCGCTGATACGTCGTTAACTGCTGTTTATCCAGGCCGCGTCCATACAGCAGCCAGCCGCTACGACCAGCATGGTAATCCAGTGGCATTACCTCATCACCACTTAATGAGAGCGGCAATCCTGGCCAGAGAGAGACATCATTGGGCAGGTCGCACCAGGTAATGTTTGGCATTAAAGCTCCTGTAAAATCGTTCGCGCCGGGAATCATCCAGGGGAGGGAAAATAACGCATGAGGCTACCTTGTAACCATCACTTCTGGCAACATTAACCCCGAAAATTTTCAGCAGGTGGAATATGGCTCGTGCAAAACTGAAATTCCGGCTTCATCGTGCCGTGATTGTCCTCTCCTGTCTCGCCCTGTTAGTGGCGCTGATGCAGGGCGCATCGTGGTTCAGCCAGAATCATCAACGGCAGCGTAATCCGCAGCTTGAAGAGCTGGCGCACACCCTTGCGCGTCAGGTGTCGCTCAACATCGCCCCGCTGATGCGCACCGAAACGCCGGATGAAAAGCGCATCACCCAGGTGCTGCATCTTCTGACGGAAGAGAGCCGCATCCTGGATGCCAGCGTTTACGATGAAGAAGGAGCCCTGATTGCCCGCTCCGGCGAGCATGTCGACGTGCGCGACAGGCTGGCGCTGGATGGTAAAAAAGCGGGCGGCTACTTTAACCAGCAGCTGGTGGAGCCGATTCAGGGTAAAAACGGCCCGCTCGGCTATCTGCGTCTGACGCTCGACACCCATACTTTGGCCACCGAGGCCAAGCAGGTGGATAACACCACCAATATTCTGCGCCTGATGCTGCTGTTGTCGCTGGCGATCGGCGTGGTGCTGACCCGCACGCTGCTGCAGGGCAAACGCACCCGCTGGCAGCAGTCGCCATTCCTGCTCACCGCCAGTAAATCGGTGCCTGAAGAGGAAGAGAGCGAAAAGAAAAGCGAGTGATTGAGTCGATAACCGTTTCAGGAAAGGAAATCTGCATGTCTACATTGCGTCTGCTTATCTCAGATTCATACGATCCCTGGTTTAACCTTGCGGTAGAAGAGTGCATCTTCCGCCAGATGCCCGCCACGCAGCGGGTGCTGTTCCTGTGGCGCAACGCCGACACGGTGGTCATTGGCCGGGCGCAAAACCCGTGGAAAGAGTGCAACACGCGGCGCATGGAAGAGGACAATGTGCGCCTGGCCCGTCGCAGCAGCGGCGGCGGCGCGGTATTCCACGACCTCGGCAACACCTGCTTTACCTTTATGGCCGGAAAGCCGGAGTACGACAAAACCATCTCCACCAGCATCGTACTGAACGCGTTGCAGGCGCTGGGGGCCACGGCGGAAGCCTCCGGGCGCAACGACCTGGTGGTAAAAACAGATGAAGGTGACCGGAAAGTCTCCGGCTCGGCCTATCGCGAAACGATGGACCGGGGTTTCCATCACGGCACCCTGTTATTAAATGCCGATCTCAGCCGCCTGGCGAACTACCTCAATCCCGACCAGAAAAAGTTGCAGGCCAAGGGCATTACCTCGGTACGCGGACGGGTTGCCAATCTGGTGGATCTGCTGCCGGGCATCACCCATGAGCGGATCTGCGATGCTATCCGCGAGGCGTTTTTTGCCCATTACGGCGAGCGGGTTGAAGCCGAAGTCATTTCACCTGACAAGACGCCGGATCTGCCGAACTTTGCCGAAACCTTTGCCCGCCAGAGCAGCTGGGAGTGGAACTTCGGTCAGGCGCCGGCCTTCTCGCACCTGCTGGATGAGCGCTTTACGTGGGGCGGCGTGGAGCTGCACTTCGACGTCGAGAAGGGCCATATCTCGCGTACCCAGGTCTTTACCGACAGCCTGAACCCGGCGCCGTTAGAGGCGCTGGCGGCGCGTCTGCAGGGCTGTTTGTACCGTGCGGATAGGCTGCAACAAGAGTGCGATGCCCTGATCGGCGATTTCCCGGAACAGGAAAAAGAGCTGCGGGAGTTGTCAGCCTGGATTGCGCGGGCGGTACGCTAACAAAAATGCCCGCTTGCGCGGGCCTGTAACCGTAGGCCGGGTAAGGCGAAGCCGCCACCCGGCAGAACAGATCTTACTCTTTATCGCCCAGCAGGACGGATTCCAGCGCGATCTTGATCATGTCGTTGAAGGTGGTCTGACGCTCAGCGGCAGTGGTCTGCTCGTGAGTACGGATGTGGTCAGACACGGTGCAGATGGTCAGGGCTTTCGCACCGAACTCAGCCGCCACACCGTAGATACCCGCCGCTTCCATCTCCACGCCCAGGATGCCATATTTCTCCATCACGTCGAACATCTCGCCGCCGTCTGGCGCGTAGAAGAGGTCCGCAGAGAAGATGTTACCCACGCGCGCGTCCACGCCCAGCGCTTTGGCGGCGTCAACGGCGTTACGCACCATATCAAAGTCGGCAATCGCCGCGAAGTCATGGTCTTTGAAACGCATGCGGTTAACTTTGGAGTCGGTGCAGGCGCCCATGCCGATCACGATGTCACGCAGCTTAACGTCCATACGCACGGCGCCGCAGGAGCCGACGCGGATGATTTTCTTCACGCCGAAATCGGTGATCAGCTCTTTGGTGTAGATGGAGCAGGATGGGATACCCATGCCGTGACCCATAACGGAAATTTTGCGGCCTTTGTAGGTACCGGTGAAGCCCAGCATGCCGCGAACGTTGTTCACTTCACGCACATCTTCGAGGAAGGTTTCGGCGATGTGCTTCGCGCGCAGCGGGTCGCCCGGCATCAATACGACGTCAGCGAAATCACCCATCTCTGCATTAATGTGAGGAGTTGCCATCTTCAGTTCCCTTATTAGTATGTTGTTTTGCCGGGCGGCGGCTGCGCCTTACCCGGCCTACAAAAAACGTAGGCCCGGCAAGCCACGCGCCGCCGGGCAGCGTCATCAGAACATGGCTTTGCCATATTCCATGTCAGACGTACCAAAGTATTTTGCAATCGTCTGGCCGATATCCGCGAAAGTTTCACGATGGCCCAGAGAGCCTGGTTTCACTTTCGGACCGTAGACCAGCACCGGAATGTGCTCGCGGGTGTGGTCGGTACCGGTCCAGGTTGGGTCGCAGCCGTGGTCGGCGGTCAGGATCAGAATGTCATCTTCACCCACCAGCTCCATCAGCTCCGGCAGACGGCGGTCGAACAGCTCCAGACCGGCAGCATAACCCGCAACGTCGCGACGGTGGCCCCAGGAGGAGTCGAAGTCCACGAAGTTGGTAAAGACGATGGTGTTATCACCCGCCTCTTTCATCTCTTTGACGGTGGCGTCGAACAGCGCATCCAGACCGGTGGCTTTCACTTTTTTAGTGATGCCGCAGTTGGCGTAGATATCGGCGATCTTACCGACAGAGACCACCTGGCCTCCTTTCTCATCAACCAGTTTCTGCAGCACGGTCGGCGCTGGCGGTTCAACGGCCAGGTCGTGACGGTTACCGGTACGCTGGAAGTTGCCCGGCTTGTCACCCACAAACGGACGCGCGATCACGCGGCCAATGTTGTAGCCGCCTTCGGTCAGCTCTTCACGGGCGATTTCGCACAGCTCGTACAGGCGATCCAGACCAAAGGTCTCTTCGTGGCAGGCAATCTGGAACACGGAGTCAGCGGAGGTGTAGAAAATCGGCTTCCCGGTTTTCATGTGCTCTTCGCCGAGCTGATCCAGAATGACGGTACCGGAAGAGTGGCAGTTGCCGAGGTAACCCGGCAGGTTCGCACGCTCAACCAGCTTATCGAGCAGCTCCTGCGGGAAGCTGTTTTCGTGATCGGAGAAATAGCCCCAGTCAAACAGAACCGGCACACCGGCGATTTCCCAGTGACCTGACGGGGTGTCTTTCCCGGAAGAGAGCTCGTGCGCCCAGGCGTACGCGCCCACCACTTCCACGTTAGCGTCCATACCGGCAGCAACGTTGCCGGTAGAACCTTCGTGGGCCTTAACCAGACCCAGGCGGGTCAGGTTTGGCAGATTCAGAGGGCCCTGACGACCGTTGTTCGCTTCGCCTTTTGCACAGGCTTCAGCAATGTGACCCATGGTGTCTGCACCTGTGTCACCAAAGCGATCTGCATCTTCTGTAGCGCCGATGCCGAAAGAGTCCAGCACCATAATAAATGCACGTTTCATATGTTCTCCGTACTCAGTGCTTCATAAAAAAGCGATCAGATCAGTATACCGCTATTCGGTAATACGACGATAGACCGAAGGCGAGCTTTCTGGGGCATTATCTGCCAGGGTAATGGCCGCTTTCACCGCTTTCGCCGCCTCCTGCCAGCTGTTTTCATCCTTCGCATGGATCACCGCCAGTGGACGTTGACCGTCAACGCTGTCGCCCAGACGGGCCATATCGGTGAAGCCGACGCTGTAATCAATGCTGTCGGAAGCCTGACGACGACCGCCGCCCATCGACACCACCGCCATCCCCAGCGCGCGGGTATCCATTGCCGAGACAAAGCCTTCGGTATCCGCATAGACCGCTTTGCTGAGCATCGCGGTAGGCAGGTATTTGGCGTAGTTTTCCACGAAGTCGGTCGGGCCTTTTTGCGCCGCCACCATGCGGCCAAAGATCTCCGCCGCTTTGCCGTTGTCCAGCACCGCCTGCAACTTCGCGCGGGCGTCGGCGTCATCTTTCGCCAGCTTACCGGAGATCAACATCTCGACGCACAGCGCCATGGTGACGTCAAACAGACGCGGGTTACGGTACTCACCGGTGAGGAACTGCACCGCTTCGCGGACTTCGACCGCGTTACCCGCGCTGGAGGCGAGCACCTGGTTCATATCGGTAAGCAGCGCGGTGGTGCGCACCCCAGCGCCGTTAGCCACGCCAACAATCGCTTCCGCAAGCTGGGCAGAGAGTTCGTAAGTCGGCATAAAGGCGCCGCTGCCCACTTTGACGTCCATCACCAGCGCATCCAGCCCTTCGGCCAGCTTCTTGGCGAGGATCGAGGCGGTGATCAGCGGGATGGAATCGACGGTCGCGGTAATGTCACGCGTGGCGTAAAAACGCTTATCCGCCGGGGCAAGGGAGCTGGTCTGGCCGATAATCGCCACACCCACATCTTTAATAATGTCGCGGAAGCGATTGTCATCCGGGAAGATATCGAAGCCCGGAATGGCTTCCAGTTTGTCGAGCGTGCCGCCGGTATGACCGAGGCCGCGCCCGGAAATCATAGGAATGTAGCCGCCGCAGGCAGCGACCATTGGCCCCAGCATCAGCGAGGTGACATCACCCACGCCGCCGGTGGAGTGTTTGTCCACGATTGGGCCATTAAGGTTAAGGCCTTTCCAGTCCAGAACGGTTCCTGAATCCCGCATTGCCATGGTCAGCGACACGCGCTCCGGCATCGCCATATCGTGGAAGAAAATGGTCATCGCCAGGGCGGCAATCTGCCCTTCAGAGATGGTATTGTCGCGAATGCCGTTGATAAAGAAACGGATCTCTTCGTCGCTTAAAGCATGACCATCACGTTTTTTACGAATAATTTCTTGTGCGAGAAACAAAATAACCCCCTGAGGAAGTGAGTCGAAGGCTAACCGTAGGCCGGGTAAGCGTAGCGCCACCCGGCGAAGCGGAATAACGCCGGAGGGCGGCTACGCCTTATCCGGCTTACAACGAGTAATGCTATTAGTAGCTGCTTGCGCTCTTACCGTCGCCGTGACCCAGCGCTTTCAGCAGGCTCGCCAGCAGGCTGGATGCGCCAAAACGGTAGTGACGGGCATCGGCCCAGTCGGCACCGAACAGCTCATCGGCAATCGCCAGGAACTGCTGCGCATCTTCTGCGGTACGCACGCCGCCCGCCGGCTTGAAGCCCACGGTTTTTTCCACGCCCATGTCGCGGATCACTTCCATCATGATGCGTGCGCTTTCCGGAGTGGCGTTCACCGGCACTTTACCGGTGGAGGTTTTAATGAAGTCTGCCCCGGCTTTGATGGAGATTTCAGACGCTTTGCGAATCAGCGCCTCTTCTTTCAGTTCGCCGGTTTCGATGATCACTTTCAGCAGTACGTTTGCCGCGGCGCAGGCCTCTTTACAGGCTTTCACCAGATCGAAACCGACCTGCTCGTTACCCGCGATCAGCGCGCGGTACGGGAAGACCACATCCACTTCATCAGCGCCATAGGCAATGGCGGCGCGGGTTTCGGCCAGCGCGATCTCGATGTCGTCGTTGCCGTGCGGGAAGTTCGTCACCGTGGCAATACGCACCTCCGGCGTGCCCTGCTCTTTCAGGGTCTTACGCGCGATGGGAATGAAACGCGGGTAGATACAGACAGCCGCGGTGGTGCCCACCGGGGTTTTCGCCTGATGACACAGCGCGATCACTTTTTCGTTGGTGTCGTCGTCATTCAGGGTGGTCAGATCCATCAGTTTCAGTGCGCGCAGGCTGCTGGCGGTTAAATCGGTCATAACATTCTCCGGGCGTATAGCCGTAAAATTTCACCTTGCGGGTCTGTGAGTATTCTAACATTCACCCGCATTCTCACTTCGACATTCATCACAGTTAATGAAAAATGCATACAAATTTGCATTACCGTAATGCGATCAACTTCAAATAATTAAGCTGCAACTGCGGATTAAAGCGTCAGGCACCCGCGCAGGATCAAAGGCAGCCGGCGGGACTCTTTTTACACTCTTCCTCTGTCCATGCAGAACAATAAGGAAGCGACAATGTCCCTCTCCACACCCGCCGCCCTGCAACAACGTTGCCAGAAAATTGTGACAAGCCCGATGTTAAGCCCCGAACAAAAACGCCATTTTCTGGCACTGGAGGCGGAAAACAACCTGCCCTATCCCGCGCTGGATAACGATGCGCGCCTGGCGCTGGCCGGGGGGTTTATCTGCGATATGTTTGAAGGCCACGCGCCTTACAAACCGCGCTACGTGTTGCCCGACTATGCGCTGTTCCTGAAACAGGGTTCGGCGTGGCTGGAGCTGGAGGGCGCTCAGGATCTGGATGATGCGCTGTCGCTGCTGACCATCCTTTATCACCATGTTCCCTCCGTCACCGGCATGCCGGTCTTTCTCGGCCATCTCGATACGCTGTTGCAGCCGTATGTTAAAATTCTAACACAAGAAGAAATCGATATTCGAATAAAACGTTTCTGGCGCTACCTCGATCGCACCCTGCCTGATGCCTTCGTCCATGCCAATATCGGCCCGGCAGAGGGGCCAGTCACGCGCGCCATCTTACGTGCCGATGCAGAGCTTAAGCAGGTTTCACCCAACCTTACCTTTATTTATGATCCGGATATCACCCCGGATTCCCTGCTGCTGGAGGTGGCGAAGAACATCTGCGAATGCAGCAAGCCGCACATTGCCAACGGTCCGGTGAATGATAAAATTTTCACAAAAAAGGGCTACGGTGTGGTTAGCTGTTACAACTCGCTGCCGCTGGCGGGCGGAGGCAGCACCCTGGTGCGCCTCAACCTGAAAGCCATCGCCGAACAGAGCGAGACGGTGGAGGCGTTCTTTACCTGCACCCTGCCGCACTACTGCCAGCAGCAGATAGCCATTATCGATGCGCGCTGCGACTTCCTGTACCAGCGTTCCGGCTTCTTTGAGCATAGCTTCCTGGTTAAAGAAGGGCTGATCGATCCCGACAGCTTTGTGCCGATGTTCGGTATGTATGGCCTGGCTGAGGCGGTGAACGTGCTGTGTGAGAAGGCCGGGATCAATGGGCGCTACGGCCAGGATGACCAGGCTAATGCGCTGGGATATCGCATCAGCGAACAGCTGGCAGCGTTCGTGGAAGCGACCCCGGTTAAACATGGCTGGAAAAAACGCGCCATGCTGCATGCCCAGTCGGGGATCAGTTCCGATGTGGGCACCACGCCGGGGGCGCGCCTGCCGTATGGGGACGAGCCCGATCCCATCAACCACCTGCTGGCGGTGGCCCCGCATCACCGTCACTATCACGCCGGGATCAGCGACATCCTGACGCTGGATGAAACCGTGAAACGCAATCCGCAGGCGGTGGTGGAACTCTGTCTGGGTGCCTTCCGCGCCGGAATGCGTGAATTCAGTGCCAACGTGTCGGGCAACGATCTGGTTCGCGTGACGGGCTATATGGTGCGGCTGTCCGAGCTGGAGAAATATCGCGCAGAAGGTTCCCGCACCAACACCACCTGGCTGGGAGAAGAGGCCGCCCGCAACACCCGCATTCTGGAGCGCCAGCCGCGCGTGATAAGCCATGAACAACAGATGCGCTTTAGTCAGTAAGGTTATCCCGTTCTCCTGCGTCGACGGGCCCGGCAGCCGCCTGGCCCTGTTTCTGCAAGGGTGTAACCTGCGCTGCAAAACTTGCCACAACCCGTGGACAATAGGACGTTGCAACGACTGCGCCGCCTGCGTGCCGCACTGCCCGCATGAGGCGCTGAACGTTCAGGCCGGGCGCGTCTGGTGGGATGAGGCGCATTGCCAGCAGTGCGACACCTGCCTGCAAATGTGCCCGCAGCAGGCGACGCCTATGGCGCAGCGCTATAGTGTGGAAGAGATGGTGGCGCAGATCCGCAAGGTCGCGCCGTTTATCTCCGGCATTACCGTCAGCGGCGGGGAGGCCACCACCCAGCTGCCGTTTCTGGTGGCGCTGTTTTCGAGGCTAAAAGCCGATCCGCAGCTACTGCATCTGACCTGCCTGGTGGACAGCAACGGCCTGCTAAGCGAAACCGGCTGGCAGAAACTGCTCCCGGTGTTTGATGGCGCGATGGTGGATCTCAAGGCCTGGGGTAATGAACACCACCGCTATCTGACCGGACGCGAAAACCCCCTCATCAAGCACAGCATCCGCTGGCTGGCAGCGCACGGCCGGTTGAGCGAGCTGCGCCTGCTGGTGATCCCGGATCGCTGTGATTACCTGACGCACCGTCGCGAACTGATCAAATTTATTCGCCAGTTGGGGGATGTTCCCGTCAGGATCAACGCCTTTCACGCGCACGGCGTCTATGGCGAAGCCCGGCACTGGCGCAGCGCAACGGCTGAGGATGTTGAGCCCCTGGCGCAGCTGCTGGAGCGCGAGCAGATCAGCGTGATCCGCCCGGCGCTCTATCTATAGCGACAGGCCGAACAGCGCGCGGGTATTGTCCAACAGCGCCTGGGCGATCTCATCCGGGGGCTCCGGGCGCAGTTCACACAGGGTGGTAAAGACCCTTGTCGCCTGCTCCGGGCGGTTCGGCTGCCCCTGAAAACCGTTGAGCGGCATATCCGGGGCATCGGTTTCCAGCACCAGTGCGGAAAGGGGGAGTTGCGCCATCACCTCACGGGTTTTGTTGGCGCGGGGATAGGTGATGGTGCCGCCGACGCCAATGTTATAGCCCAGCGCCACAAAGCGCTGCGCCTGTTGCAGGCTGCCGGCAAAGCCGTGTACCACCCCGGTACGCGGCAGATTGTGGCGCTTAAGGTGCATCGCCAGCTTGTCATGGGTGCGCCGGGAGTGGAGGATCACCGGCAGATCGTAGCGTTTGGCCAGCTTCAGCTGCGCATCGAGGATCGCCTCCTGCCGCTCGAAGTGAGGATCCTCGCGATAGAGATCGAGGCCGATCTCCCCCACCGCCACCAGCCTTTCCGGACGTGCCGCGAGCGCCGCCTCCAGCTTTTCCAGATCGGCATCCTGATGGTTTTCGATCACAATCGGATGCAGACCCAGCGCCATATAGAGCGCCGGGTAGCGCGCGCCGAGATCCAGCACGCGATCGATGCTCGCCGCATCAATGGCCGGCACCACGATCGCCATAACCCCCGCTCCGGCGGCACGCTGGATGCTGGCGGGCTCATCGCCGGTGAAGGGTGAAAAATCAAAGTGGCAATGGGTATCAATAAAGCGGTAAGTCACGCCAGATCCTCATTATCAAACAGAGTGTCGTTCGCCTGCGGGGCATCGATTAACGGTGTGGCAACAACATCGTTGGCCACGCTTGCCGGGGGAACCACCACCGTAGCAGGGGCGATGATCCGCTGATGGCGGCGCAGCGGTGGACGCTCGGCCAGCATTTTGCCCACCGTCGCCAGGAAATAGCGTCCGCACAGACGCCCGGTTTTGTAATCGTCCCGCAGGGCCGGTACGCGGCTGCCCAGCGCCATGCTGTTGAGCGGCTTTGGCGGATAGATTTCAAAGATCCTCAGTTTACCCGGTGGTTTTTCAATAAATTGCTGGATGGCGTGATAGCTCGCCTCATGGTGCGACACCAGATTGAGCATCGGTTGCAGACTGCTTTCACCCAGCCAGCGTTCCATCCGCTTAAACCACTGCGGCGTATAGTACATCTGCGAGGGCACGGTGCGGATCACCACAATGGTGTTTGCCCCCCGCCGGGCCGCTTCCTGCACCGGGACCGCATCGCTGACACCGCCATCGAGATAGCTGATGCCATCCAGCAGCGCCCCCGTCCGGTAGAAGCCGGGGATGGCGCTGGTGGCGCGAAGAATATCGAGCCAGGTCTCTTTTTGCGGCGAAAAATAGCTCGCCGAGTAGTCATCTCCGCGGCAGGCGCACATCCAGAAGGCTTTGCCGGTATCGAACAGGCGCGAGGCGTTGTCCATCGCCAGCGGCATTTTGCTTGCGGTAGCATCCAGCAGCCAGTCGAGATCGATAAGGTTGCCCCCGCGCACAAAGCGCAACGGATCGAAGAAGTCGCGGGAGGTGGTGTAACGCATGATCACTTTGCGGGCGTAGCCCGGCTGATTACAGACGTAGGCCGAGAGGTTCTGCGCCCCGGCGGAGGTGCCAAAATAGAGATCGAACGGATTAAATTGCGCGCGCATAAACTCATCCAGCACGCCAGCCGTGAAGATCCCTCGCTGCCCACCCCCTTCGCAAACCAGCGCAATCTGGCCTGGCCGAAAGGGTTTCAGTGCTAACGGCGCAATATTGCCGAGCGTAACCGGAATTCGCTGCCCCACCTCTGCTTTCCTGTTTTTTATTTGTTATGTCACTACACAGTAGCCTACACCGGCGGGTTTCCCAAACAGGATGTATGCGAAAAGGTCAGCCAAAGAAAAAGGCCCATGCTTAACATGGGCCTTTTTATCAACATACGGTTACCTGAGCTATGGACGACGACGTCCGGTGAACAGGCTTACCAGGAACAGGATAATACCGACGACGAAGACAATTTTCGCCGCGCCCGCCGCGGTACCCGCCAGACCACCAAAACCCAGAGCGGCGGCAATTAACGCGATAACCAGAAAAATGATGCCCCAACGAAACATATGACTCTCCTTTACCATAGTTAATGTCGACCGCATGGTGAGCGCTCAGGTTGCTCACGGCGATATCTACATGTGTAATTCTTATCTCGCCTTCTGGCCTCAGCCAGAAGGACGAATTTTGGAGTTTTATTTCACTTTCAGATCGTTTTTAACGCTTTTCACGCCATCAATGGCTTTAGCGATACTTTCAGCACGGTCGCTCTGTGCCTTAGACTCGACTTCACCGCTGAGCTGTACCACGCCGTCGGTGGTTTCCACTTTCACATTACGTGAAGGGACGATGTCATCGGCAAGCAGTTTCGCTTTGATTTCGCTGGTAGTAGCAGCGTCACCGGCATAGCCTTTAGCAGACTGTTCCTTGCCGTCGCGAACATGCAGTTTGTCGCTGACAGATTTTACGCCCTCAATGCCTTTCGCCACGGAGACCGCTTTTTCAGCCTGCGCCTGGCTTTCAACGAAGCCACTCAGCGTGACGACGTTTTTATCGGTTTCTACAGAGATATCGGTGCTTTTAATGTCATCAGCATCTACCAGTGCAGCTTTTACTTTTGCTGTGATAGAGCTGTCATCCATGAAGTTACCGACTTTATTCATAGAGTTATCGATTTTTTCCCCTGCGGTGTTCGCGGTGGATTGCGCTTTGTCGGTTGCAGTGGTTTCTGCCATTGCAGAACCGCATACCAGAGCGCTACCCATCATTACCGCCAGCAGAGTTTTCGAAATCTTCAGTTTTTTAGTATTCATCGATGTATTCCTGTGGTTTGCTCCGAATTCGAGCGTCAAACATCACGTGCAAGTAGTCTTTAGTACTACCAATCAACACTCGGGCGAGATGAGAACCTTATCAACACGCATTGAATGAAACTTTCATCTGCGCCCGGTGTTAAACACTGAGTTAAATATAGATCACTCTCACAGGTCCGCTTTCAGAATTGGGCAAAAAATGAGCAATAAGCAGCAAAAGCCGTTGAATTAAGAACATTCCGCAAGGGATTAATAAGGCAGGGATTTAAGCAGAGCACGGCGGCTGCCGTGCTCCGGGAAGGGATTAATGCTCGCGGGTTTTGCGGAACTGAATATCGGGATAACGCTCGTGCGCCAGGTTCAGGTTAACCATGGTTGGGGCGATATAGGTGAGGTTATCACCGCCATCGAGCGCCAGCTGAACTTCGTTCTTACGCTTGAACTCTTCGAATTTCTTCACATCAGAACACTCTACCCAGCGCGCCGTCGCCACGTTGACCGATTCGTAAATCGCTTCAACGTTGTACTCGCTCTTCAGACGGGCAACCACCACGTCAAACTGCAGCACGCCCACGGCGCCGACAATCAGATCGTTATTGGCGATAGGACGGAATACCTGCACCGCCCCCTCTTCCGACAGCTGAACCAGCCCTTTCAGCAGCTGTTTCTGCTTCAGCGGATCTTTCAGGCGGATACGGCGGAACAGCTCCGGTGCGAAGTTCGGAATACCGGTGAACTTCATCATCTCACCCTGAGTAAAGGTGTCGCCAATCTGGATGGTGCCGTGGTTATGCAGGCCAATGATGTCGCCCGGATACGCCTCTTCCACATGGGAACGGTCACCGGCCATAAAGGTCAGCGCGTCGGAGATCACCACATCTTTACCGGTACGCACCTGGCGCAGCTTCATGCCCTTTTCATATTTGCCGGATACCACACGCATAAACGCCACGCGGTCGCGGTGTTTCGGGTCCATGTTGGCCTGAATCTTAAAGACGAAGCCGGTGAACTTCTCTTCGCTGGCAACTACTTCACGGGAGTCGGTATTACGCGGCATCGGCTGCGGCGCCCACTCCACCAGACCGTCCAGCATATGGTCCACGCCAAAGTTACCCAGCGCGGTACCAAAGAAGACCGGCGTGATTTCACCGCTCAGGAACAGCTCTTTATCAAATTCGTGGGAAGCGCCTTTGACCAGCTCCAGCTCTTCACGCAGCTGTTCTGCCAGCTCTTCGCCGACAGCCGCGTCCAGATCAGGGTTATCCAACCCTTTAACGACGCGCACTTCCTGAATGGTGTGACCTTTACCGCTCTGGTAGAGGTAGGTTTCGTCTTTGTAGAGATGGTAAACCCCTTTAAACAGCTTACCGCAGCCAATTGGCCAGGTGATTGGCGCACAGGCGATCTTCAGCTCACGCTCCACCTCATCCATCACCTCCATCGGATCGCGGATGTCACGGTCGAGTTTGTTCATGAAGGTCAGGATCGGCGTGTCGCGCAGACGGGTAACTTCCATCAGCTTACGGGTACGATCCTCAACGCCTTTTGCGGCATCGATCACCATCAGACAGCAGTCCACCGCCGTCAGGGTACGGTAAGTATCTTCGGAGAAGTCTTCGTGCCCCGGGGTGTCCAGCAGGTTCACCAGGCAGTCGTGATACGGGAACTGCATTACGGAGGTGGTAATCGAGATCCCACGCTGCTTTTCCATCTCCATCCAGTCCGATTTTGCATGCTGGCTGGAGCCACGGCCTTTTACCGTACCGGCGGTCTGGATCGCCTGTCCGAACAGCAGCACCTTTTCGGTGATGGTGGTTTTACCGGCATCCGGGTGAGAGATAATGGCAAAAGTACGGCGTTTCGCCACCTCTTGCAGATAAGGAGACAACGTCATAATTCAATCTTCTTTAAAAAGCGCGGCAGCGGGCCGCGCATCATGAATACGAAAATGCGGCTATTTTACCCATCAATGGGGGGCAGGCAATCAATGTTTACACAGGAGTTGCTCCAGTTCGCTCAGGGAGGTCACGGTCCAGGTCGGTGTGATCCCCTCCGGCAGGGTGCGGTTGTGCGCGTTCAGCCAGCAGGTGGAGAGCCCGGCGTTCATTCCACCAAGGATATCCGACTCCGCCGTGTCCCCCACCATCAGCACTTTCGCCCGGTCAGGGTTTCCGGCCTGGGCCAGCGCATAATCAAAGATTTGCGGGGCCGGTTTCGCCACGCCCACCTGTTCTGAAATTACTAATAAATCAAAGTAGTCACGGAAACCGGTCCGCTCAAGGCGGATCTGCTGGAGCGCGGTAAAGCCGTTGGTGATGATCCCGAGCTTCGCCTTGCCTTTCAGGGAGGCGAGCAGCGACGCGGCGCCCGGCAGCGGGGCGCAGATTTCAGCCATTGCATTAAGGAAGGCGTCGTTCAGATCGCCTGGCGGAACGTTCAGGCGCTCCGACCACCCCTGAAAACGCTGGTGCTGCAGCTGTAACGCGGTGATTGCGCCGTTCTGGTAATCCACCCACAACGGTTTATTCACCGTCTGGTAAGCCTGGAAATCTTCAGCAGTAAAGGTCACGCTGTAGTCGAGAAACATCCGCTGTAAGCCGCCGTACGAATCGAAGGTAAACAGCGTTTCATCGGCGTCAAAGAAAATCCAGTCCCAGTTCATTGTTACAACCTTTTTTAGTTATCCAAGCGGCAGAGCCATGATGATGGCGTCTTCACGTCCTTCTGCGGTGGGGTAATAGTTACGGCGGATCGTCGCCTCGTTAAAGCCCAGGCTCTCATAGAGTGCGATGGCGGCGACGTTCGAGGCCCGTACTTCCAACCACAGCGTGAACACGTCTCGTGCTTCCAGCTCGCGAATTAAATGCTCCAGCAGTTCTCTGCCCAGCCCACGGCGCTGGAAAGCAGGATCCACAGCGATGTTAAACAGCGTCGCTTCATCCAGAACGACCTGCGTGATGGCAAATGCCGCCAGCTGATTATCGACATCCAGCCGATAGTTCAGGTAACGCTCACCCTGGTTGCTGGCAAAGGTTTTTTCACTCCACGGAAAGGCGTGGGCGCGTTTTTCAATCTCAAAAGCCTGCGCTAAATCAGTCGTCGTGAGGGAAGAAATTGTGTTCATGTTCGCAGATTTGTTGCCACAGCGCGCGACGTGCCGCCGGGTTTACGTTAAGTTCGTCCAGCGCCGGAGAGGCCATACTCGCCCCCTCCAGAGCAATCTCTTCTCTTACGCCAAGCTGCCAGCTGTTGCAGCGGCTGCCCTCGGGCAGCATGGCCACGCGATCGGGCGTCAGTTGTAGCACCTGATCGGCACCCAGCCTCAGCGCCCGAAGTACGTCGGCGATCACCGGCTCGCTCAGGGCGGGCAGGCTTTGCGCCACCATCACCAGACGAATATGCGCCGGTAGCGAGATGGCGATTTCGCCCTGCAATGCCGCCGGGCGGCGCAGCGCCCACTGGGTGATGCCCAGTTGCTGTAGTTGCCTGTCTCGTCGGGATGCCATTGCAAAAACTCCTGTTTGTCAGGCGCGCAAATATACCAAATGTGTCGAATCTGCGCCATCTACCTACTATAATCCCCGCCTGTGTTTATTGAGGAACAATTCATGTCTGCATTTACCCCGGCAAGTGAAGTCTTGCTGCGTCACAGTGATGATTTCGAACAAAGCCGTATTCTGTTTGCCGGAGATATGCAGGATGACCTGCCTGCCCGTTTCGAGTGCGCCGACAGCCGTGCGCACACCCAGCAGTATCACCACTGGCAGGTCCTGAGCCGTCAGATGGGCGAGCGCGCCCGTTTCAGCCTGGTGGCGGAACAGGCCGACGTGGCCGACTGCGATACGCTGATCTACTACTGGCCGAAGAACAAACCCGAAGCCCAGTTCCAGCTGATGAACCTGCTCTCCCTCCTGCCGGTGGGTTGCGATATCTTCGTGATCGGTGAAAACCGCAGCGGCGTGCGCAGCGCTGAGCAGATGCTGGCGGAGTACGTCACGCTGAACAAAGTCGACAGCGCCCGCCGCTGCGGCCTCTACCATGGCCGCCTGGACAAAAAACCGACCTTCGACGCGGAAAAATACTGGGGCGAATATCAGCTGGATGGCCTGACCATCAAAACCCTGCCGGGCGTCTTCAGCCGCGACGGTCTGGACGTGGGCAGCCAGCTGCTGCTCTCCACCTTTACGCCGCACACCAAAGGCAAAGTGCTGGATGTCGGCTGTGGCGCAGGCGTGCTCTCCGCTGTGCTGGCAAGCCACTCGCCGAAAGTGCGTTTAACCCTCACCGATGTGGGTGCATCCGCCATCGAAGCCAGCCGCGCGACCCTGGCGGCCAACAACATTGAAGGCGAAGTTTTTGCCTCCAACGTCCTCTCCGACGTGACCGGCCGTTTCGATATGATTATCTCTAATCCGCCATTCCATGACGGTGTGGAAACCAGCCTCGAAGCCGCGCAGACCTTGATTCGTACCGCGGTACGCCATCTGAACAGCGGCGGTGAACTGCGAATCGTGGCGAACGCCTTCCTGCCGTACCCGAAAGTGCTGGATGAAGTCTTCGGCTTCCACGAAGTGCTGGCGCAAACTGGCCGCTTTAAGATCTACCGCGCCATCATGACCCGCCAGGCGAAGAAGTAACGTCTCCCGCTGGCCTGAGCCGCCCGTTCAGGCCATTTTTGCAGCAAATAATATCTCCCGCACAATTATCTGTTGACGAAAAGCTGAAAACATCTAGAATGCGCCTCCGTGGTTACGATACTTTTACTGTATCGATGGTATGCGAAGGTGGCGGAATTGGTAGACGCGCTAGCTTCAGGTGTTAGTGTCCTTAGGATGTGGGGGTTCGAGTCCCCCCCCTCGCACCAACAACCATGATTGATATTGCTCACACTGGGCGAAGGTGGCGGAATTGGTAGACGCGCTAGCTTCAGGTGTTAGTGTCCTTAGGATGTGGGGGTTCGAGTCCCCCCCCTCGCACCAACGAGGCGATATCAAAAAATAAGATGACTGTGCGAAGGTGGCGGAATTGGTAGACGCGCTAGCTTCAGGTGTTAGTGTCCTTAGGATGTGGGGGTTCGAGTCCCCCCCCTCGCACCAATTATCTTATCTCTCCTGATTTTCTCTCTTCTTCTCCCGTTAGTTCAGATTCATTACCAGCACCCACATTCCCGCAATCAGCGCAACACATGATGGCAGTAGCACGAAATGCCGCAGTTGTTTATGCCAGATCATGGCGGATGAAATCAGCAAGCCCGACGCGATAATCACTTTCCAGACCGCTAACGACAGATCGGTACACGCCAGCCCGGCCATGACCATTCCCGGCAGTATCACGCCCCAGCCACTTCCCAACGCTCTGCTCAACATGATTCATCTCTCAAACCGATAATGATAACCAATATCATATGATAGATTTTCTCATTTGTCAGCGTTAAACCTGAATGTGTAAAAAGCCTTGCGCACGGATTTATCTATAGTTAGGATTGGCAATCATTATCATTTAGATTTTTATCCAGCTAACTTATGGCCACACGTTCCGCACACGCTGTTGAGAATATTATCTGGCAAACGCCACTGTCGGCCGGGCCTTCAGGGCTTGCGGACGCGATGCGTGAGGCTATCGGTCAGACGCGTGCCTATCTGCTGGATGTCATCAAGCTGGATGAACCCCATCCTCATCACGCCATGACGCTGGCGCAGTGGCAGCGTCCTGCCGAACTGCAGTCTTTGCTGGCGACCTACTCCGATCATATCTACCGCAACCAGCCCACGATGGCGCGGGAAAACAAGCCGCTGCTGTCGCTGTGGGCACAGTGGTATATCGGGCTGATGGTTCCACCGATGATGCTGGCCCTGCTGACCCAGGATGTGGCGCTGGATATTTCCCCGGAACATTTCCACGTTGAGTTTCACGAAACCGGGCGCGCAGCCTGCTTCTGGATCGACGTTCAGGAAGACAGCCAGGCAACCTCCCTTTCGGCCCGGCAGCGTATGGAAATGCTGGTGACACGCGCGCTGCTCCCGGTGGTTGACGTCCTGGAAGCGACGGGTGAGATCAACGGCAAACTTATCTGGAGCAATACCGGCTATTTAATTCACTGGTATCTGACCGAAATGAAACCCCTGCTGGGGGATGAGAAAGTGGACGCGCTGCGTCAGGCGATTTTCTTTGCCCGCCAGCTCTCCGATGGGCGTGACAACCCGCTTTATCGCACCGTCGTCCCGCGCGACGGCCTGCTGGTGCGTCGTACCTGCTGTCAGCGCTATCGCCTGCCGGACGTTCAGCAGTGCGGCGATTGCACGCTGAAATAGTTTGTCAGGTCCAATAGATGAAAACGGCAACCCAAGGGTTGCCGTTTTGCTTTTATTACGCGACCTGCTGACTTTCTTCTTCTGCACGCTGGGCCTCTTCGGCCTCCTGCGCCAGCAGCTGCTTCTCGTACACCTTAAAGAACGGGTAGTAGATGATGGCGGAGACCATCGCTAACAGCAGGACCAGGATCGCCGCCCTGAAGTCCCAGCCCAGCGCCCAGGCAGCCCCCACCGGCGCAGGAGCGGTCCAGGGAACCACCGAAATCACGCGGCCAATCAGATCCAGCTTCATCGCCGCCCACGCCAGCACCGCGTTGACCATTGGCGCCAGCAGGAACGGGATAAAGAACACCGGGTTCATCACGATAGGCGTACCGAAGATCACCGGTTCGTTGATGTTGAAAATACTCGGCACCACGCTCAGCCGTCCAATGGAACGCAGGTGCGCCGAACGGCTACGCAGATAGCAGAATACCAGCCCCATCGTGGCCCCGGAGCCGCCAATCACAATGAAGAAGGTCCAGAACGCCTCCATAAAGATGTGTGGCAGCGGCGCGCTTTGCGCCAGCGCGGTCTGGTTCATCCCCAGGTTGGTGAGCCAGAACATCTGCAGCATACCGGAGACAATCGCCGCCCCGTGGATGCCCGCAAACCACAGCAGGTGACCAATCAGCACCGCCAGCAGGATTGCCGGCAGCGAGTCCGCCGCCGCCACCAGCGGTTTAAAGATGGCCATGATCGCCTGCGGGATCAGCATGCCAAACTGCGACTGAATAAGCAGGCTCAGTGGATAGAGGGTTAGCACCACCACCAGCACCGGGATCAGCAGGTCGAAGGAGTTCTTGATCATCGGCGGCACCTGGTCGGGCAGGCGAATACCGATATTGTGCGCCTTCAGAAAACGCATCATCTCCACGCAGTAGATCGCCACCAGAATGGCGGTGAAGATCCCCGTCCCGCCGAGGCTGTCCACCGGCAATGCGCCTTTGGTTTTTGGCGCGGCGATCAGCAGAAAGGCCATCAGCGACAGCATGGCGCACATGAAGGGATCGAGCTGATACGCTTTCACATAATGCTTGCCCAGGTTGTAAGCGATAGCGGCACAGATATAGAGGGACATCACGCCCATCGTCATATCGAAGGGGGTGAGGATCTGGCCTTCAAACTGTTTTGCCATATCCAGCCAGGCGCGGGCAAAGCCCCATGTGGTGTCCGGCGAAAACGGCGGGTAAGCAAACACTAATAAGAACGAGCCCACAATCATAAACGGCATCGCGGAGATAAAACCGTCGCGGATCGCCATCACGTGACGCTGGGAGGAGATGCGTCCGGCAATGGGGCTGACATAGTTTTCAACAAATCGGAATATCAGGTTAAACGCAGCATGGTTGGCAGACATAACGGCTCTCCTGTCAGACGATCGTTTCGGGCGTTGTGACGCCGCACGGTGTTCCATATACCACTTTCACCACCTTGCTGGCTCGCTTACCAGCGGGACTGCTCAAACGGATAGGTTTCATAATCGACTCTTATTATTGGATACAGGGGAAGTGACGTAATCAGTATTAATCTCCGCATCATGGTCTGCAACCGGTTACTGTAACCGGTTTCCGTGATTGTGAAGATGATCCAGAAATCGCTGATATCAGAAGCGTGTGACCTGGTAAATATTTACAGGGCATCATCTCTTATGACCGACTACACAGAGTATTTTCTGGAGGAAACAATGAGTTTGCAGTCTGTGCGCCAGTTTTTTGCTGACCACGCCCCGGATGTTGAAGTCATCGAACTGGGTCAGAGTACCGCTACCGTTGCGCTGGCTGCCGAGGCCCACAACGTCGCGCCGGGTCAGATAGCGAAAACGCTGTCGCTAAAAATTAAAGATGAGGTGATCCTCGTGGTTGCCAAAGGCGATGCGCGTCTTGATAACAAAAAGCTGAAGCAGACGTTTGGCGCAAAGGCCCGAATGCTGAGCAGTGACGAGGTGGTGACAATCACAGGGCATCCTGTGGGTGGCGTCTGCCCTTTCGGACTGGAAACGCCGCTGGCGGTCTATTGCGACATCTCTCTCAGACAGTATGCGGAAGTGCTGCCCGCTGCCGGTGCGATCCACAGCGCGGTGCGTATTTCTCCGGAAAGAATGGCCGAACTGACGCAGGCAACATGGGTAGACGTTTGTCTGTAAGTCCCGCGCCAGAACCGTTCTGGCGCAGACTTTTGCATGGATTATGAAAAGTGTTGGGAAATGAAGCGCGAATTGCGGGGATCCGGGACGGGAAAATGGGTCAGGATATCCGCTGCGTGCAGTAATCCCACGTCGGAACGCACCCCGAGCTTAATCATGGCATTGAATTTATGCGCACGAATGGTTTTGATGTTGCGATCGAGCCGGGTGGCAATTTCCGGGATGGAGAAGCCGCACGACATAAACTGCAAAATGGCGCGCTCGGTTGGGCTAAGCAGTCTTCCACGATGAATATTCCAGTGGTTATTATGCCCGTCATTAACCCGTCGGTTCTCGCTCAATATTTTGCTCAGGTGCTCCTGCAGGTCGGCGAGCGGCTCAGATTTGAGGATCACCCCATGCAGGCGTGACGGCGAAAGCTGATTAATCAGGCTCGCTTCTGCCTCATCTGATGCCAGTACGATTCGCTGAATCATGCCGTATGTGGCAGCCACTTCCTTAATACAGACCAGGCAATTACGCCGCTCTTCCCGCTCATCCGAGAGGGAGTAAATTAACGACGTGTATGGAACAAAACTAAGTGAGGACTGGAAACTATTAATGTTATTAAACAGGTGGACTTCATAATTTTTAAGTGCGGGGCTGGCAAAAAGATGCTTAAGCCCCATACCACTCATCATGCACTTTTCGACGATAGCGATATGTCTTTTGTTCGCGTTCTTTTCCATTCGTCTTGCTCTCCATAGGCAGAGAATAAACTCAGCTCTTTCATTCCCTTAGTGCTGTTAATCCACGCGTACATTTCGGCATTACTTGTTAAAGCAAGTCTTCTCATGGCACTGTTTTTTTGCGCACTTACCGTTTTATTACTCTTTTTCAGCAATGCGGCGATTTGATTAATTCCCCATCCTTTTCCCAGTAAGCGTAATACTTTGCGCTCCGAGAAGGTCAACATGACTTCATCCTGGTTGTCATATAAATCATCTGGATCGGGTATTAATAGCGTCTGGCTAATACGTTCAGCGTTTTCGCTACCCGCCTGGATAGCCTTAACCACACTTTCGACGGGCTCCATGTTGGATAGCAACGTACTTTCTGGACGCATCAAGTGCTCAACAGCGAGGGGATAAATTGCCCGAGAAACCAAAAATATCCAGTGAATATCCCGATACTGATTTTGTAATGCGTGATACTGATTGCATATATTAAGCGGATTACGCTGTTCATCTGAAATATCAACGATGACCACAACTGCGCGACGCAATTGGAGAAGCGTCAGTTCTTCATGGGTCCGACAGTAAGAACAATCGTAGTCCGGGAAATAGCGTGACATAATGCTACCGAGGCCGGTCTGCATTATGGGTGATTTTCCAATTATTATTACACTTTTACAGATCAATGACGGCATTTGCGCTCCGAATCCATTCATACGTTCATTCCACGTCGTTCATCTAACTTAATTACCTGTTTGTTTAACAGGGCGACGTAAAAATGTAATGTCTTTCCTTTTTCATTAGCTGAGCGAAATGAGAGTGCGATAAGAATCAGCATCACAAATATATACACCGCCAAAACAGCATTAATATCGCAAAATAACCCTTCAATGTTAACCTGTAGTGCATTATATTTTTAAAAAGAGAAAGTTAGATATTCTAAATATAGATTTAATAAATATGTAAATATAAAAACCATAGAAATTAATAATTAATGCGCTCAACGAAAAGTATATTTACCGCATCAATCTGCTCAAACCTTGATCTGGCCCAGAGCAAACGCTACCGGCTTGTGTGCTAAAAGTAGACATTCCGGCTATCCACCCGTCACTCTCTCCTCAGGGCAAAAGATGCAGGCAGATCAATCCTCACAACGCGCCGTCACGCGACTGTGTATTCAGTGCGGCCTTTTTTTATTGCAACACGGTGCCGAAAGCGCCCTGGTGGAGGAGCTTTCTACCCGACTGGGGCTGGCTCTGGGTATGGACAGCGTAGAGAGCGCCATCTCCTCTAACGCGATTGTGCTGACCACCATTAAAGCGGGCCAGTGTCTGACCTCAACGCGTAAAAACCACGATCGCGGGATCAACATGCACGTCGTCACCGAGGTGCAACACATCGTGATCATGGCGGAACACAAGCTGCTGGATGCGCAGGGGGTCGAAAAACGCTTCAGCCAGATCAAGCCGTTGCGCTATCCACGCTGGCTGGTAGTGCTGATGGTGGGCCTCTCCTGCGCCTGCTTCTGTAAACTTAACAACGGCGGCTGGGATGGCGCTATGGTGACTTTTATCGCCAGCACCCTCGCCATGTACGTGCGTCAGGTGCTGACAGGCCGGCATCTGCACCCGCAAATTAACTTCTGCATCACCGCCTTTGTCGCCACCACGGTTTCCGGCCTGCTGCTGCGGCTGCCGGGTTTTGCCACCACCCCGACCATCGCCATGGCCGCCAGCGTGCTGCTGCTGGTGCCGGGCTTTCCACTGATTAATGCCGTGGCCGATATGTTCAAAGGTCACATCAATACCGGTCTTGCCCGCTGGGCGATAGCCAGTTTACTCACCCTCGCCACCTGTATTGGGGTGGTGATGGCCATGACGTTATGGGGACTTCGCGGATGGGCGTAATCGATTTTCTCTGGGCGCTGGCCCAGGACATGATGTTGTCGGCCATTCCGGCGGTGGGTTTTGCCATGGTATTTAACGTACCCCATCGCGCCCTGCCGTGGTGTGCGCTTTTGGGGGCGATCGGCCACGGCTCGCGTATGACGATGATGACCGCCGGGATGAATATCGAATGGTCGACCTTTATGGCCTCGATGCTGGTGGGCAGCATTGGGATCCAGTGGTCGCGCTGGTATCTGGCGCATCCCAAAGTCTTTACCGTCGCGGCGGTGATCCCGATGTTTCCGGGCATTTCGGCCTACACCGCGATGATCTCGGCGGTGAAAATTAGCCACTTTGGCTACAGCGAAGCGCAGATGATCATGCTGCTGACTAACTTCCTGAAAGCCTCGTCAATCGTCGGCGCCCTCTCAATCGGGCTGTCGATCCCCGGGCTATGGCTCTACCGCAAACGCCCCCGGGTTTGAGAGTTGTGTTCTCCCGCTGCCGTGGTGATAATCCTCTGCTCTCATGTGGCTAAGTAAGGAGCAGATGTGTCTAACCCCGGCAGCGAAAACGCGGAAAACGGCGACGGCTCCCGCCTGAAAGACAAAATCTTCCTCAGCGCCCTCTCGCTGTTTGCCGAGTACGGGCTTAACGGCGCTCGCATGGAGCAGATCGCCGAGAAAGCGGGCACCACCAAACGGATGGTGGTGTATCACTTTAAGACCAAAGAGAACCTCTACCTGCTGGTGCTGGAATATGTCTACACGCAGATCCGCGCCAGTGAGATGCAGCTCAGCCTGGATGCAATGCCGCCGGTAGAAGCGCTGGTGGAGCTGGTGGAAACCACCTTTGACTATCACGCCGACCATCCGGACTACATCCGCATTATCTGTATGGAGAACATGCAGCGGGGCCGGTTTATGCAGCAGTCGGCCTTGCTGCGCCAGGTGAACCGCAGCGCGCTGGATCTGCTGGAAACCATCCTCAAACGCGGCAAAGAGAAGCAACTCTTTAACCAGACGGTGAACGCCCGGGATTTGCATCGCCTCATCAGCAGCTTCAGCTTTCACTATGTGGCCAACAGCTACACCTTCACCCTGCTGTTTGAGGATGGCGCTGATGAACAGGCCCAGCGGCAACACTATCGAAAAATGGCGGTTCAGGTTGCCTTGCGTTATACCTGTCCTTAGCGCTTTCACCCCTGAGATAAGGAACCTACCATGTCTTTAGAAAAAGTTGTCTATACCGCCAAAGCCAAAGCTACCGGCGGCCGTGATGGTCGCGCCACCTCGTCCGACGGCGTGCTGGATGTCAAACTGGGCGTCCCCAAAGAGATGGGCGGCGCGGGCGGTGAAGTCACCAACCCGGAACAACTGTTCGCGGCGGGCTACTCAGCCTGTTTTCTCGGCGCCATGAAATTTGTGGCTAACCGCGACAAAATCACCATGCCGCAGGATGCCTTTATTGAGGGCGAAGTGGGGATCGGGCCGCTGCCAACCGGGTTTGGCATCGAAGCGAAACTGAATATTCACCTGCCAGGGATGGACGCCAGTGAGGCGAAAAAGCTGGTGGATGCGGCGCACATTGTCTGCCCGTACTCTAACGCCACCCGCAACAATATCGATGTGACGCTGAATATTATCTCCTGATTTTTCAGGGGGTCAGGGAGCGGGTTTCAGACCCCTGCCTGCCCCCTCCTCTCTGTGCTACCATAAGCCCATATCTCGTCCGCAGTAACTCAGTAGAGAAGTATTATGTCCTCCAGAATCCTGACCACCAGCGTCACTGGCATTGATGCCTTTATGCACGATCCCCGCGGCGTGCTGTCCAGGGCGCAAGGCGGTACTGTCGCCGTTTTCGCCGATAACGCACCGGCTTTTTACGCCATCACGCCGCAGCGTCTGGCCGAGCTGCTGGAGCTGGAAGCGCGCCTGGCGCGCCCGGCCAGTGACGTCACTCTGGATACCCAATTCTTCGAGGAGCCTACCAGCGCGCCGGTTGCGGTGCCGATGGGCAAATTCGCCATGTACAGTGGCTGGCAGCCGGACCTCGATTTCCAGCGTCAGGCGGCGCTGTGGGGCATTGCCCTCACCCAGCCCGTCGCCCCTGAGGAGCTGGCCGCCTTTACCGCGTACTGGCAGGCGGAAGGGAAAGTCTTTCACCATATCCAGTGGCAGCAGAAGCTGGCGCGCAGCGTGCAGATCAACCGGGCCAGCAGCGGCAACCAGGCCAGACGCGATGTGAATACCTTTTCAGAACCGGATAAACAGATCCCCCACGGATTCCGAGGTGCCAAATGAAAGAGTTCGGCGAACTGATGAAACGTCTGCAGAAGATCATGCCCGCTAACGTCAAACCGGCCTTTACCACCGGTGAAGAGCTGCTGGCGTGGCAAAAAGAGCAGGGTAAGATCCGTGCGGCGGCGCTGGCGCGGGAGAACCGCGCCATGAAGATGCAGCGCACCTTTAACCGCTCCGGCATTCGTCCTCTGCATCAGAACTGCTCCTTCGACAACTACAAGGTGGAGACCCAGGGACAGCTCCAGGCTCTGCAACAGGCGCGCCAGTACGTAGAAGAGTTCGACGGCAACATCGCCAGCTTTATCTTCAGCGGCAAGCCGGGCACCGGCAAAAATCATCTCGCGGCGGCCATCTGCAACGAGCTGCTGCTGCGCGGTAAATCGGTGCTGATCATCACTGTGGCTGACATCATGTCCGCCATGAAAGATACCTTCAGCAACCGGGAGACCAGCGAAGAACAGCTGTTGAACGATCTGAGTAACGTGGATCTGCTGGTGATTGATGAAATCGGCGTGCAGACCGAATCGCGCTATGAAAAGGTGATCATCAACCAGATTGTCGATCGCCGCTCCTCCTCCAAACGCCCGACCGGCATGCTGACCAACCATAACGTTGAAGAGATGACCCGTCTGCTGGGCGAGCGGGTGATGGATCGCATGAAACTGGGTAACAGTCTGTATGTGATTTTTGACTGGGAAAGCTATCGCAGCCGCGTTACCGGTAAAGAGTATTAGGATATTTACCCAAGTCCTGCACTGTCGCGAGGTTTATACTGGCTGCCATTCCGCCCCGGCGGGCAATCGACAGAGTAGGTCTTATGAAAACACATTTTCTTCTTAGCGCCGCAGTCAGCGCCCTCCTGATGACGGGTACAGCCCAGGCGGCCTCCTCCTGGCAGGATACGCTCAACAGCGCCGCCAGCCAGCTCAGCGCGGGCAGCAGCAACAGCACCACTACAACCTCCCAGAGCGGTGGCCTCTCCCTCTCCTCGCTCACCGGTCTGCTCAACAACGGCACCCAGTCGCTCTCTGCCAGCAACATGAATAACGCAGCCGGGATCCTCGAGTACTGCGCCAAAGAGAAGCTGGCCTCGATGACCGACGCCACCAACATTAAAAATCAGGTGCTGGGTAAGCTGGGTCTCGACACCCAGGAAGAGCAGCAGCAGGACACCAACTATCTGGAAGGGATCCAGGGTCTGCTGAATGCCAATAACGGCGAACAGCTGAATCTGGAAACCATCGGCAACTCTCCGCTGGCGAAGAAGGTCAAAGCCCAGGCCTGTGATTTTGTCCTGAAACAGGGAATGAGCTTTATCTCCTGATCCCCGACACGCCGCGACGGCTGCCGCGGCGTTTCTCCCCTTCCCCGCAGAAAGCGACGCCCGTCAAACATTCGATTTTCTAAACCAAATCCTAACAACAGCACAATTGCGTGACACTACAATTGCAGCTTGATGGCATCGCCATTACATTGGATCATCCAAAAATTAAACAGTTAATCCGCCAATCGGCGGATGCCTTTGTTGAGGATAAGCTGTTGTCAGAGTTTATTTCTGTTGCCCTGTTTATCGCCTCGGTGGTTATCTATTCCCGCAAAGCGGGTCGTAACACCTGGTGGTTTGCCGTCACCCTGCTGGTGCTGGGGCTTTTTGTCGTACTGAACATTACCCTCTACGCCAGTGACTACTTTACCGGCGACGGCATTAACGATGCTGTTCTCTATACCCTGACCAACAGTCTGACCGGTGCCGGGGTTAGTAAGTACATACTTCCAGGTATTGGTGTGGTGGTTGCCCTGGTGGCGGTATTCGGCCTGCTGGGCTGGATCCTGCGCCGCCGCCGTCATCATCCGCATCATCTCGGTTATAGCCTGCTGGCGCTGGTGCTGGCCCTCGCCTCGGTGGATGCCAGTCCGGCGTTTCACCAGATCACCGAGCTGGTGAAATCCCAGTCCCGCGATGGCGATCCCGACTTTGCGGCGTATTACAAAGAGCCGGGTAAAACCATTCCGAACCCGAAACTCAACCTGGTCTATATCTATGGCGAAAGCCTGGAGCGTACCTACTTTGATAATGACGCCTTCCCGGATCTCGCGCCGGAGCTGGGTGCTATCAAAAATGAGGGGATCGATTTCAGCCACACCGCGCAGCTGCCTGGCACCGATTACACCATCGCCGGCATGGTCGCCTCCCAGTGTGGCATTCCGCTGTTCGCCCCGTTTGAAGGTAACGCTTCCGCATCGGTGTCGAGCTTCTTCCCGCAGAATATCTGTCTCGGCGATATCCTGAAAAACTCCGGGTACGAGAACTACTTCATGCAGGGCGCCAACCTGCGTTTCGCCGGGAAAGATGTGTTCCTGAAGTCCCACGGTTTTGACCATCTCTACGGTGCAGAAGAGTTAAAAACCACCGTCGCGGATCCGACCTACCGTAACGACTGGGGCTTCTATGACGATACGGTGCTGGATGAAACCTGGAAAAAATTCGAGGCGCTGTCACAGTCCGGCAAACGCTTCTCGCTGTTTGCCCTGACGGTGGATACGCACCACCCGGACGGCTTTATCTCCCGCACCTGCCAGCGCAAGCGCTATGCCCTTGACGGCAAGCCCAATCAATCCTTTAGCGCGGTGGGCTGTAGTCAGGAGCACATTGCGGCGCTGATCGAAAAAATCAAAGCCTCGCCGTACTTCAAAAACACGGTGATTGTGGTCTCTTCCGACCATCTGGCGATGAAAAACACCGCCTGGGATGCGCTGAACAAGCACGATCGCAGCAACCTGTTCTTTATCCTGCGTGGCGATAAGCCGCAGCAGGAGGTGATGGCCGTGAAGCGCAACACCATGGATAACGGCGCGACGGTGCTGGATATCCTCGGCGGGGATAACTTTATCGGCCTGGGCCGCAGTAGCCTCTCCGGGCAGTCGCTATCTGAAGTGTTCCTCAACATGAAGGAAAAAGTGCTGGCGTGGAAACCGGACGTCATTCGCCTGTGGAACTTCCCGAAAGAGCTGAAAGAATTCACCATCGACAGCCAGAAAAACATGATGGCCTTCTCCGACAGCCACTTCCGCCTGCCGCTGCTGCTGCGCGTTTCCGATAAGCGAGTGGAACCGCTGCCGGAAAGCGAATACTCGGCTCCGCTGCGCTACCAGCTGGCGGATTTCGCCCCGCGGGATAACTTCGTCTGGGTCGATCGCTGCTACAAGATGGGTCAGCTCTGGTCGCAGCCGCTGGCGCTCTCTACCGACTGGTGTGTTTCTCAGGGCCAGTTAGGCGGCGAGCAGACCGTGCAGCATGTCGATAAAGCGCAGTGGAAGGGCAAGACGGCGTTTAAAGATACAGTGATCAGCACCGATCGCTATCAGCGCAACGTCGACATGCTCAAGGTGTCCGACAACGACATCCGCTACAAGGCTGACAGCTTTGTCTTTAACGTGGCCGGGGCGCCCGAAGAGGTGAAGCAGTTCAGCGGGATCTCGCGTCCGGAATCCTGGGGACGCTGGTCTAACGCCCAACTGGGTGATGAGGTGAAGATCGAATATAACCAGCCGCTGCCGGCGAAATTCGACCTGGTGATCACCGCCAAAGCCTGGGGACCAAACGCTAACAAACCGATTCCGGTACGTATTGGCGATAAAGAGCAGACCCTGACGCTGGGGAACGAGGTCACCACCACGACGCTGCATTTCGACAACCCGTCGCACAGCAGCACGCTGGTGATTGTTCCGCCTGCACCGGAGTCCACTAACGAGGGGAATATTCTCGGCCACTCTCCGCGCCAGCTGGGGATCGGGATGGTGGAGATCAAAGTGGTTAACGCGGAAGGGTAAACCCGGGAGAGGCTCGCCTCTCCCGCTTCGCAAGAAAAAAACAGCGCCCAACACCTCCCCGGGCGCTGCATGGCAACCGTTAAAAGCCAATCACGCCCTTAATCAGACCGCGATTATTAATCACCTCCGCCTCATACACTTCCGCCAGCTCACGAAACGCGTAGCGGTGGGTCAGCATCATCTCTGCCGTCAATTTGCCTTCAGCCATCAGCCGTCCCACTTTGGCGAAATCCTCCCCGGTGGCGTTGCGGCTCCCCATCATGGTGGTCTCTTTCTTATGAAACTCCGGATCGGAGAATTGCAGATCGCCCTTGTGCAGCCCGACAAAGACGATGGTACCGCCGTGGCGGATCAGATTGACGGTATTGTTCATCGCCTGCGGATTACCGGTAGCGTCAATCACCTTCTGCGCCAGGGCCCCGTCGTATTCCGCCCGCAGCCGATCGGTAAAATCGGCTGCCGAGGGATCGAGCGCCGCTACGCCCAGAGAGCGCTGCACATGTTCTCGCCGGGCGGGACTGGTATCGGCGACCACCACCCGCGCGCCATCCGCATGCGCAATCGCCGCCGCCCCCAGGCCAATCGGTCCGGCCCCCACAACCAGCAGGTGCTCTCCCGGCTGAATGGCTGCGCGGCGTACCGCATGGGCGCTTATCGCAAACGGCTCGATCAGGGCCGCCGCCTCGGGGTCGATCCCGTCTGCGGGCAGCAGGTTGCTCACCGGCACCGACAGATACTCGCTAAAACCGCCGTCCTGATGTACGCCGATCACCGAGATAGCTTCGCAGCAGTTGGTTTTGCCGCTCAGGCAGGCCGGACAGTGCTGGCAGGCGACGTAAGGAATGACGGCTACCTGCTGGCCTTGATGCAGCGTGCGAATATTTTTGCCGATCCCTACCACCTCGCCACATATTTCATGCCCAAGCACGCGGGGATAATTAAAAAAGGGTTGATTGCCGCCCCAGGCATGTATATCGGTCCCACAAATGCCCACCGTTTTTATTTTTATCAGCGCCTCATCATCGCCGGGAACGGGCACTTCCCGCTGCGTCCAGCGTAATTTTTTCGGTTCCTGACATACCAGCGTATTCATCGTCATCATTTTTTGTTTCTCCCGTTCTGTCGTGGTTTCAGATATTGATGAAAACGCAAAATAACGGGTGGGCAATAAAGGGATTTGTGAATTGCCGCGCATAAAGCCGTTTTAAATAGGGTTTTAATGCCCCCTTTTCTGCCAGAAGGAATCTTTCATGAGCCGTTCGCAAAATTTGCGTCATAACGTGATTAACCAGGTGATCGACGACATGGCGAGGGGCCACATTCCGTCACCGCTGCCCTCACAAAGCGCGCTGGCGGAGATGTACAACATCAGTCGCACCACCGTGCGCCACATCCAGGCCCATCTCTGCGACTGCGGCGTACTGACGCGGGTGAACAATGACTACGTGATTGCCCGCAAGCCCGACGCCAGCGATGGCTTCAGCTGCGAGATCGCGCCGCTGGCCGAGCAGACCCGGCTTTTTGAGCAGAGCTTTTTGTCGATGATCAACCAGCGCATTCTGCGTGCCGGAGAGGCCTTTTCGGAGCTGGCGCTGGCGCGTAGCGCAGGCGTCAGCCCGGTGGTGGTAAGGGAGTACTTACTTAAATTTAGCCGCTACAACCTGATCGAGAGCGAAAAGCGCGGCCAGTGGCGAATGAAGCAGTTTGACCAGTCGTGGGCTGAGCAGCTATTCGAGCTGCGCGAAATGCTCGAAACCCACGCCCTGCAGCATTTCCTCAATCTGCCCGACAGCGACCCGCGCTGGCTCCAGGCCCGCACCCTGCTGGAGGAGCACCGCGCCCTGCGCGACAGCATCGGCGACAGCTTCCGCCAGTTCTCCCGGCTGGATCGCGACTTCCACTCCCTGCTGCTCTCCGCCGCCAACAACATCTTTTTCAACCAGTCGCTGGAGATCATCTCATTCATCTTCCATTTCCACTACCAGTGGGATGAGAGCGACCTGAAGCAGCGCAATATCATCGCCATCGATGAGCATATGACCATCCTTAGCGCGCTTATATGCCGCAACGATCTGGATGCCAATCTGGCGATGCGTAATCACCTGCATACCGCGAAACAGTCGATGATCCGCTCCATTAACCAGAGCGCGACGGTCTTTTATTAAGTACCGATTAAAAACAGCAAATCTTTACGGACAGCACGCTTCCGCGATCGGACACACGCGGGAAAATAACGGCTGCCTATGCTCACCGGGAGTCGACTTAATTTTTTATTGCGCGGTGAGGAATGCGGATATTCCATCACTTATCGTTATAGATATTTCTCTAATAAAAGATCAGAGAATACCCCTACAATAATTCAGGAGTCCGGCGTGGAAAAAAGCAATATAACTCTCGACCCGCAGACCACCTTTGACAAAGAAAAAACAACAGATATTTCTCTGCCGCCAACAGGCGCTATTCAGCGTAGCGCGCGAATAAAGCGCATCCAGACGACAGCGATGCTGTTATTGTTTTTTGCCGCGGTCATTAATTATCTCGATCGCAGCTCGCTGTCGGTGGCAAATCTTACCATTCGCGAGGAGCTGGGTCTCAGCGCCACCGAGATCGGCGCCCTGCTATCGGTGTTCTCGCTGGCGTATGGTATCGCCCAGCTGCCCTGCGGCCCGCTGCTGGACCGCAAAGGCCCGCGCCTGATGCTGGGGCTGGGAATGTTCTTCTGGTCGCTGTTCCAGGCGATGTCCGGGATGGTTCACAGCTTTACCCAGTTCGTGCTGGTGCGCATCGGGATGGGGATTGGCGAAGCGCCGATGAACCCCTGTGGCGTAAAGGTAATTAACGACTGGTTCAACATCAAAGAGCGTGGCCGTCCGATGGGCTTTTTCAACGCCGCCTCGACCATCGGCGTGGCCATCAGCCCGCCGCTGCTGGCGGCAATGATGCTGGTGATGGGCTGGCGCGGGATGTTTATCACCATCGGCGTATTGGGTATTTTCCTCGCTATTGGCTGGTACATGCTCTATCGCAACCGCGAGGAGCTCGAGCTGAGCGGCGTCGAGCAGGCGTACCTCAACGCCGGTAGCGTTAACACCCGTCGCGATCCCTTAAGTTTTGCTGAATGGCGCAGCCTGTTCCGCAACCGCACCATGTGGGGAATGATGCTGGGCTTTAGCGGCATCAACTATACCGCCTGGCTCTATCTGGCCTGGCTGCCGGGCTATCTGCAAACGGCCTATAACCTGGATCTGAAAAGCACCGGCCTGATGGCGGCCATTCCGTTCCTGTTTGGTGCAGCGGGGATGTTAGTCAATGGCTTCACCACCGATGCGCTGGTGAAACGCGGCATGGCGCCGGTACGCAGCCGTAAGCTGTGCATTATCAGCGGGATGCTCTGTTCGGCGGCCTTCACCTTCGTGGTACCGGAAGCGACCACGGCGATGAGTGCGGTACTGCTGATTGGGATGGCGCTGTTCTGCATCCACTTTGCGGGCACATCGTGCTGGGGATTGATTCATGTGGCCGTGGCATCACGGATGACCGCCTCGGTGGGCAGCATTCAAAACTTCGCCAGTTTCATCTGCGCCTCGTTTGCCCCGATTGTCACCGGGTTTATCGTCGACACCACCCACTCGTTCCGCCTGGCGCTGATCATCTGCGGCTGCGTCACGGCGCTGGGGGCGTTAGCCTATATCTTCCTGGTGCGTCAGCCGATCAGCGATCCGCGTCAGCAGTAATAGTGCCGGGTGGCGGCTTCGCCTTACCCGGCCTACAAAATCGTAGGCCCGCGCAAGCGCAGCGCAGCCGGGCACAAAAACAGCGCCCTGCCTGAACAGGGCGCTATTCACATCAGAAGGTTTCCCAGTTGTCACCGCTGTCGGTAACCGCCGCTTTGCGCGTCGTTACCGGCGACGTCACGGTTTTCACCGCCGCGTGTGCATGGGTTTTCTGCTGCTCCTGCTGAATGCGGAACACCGCCACGGCCTGAGTCAGACGGCTCGCCTGCTCTTCCAGTGCCGCTGCCGCAGCCGCAGATTCCTGCACCAGCGAGGCGTTCTGCTGGGTGACGCGATCCATCTCGGCCACCGCCAGACCCACCTGGTCGATACCGCGGCTCTGCTCATCAGAGGCAGAGGCGATCTCACCCATAATGTCGGTTACGCGGGTCACCGCGCTGACGATTTCACCCATGGTCTCACCGGCGCTTTCCACCAGCGTGGAACCCACTTCGACGCGACCCACGGAGTCCTCAATCAGGCTCTTGATCTCGCGTGCGGCCTGGGCGCTGCGCTGGGCCAGGTTACGGACTTCACCCGCGACCACCGCAAAACCACGACCCTGCTCACCGGCACGCGCCGCTTCTACCGCCGCGTTCAGCGCCAGGATGTTGGTCTGGAAGGCAATACCGTCGATCACGCTGATGATGTCAGCAATCTTCTGCGAACTTCCGGCGATGTCACGCATGGTTTGCACCACGTTATCCACCACTTTGCCGCCTTTCTGCGCGGTTTCGGATGCGCTCAGCGCCAGATGGCTCGCCTGACGGGCGTTCTCGGCGTTCTGCTTCACGGTGGCGGTCAGCTCTTCCATGCTGGCTGCGGTCTCTTCCAGCGAGGCCGCCTGCTGCTCGGTACGGGAGGAGAGATCGTTGTTACCCATGGAGATTTCGCTCGCGCCGCTGTAGATGGCGTTAGCGCCATTACGCACGTCGCCGACGGTACGCATCAGTTCAGCCTGCATGTGACGCAGCGTATCGGCCAGCTGCCCCATCTCGTTAGAACCTTCCACTTCGATGCGTTTCACCAGATCGCCGCCGGCGATATGACGAATGCTGTCAGTCAGACGGTTCAGCGGAGAGATCAGAGAGTGACGGATACCCAGCCACACGCCGACAATCACCACCAGCACCAGGATCAGCACGCTGAGCAGGATCCAGAGGGCCTGGCTGTAAGAGCTGTTGCTGTCGTCCACGGCGGTCTGATACAGATGATCGTTCTGCTGCAGATAGTTAACGTACTGCTTCTCAAAGCCATCCTGGTAGCTCTGGGTCGGCTGATCGAAGAACTCATTGATCTTGCCTGCGCCCAGCAGCTGGATCAGTTCGGCCAGCGCACCATGATAGATATCGTAGTTACGTTTGATTTCCAGCGCGGCGCCTTCACTCTGACGCGGGTCACGCGGCAGGGCTTCGTACTCCGCCCAGCTTTTTTCCGCCTGCTTCAGTGAAGCAGCAGCAATCTGCATCAGATCGTTCACGGTGGCACCGCTACCGATGTTGTTCTGATCCATCATGTAGCGGATGCCCGCGCGGTTCAGGGTGTTACGGGTTTGCAGCAACGCTACCCAGCTGCTGTTAAGCGTGGATTGTTGCTGACGAATGGTTTGCAGGACGGTGAAGTTTTCTTTGTCATGCTTCAGGGCATTAAAGAAAAGACCACCGGATGTGAGCTGTAATAGGCCAAAAATAACCAAAACCAGCAATAAGCTGGTAACAATCTTGATACGATTTAACATGATTTCTCATTCCACCAGACAGGTACAGAATTTTCGGCCTGGAATGGGAAAACTTTACGGAAATTGTGTTGATGACCGAAGCGATCTACTCCTCTTCCTGGCTGTTAACCTGCCCATCGCCCAGCGCAATAAACTCCTGTAGCAGCGCCGTCAGCTGCTGCATTTTTTCCGGCGTGTACCGCGCCTCAATCTGCTGATAGGCCTCTTCCACCTGCGCTTGGGCGCGTTCATACAGGGCGTTCCCCTCTTTGGTGAGGGAGACATAGAGCTTGCGCTGGTCGTTGAGCGGCTTTAAGCGCAGCACCAGCCCGTCGCGCTCCATACGCGTCAGGATCCCGGTCAGGCTCGGGCGCAGAATACAGGTGCGGAAGGCCAGATCATGAAAGTCCATCGACGGATGCTCCGCCAGCACGCGCACGATCCGCCACTGCTGCTCCGTCAGATTCTGCTGCTTGATAATCGGGCGAAAAAAGGTCATCGCGGTTTCCCGCGCCTGGAGTAGTGCGATAGTTAACGAATCGTGCATGGCGCTCCCACCTCAACATCATTAATAACGAAACAATCAATGTATAACGCTCTCTCTGCGCACCAGCGGCGCGACTGAAAAGTCTAACAGATATCACATTAAAATATTAAACTACTGATATATATCATTAATTTTAGGTAAATGTAAATTTATTGTTATCACTATCACAAAATATTCACTTTTGTTTGCCAAACAGACAGCGAGGGACTAAAAACTAATCATTAACATATTAATGAACTCAAAACCCGCGACCCGGGCCCGAGGAGAAAGTAATGAAAGGTACTGTTTTTGCGGTGGCACTCAATCACCGCAGCCAGGTCGACGCCTGGCGCGACGCGTTTAACCAGCCCCCGTACAACACGCCACCGAAAACCGCCGTCTGGTTTATCAAACCGCGCAACACTCTGATCCGCGCCGGCGATGCTATTCCGCATCCTGAAGGGGAACAGGTGCTGAGCGGCGCCACGGTGGCGCTGATTGTCGGCAAAACCGCGAGCAAAGTCAGCCCGGAAGAGGCCGCCGACTACATTGCCGGGTACGCGCTGGCAAACGAGGTGAGCCTGCCGGAAGAGAGCTTCTACCGCCCGGCAATCAAAGCCAAATGCCGGGATGGATTTTGCCCGCTGGGTGAACTCGCCGCCGTCGACAACGTGGATAACCTGACCATCATCACCGAGATCAACGGTCGCGAAGCAGACCACTGGAACACCGCCGATTTGCAGCGTAACGCCGCTGAACTGCTGAGCGCCCTGAGTGAGTTTGCAACGCTCAACCCCGGCGACGCGATTCTGCTCGGCACCCCGCACTCGCGCGTGCCGCTCCAGCCAGGCGACCGCGTGCGCATTCTGGCAGAAGGCTTTCCGGCGCTGGAAAACCCGGTTGTCGATGAACGCGACGTCGCCATCGCTCGGGGTGCAAATCCTCACCCCACGCTGTTTGCCCTCGGCCTGAACTACGCCGATCACGCCAGCGAGCTGGACTTTAAGCCCCCCACCGAGCCGCTGGTCTTTATCAAAGCGCCCAATACCTTTAACGGCGACAACCAGACCTCGGTGCGCCCGGACAACGTCGACTACATGCACTACGAAGCGGAGCTGGTGGTGGTGATCGGCAAAACCGCGCGTAAGGTCAGCGAAGCCGAGGCGATGGATTTTGTTGCCGGCTACACGGTCTGTAACGACTACGCCATCCGCGACTATCTCGAAAATTACTACCGCCCGAATCTGCGGGTCAAAAGCCGCGACGGGTTAACGCCCATTTCCCCTCACATCGTGCCGAAAGCGGCGATCCCTGACCCGCATAACCTCACCCTGCGCACTTTCGTCAACGGTGAATTACGTCAGGAAGGGACCACGGCGGATCTGATCTTCAGCATCCCGTTCCTGATTGCTTACTTAAGTGAATTTATGACCCTGCAACCGGGGGACATGATCGCCACCGGCACGCCGAAAGGGCTCGCCGACGTGCGCCCGGGAGATGAAGTGGTCGTGGAAGTGGAAGGCGTTGGCCGTCTGGTCAACCGGATTGTCAGCGAGGAGGCCAAATAATGAAAAAGATTAACCACTGGATAAACGGTAAAAACGTGGCGGGTAGCGACACCTTCCACACTACCAACCCGGCTACCGGCGAGGTGCTGGCGGAGGTGGCCTCCGGCGGCGCAGATGAGATCAACCAGGCCGTCGAAGCAGCTAAAGCGGCGTTCCCGAAATGGGCCAACCTGCCGATGAAAGAGCGCGCGCGCCTGATGCGTCGCCTGGGCGAGCTGATTGACCAGAACGTGCCGGAGATCGCCGCGATGGAGACCGCGGACACCGGTCTGCCGATCCACCAGACCAAAAACGTGCTGATCCCCCGCGCTTCGCACAACTTCGAGTTCTTCGCCGAAGTGTGCCAGCAGATGAACGGCAAGACCTATCCGGTCGACGACAAGATGCTGAACTACACCCTGGTGCAACCGGTGGGGGTCTGCGCCCTGGTCTCGCCATGGAACGTGCCCTTTATGACCGCCACCTGGAAGGTCGCTCCCTGCCTGGCGCTGGGTAACACCGCGGTGCTGAAGATGTCCGAGCTGTCGCCGCTCACCGCTGACCGCTTAGGCGAGCTGGCGCTGGAGGCGGGCATTCCGGCGGGGGTACTCAACGTGGTGCAGGGCTATGGCGCCACGGCAGGCGACGCGCTGGTGCGCCATCACGACGTGCGCGCCGTCTCCTTTACCGGCGGCACCGCCACCGGACGGCGCATCATGCAGAGCGCCGGGCTGAAAAAATACTCCATGGAGCTGGGGGGCAAATCGCCGGTGCTGGTGTTTGAAGATGCCGATATCGAACGCGCCCTGGATGCCGCCCTGTTCACCATCTTCTCCATCAACGGCGAACGCTGCACCGCGGGCTCGCGCATCTTCATCCAGCAGAGCATCTACCCGGAATTCGTCAAACGCTTCGCCGAGCGCGCCAACCGCCTGCGGGTGGGCGATCCGACCGATCCGAATACCCAGATCGGGGCCCTTATCAGCCAACAGCACTGGGAGAAAGTCTCCGGCTATATCCGCCTGGGCATTGAGGAGGGGGCGACCCTGCTGGCGGGCGGCCCGGATAAACCGGCGGATCTGCCTGCCCATCTGAAAGGCGGCAACTTCCTGCGCCCAACGGTGCTGGCGGATGTCGACAACCGCATGCGCGTGGCGCAGGAGGAGATCTTCGGCCCGGTGGCCTGCCTGCTGCCGTTTAAGGACGAAGCGGAAGGGCTGCGCCTGGCGAACGACGTGGAGTACGGCCTGGCGTCCTACATCTGGACCCAGGACGTCAGCAAGGTGCTGCGTCTGGCGCGCAATATCGAGGCGGGCATGGTGTTTGTGAATACCCAGAACGTGCGCGATCTGCGCCAGCCGTTTGGCGGCGTGAAGGCCTCCGGCACCGGACGCGAAGGCGGCGAGTACAGCTTTGAAGTCTTCGCCGAGATGAAAAACGTCTGTATCTCGATGGGCGACCATCCGATCCCGAAATGGGGGGTATGAAATGGGCAAGTTAGCGTTAGCAGCAAAAATCACCCACGTTCCGTCGATGTATCTCTCTGAGATCCCCGGTAAAAACTTTGGCTGCCGTCAGGGGGCCATCGACGGGCATAAAGAGATCGGCAGACGCTGCCGCGAGATGGGCGTCGATACCATTATCGTCTTCGACACCCACTGGCTGGTGAACAGCGCCTATCACATCAACTGTGCGGACCATTTTTCGGGCGTCTACACCAGCAATGAGCTGCCGCACTTTATCCGCGACATGACCTACGACTACGACGGCAACCCGGCGCTGGGCCAGCTGATTGCCGACGAGGCGGTGAAGCTTGGCGTGCGCGCCAAAGCGCACAACATTCCGAGCCTGAAGCTGGAGTACGGCACCCTGGTGCCGATGCGCTACATGAACGCCGACAAGCACTTCAAAGTGGTCTCCATCTCGGCCTTCTGCACGGTACATGACTTTGCCGACAGCCGCAGGCTGGGTGAGGCAATCCTGAGCGCCATCGAGAAATATGACGGCACCGTGGCGGTGCTTGCCAGCGGCTCGCTCTCACACCGCTTTATTGACGACCAGCGCGCCGAAGAGGGGATGAACAGCTACACCCGCGAGTTTGATCGCCAGATGGATGAGCGGGTGGTGAAGCTGTGGCGCGAAGGCCAGTTCAAAGAGTTTTGCAGCATGCTGCCGGAGTACGCCGACTACTGCTACGGGGAGGGCAATATGCACGACACGGTGATGCTGCTGGGCATGCTCGGCTGGGACAGATACGACGGCAAGGTGGAGTTTCTCACCGAGCTGTTCCCCAGCTCCGGCACCGGTCAGGTTAACGCCGTTTTCCCTCTGCCCGCGTAAGGAGCCACCATGCCGCATTTTATCGCTGAATGTACCGACAACATCCGCGAGCAGGCCGACCTGCCGGGCCTGTTCGCCAAAGTCAACGAGGCGCTGGCCGCCACCGGCATCTTCCCCCTCGGCGGGATCCGCAGCCGCGCCCACTGGCTGGATACCTGGCAGATGGCGGACGGTAAACAGGATTACGCCTTTGTGCATATGACGCTGAAGATTGGCGCGGGCCGCAGCCTTGAGAGCCGTCAGCAGGTGGGGGAGATGCTGTTTACGTTGATTAAAGACCACTTCGCCGGGCTGATGGACGCCCGCTATCTGGCGCTGTCGTTTGAGCTCGACGAGCTGCACCCGACGCTCAACTTCAAACAGAACAACGTACACGCGTTGTTTAAGTAGCGCGCCCTCATGCCCGGTGGCGCTGCGCTTACCGGGCCTACAACGACCCCGAACCGTAGGCCGGGTAAGCGTAGCGCCACCCGGCAATGCAATGCCACAGGATATCGCCATGCTCGACAAACAGACCCATACCCTGATTGCCCATCGCCTGCATCAGGCGGAACAGACCCGGGAGCAGATCCGTGCGATCTCGCTGGATTACCCGCAGATCACCATTGACGACGCCTACGCCGTCCAGCGCGAATGGGTAAGCCTGAAAATCGCCGAAGGCCGCACCCTGAAAGGCCACAAGATCGGCCTTACTTCGAAGGCGATGCAGGCCAGCTCGCAGATCAGCGAGCCAGATTACGGCGCCCTGCTGGACGATATGTTCTTCCATGACGGCAGCGATATCCCCACCGACCGCTTTATCGTCCCACGCATTGAGGTGGAGCTGGCCTTCGTGCTGGCGAAACCGCTGCGCGGCCCGAACTGCACGATCTTCGACGTCTACAACGCCACAGATTACGTCATCCCCGCGCTGGAGCTGATCGACGCCCGCTGCCACAACATTGACCCGGAAACCCAGCGCCCGCGCAAGGTGTTCGACACCATCTCCGATAACGCCGCCAACGCGGGCGTGATCCTCGGCGGCCGTCCGATTAAGCCCGACGAGCTGGATCTGCGCTGGATCTCCGCCCTGCTCTATCGCAACGGCGTGATCGAAGAGACCGGCGTCGCCGCGGGCGTGCTCAACCACCCGGCTAACGGCGTGGCGTGGCTGGCTAACAAACTTGCACCGTACGACGTGCAGCTTGAGCCGGGGCAGATCATCCTCGGCGGTTCGTTTACCCGTCCGGTCGCGGCCAGCAAAGGCGATACCTTCCACGTGGACTACGGCAACATGGGCTCCATCAGCTGCCGCTTTGTCTAGGAGATAACCATGCAAAACGCATTCAAAACGGCACTGCAAGCGGGCAAACCCCAGATCGGCTTATGGCTGGGGCTGACCAGCAGCTACAGCGCCGAACTGCTGGCGGGGGCTGGCTTCGACTGGCTACTGATCGACGCCGAGCACGCGCCGAACACCGTGCAGACCGTCTTAACCCAGCTGCAGGCCATTGCCCCTTATCCGAGCCAGCCGGTGGTACGCCCGTCGTGGAACGATCCGGTGCAGATCAAACAGCTGCTGGATGTGGGCGCGCAAACCCTGCTGGTGCCGATGGTACAAAACGCCGAAGAAGCTCGTCTGGCGGTCCGTTCCACGCGCTATCCGCCTGCGGGTATTCGCGGCGTGGGCAGCGCTCTGGCGCGGGCCTCACGCTGGAACCGCATCCCGGACTACCTGCACCAGGCCAACGACGCCATGTGCGTGCTGGTGCAAATCGAAACCCGCGAGGCGCTAAAAAACCTGCCGCAGATCCTGGATGTGGACGGCGTCGACGGGGTGTTTATCGGCCCGGCGGATCTGAGCGCCGACATGGGCTTTGCCGGTAATCCTCAGCACCCGGAAGTGCAGGCGGCCATTGAACAGGCGATCGCGCAGATCCGGGCGGCGGGCAAAGCGCCCGGCATCCTGATGGCGAATGAACAGCTGGCCCGTCGCTATCTCGAACTCGGGGCGTTGTTTGTCGCCGTCGGCGTCGACACCACCCTGCTCGCCCGCAGCGCCGAAGCGCTGGCAGCCCGCTTTATCGATAACCCGGTTACGTCAGTTAATAACAATAAATCCGTCTATTGAACGGACACTGTGGAGCGCAACATGACGACCTCTACCCTGCAAGATAATAAAGCCGTTGAACATCGCGTCATCAATAAGCTGTTCCGTCGTTTGATCGTGTTTCTCTTTATTCTCTTTGTCTTCTCGTTTCTCGATCGCATCAATATCGGCTTTGCCGGGCTGACGATGGGCAAAGATCTGGGCCTCACCTCCACCATGTTTGGCCTGGCCGCGACGCTCTTTTACGTCACCTACGTGCTGTGCGGGATCCCGAGCAATATCATGCTGGCGAAGATCGGCGCCCGGCGCTGGATCGCCGGGATCATGGTGGTGTGGGGGATCGCCTCCACCTGCACCATGTTCGCCACCAGCCCCGAAACCCTCTATGTCCTGCGCATGCTGGTGGGCATTGCCGAAGCCGGTTTCCTGCCGGGGATTTTGGTCTATCTCACCTGGTGGTTCCCGGCCTATCACCGCGCCCGCGCCAACGCGCTGTTTATGATCGCCATGCCGGTAACCATGATGCTCGGCTCGATCCTCTCCGGCTACATTCTGGCGATGGACGGCCTGTGGAACCTGAAGGGCTGGCAGTGGCTGTTCCTGCTGGAGGGGCTGCCTTCCGTGGTCCTCGGCGTGGTGACCTGGTTCTTTCTGAACGACACGCCGGATCAGGCGACCTGGCTGGACGACGAAGAGAAGCAGACCCTGAAAGCGATGATCGCCCGCGAGCAGGAGAATGCCGTTGCACACGCCGCCACGCCGCGCTCGACGCTGCGTGAAGTGCTGACTCCAGCAGTGCTGCTCTACACTCTGGCCTACTTCTGCCTGACCAATACGCTGAGCGCCATCAATATCTGGACGCCGCAGATCCTGCAAAGCTTTAATACCGGCAGCAGCAATATCGTGATTGGCCTGCTGGCGGCGATCCCGCAGTTTTGCACCATCCTCGGGATGATCTGGTGGAGCCGTCGCTCCGACAGGCTGAAAGAGCGAAAAAAGCACACCATCCTGCCGTATCTCTTCGCAGCGGCGGGATGGATGCTGGCCTCGGCCACCGATCACAGCCTGATCCAGCTGCTTGGCATCATCATGGCCTCAACCGGATCGTTTACCGCCATGGCGATATTCTGGACCACGCCGGATCAGGTTATTAGCCTGCAGTCCCGGGCGGTGGCGCTGGCGGTGATCAACGCTATCGGCAACGTCGGATCCGCCGTCAGCCCGCTGCTGATTGGCATCCTGCGCGATGCCACCGGCAGCTTCAGCTCCGGGCTGTGGTTCGTGGCCGGGCTGCTGGTCGTGGGTGCGCTGGTGCTGACGCGTATTCCGATGTCCCGGCAGGAGAGCCGTGCAAACGTGCCGGACATGGCGACGCAGAAGATCCACTGAGGAGCGGTTATGTGCCAGAGCCCGATTACCAATATCGACATCAGCAAAGAGTACGACGAGAGCCTGGGTACGGACGATGTGCATTACCAGTCCTTTGCGCGTATGGCGGCCTTTTTTGGCCGCGATATGCAGGCCCATCGCCACGACCGCTATTTTCAGATGCACTTTCTTGATACCGGGCAGATCGAGCTGCAGCTGGACGATCACCGCTACTCGGTGCAGGCCCCGCTGTTTGTCCTCACCCCGCCATCGGTGCCGCACGCCTTTTATACCGAATCAGACAGCGACGGACACGTACTGACGGTGCATGAAGATCTGATCTGGCCGCTGCTGGAAGTGCTCTACCCCGGCACCCGGGAGACCTTCGGGCTGCCGGGCATCTGCCTGTCGCTGGCGGATAAACCGGAGGAGCTGACGGCACTCAGCCACTACTGGCGGCTGATTGAGCGGGAGTCCACCAGCCAGCTTCCCGGACGGGAGCACACCCTGGCGCTGCTGGCGCAGGCGGTGTTTACCCTGCTGCTGCGCAACGCCCCGCTGGACGATCACGAGGCCTTCGGCATGCGCGGCGAACTGAAACTATTTCAGCGCTTTACTCAGCTGGTTGACGCGCACTTCCACCAGCACTGGACGGTGCCGGAATATGCCAGCGAACTGCACCTCACAGAATCGCGGCTGACCGACATCTGCCGCCGCTTCGCCAACCGACCGCCGAAACGGCTCATCTTTGACCGCCAGCTGCGCGAAGCCAGGCGGCTGCTGGTCTTCTCCGACAGCGCGGTGAATGAGATTGCCTGGCAGCTGGGCTTCAAAGATCCAGCCTATTTCGCGCGGTTTTTTAACCGCTTAGTGGGATGTTCACCAAGCCGATATCGGGCACAGAAGGTGCCGGTGTCGTGAATTTCCCCGGTGGCGCTGCGCTTACCGGGGCTACGGATTGTAGGCCGGGTAAGCGTTAGCGCCACCCGGCAAAACCCATCCCGATCACAATTCTCACACCTGTCTGAAAAGTACCCGTCGTTGACCCATTCGTCCCTTCACGACCCGCCTCTCTCACGCTTCAATTAAACAACAAAAACAACACATAAATTTAACAACCATCTTCCGATACGAGGTCCCTATGAAACCTGAAGATTTCCGCGCAAGCACCCAGCGTCCGTTAACCGGCGAAGAGTATCTGAAAAGCCTGCAGGATGGCCGTGAGATCTACATCTATGGCGAGCGCGTGAAAGATGTAACCACCCATCCGGCGTTTCGCAATGCGGCGGCCTCGGTCGCGCAGCTCTACGATGCGCTGCACAAACCTGACATGCAGGACACGCTCTGCTGGAACACCGATACCGGCAGCGGCGGATACACCCATAAGTTTTTCCGCGTGGCGAAAAGTGCCAGCGACCTGCGCCAGCAGCGCGACGCCATTGCCGAGTGGTCGCGTCTGAGCTACGGCTGGATGGGACGCACCCCGGACTATAAAGCCGCCTTCGGCTGCGCGCTGGGGGCGAACCCGGCGTTTTATGGTCAGTTCGAACAGAACGCCCGCAACTGGTACACCCGTATTCAGGAAACCGGCCTCTACTTTAACCACGCCATCGTCAACCCACCGATCGATCGCCACAAACCGGCTGACGAAGTGAAAGATGTCTACATCAAGCTGGAGAAAGAGACCGACGCCGGGATCATCGTCAGCGGCGCGAAGGTGGTTGCCACCAACTCAGCGCTGACCCACTACAACATGATCGGTTTTGGCTCGGCCCAGGTAATGGGGGATAACCCCGACTTTGCCCTGATGTTTGTCGCCCCGATGGATGCCGAAGGGGTGAAGCTGATCTCCCGCGCGTCATACGAACTGGTGGCAGGCGCGACCGGCTCCCCTTACGACTACCCGCTCACCAGCCGTTTCGACGAGAACGATGCGATCCTGGTGATGGATAATGTGCTGATCCCGTGGGAAAACGTGCTCATCTATCGCGACTTTGACCGCTGCCGTCGCTGGACCATGGAAGGCGGTTTCGCCCGCATGTATCCGCTGCAGGCGTGTGTACGTCTGGCAGTGAAGCTCGACTTCATCACCGGGTTGCTGAAAAAGTCGCTTGAATGTACCGGCACCGCCGAGTTCCGCGGCGTGCAGGCCGACCTCGGGGAAGTGGTGGCCTGGCGCAACATGTTCTGGGCGCTGAGCGACTCCATGTGCTCGGAAGCCACACCGTGGGTGAATGGCGCGTACCTGCCGGACCACGCGGCGCTGCAAACCTACCGCGTGATGGCGCCGATGGCCTACGCGAAGATCAAAAATATCATCGAGCGTAACGTCACCAGCGGCCTGATCTACCTGCCGTCCAGCGCCCGCGACCTGAACAACCCGCAGATCGACAAATACCTGGCGAAATATGTGCGCGGCTCCAACGGCATGGACCACGTAGAGCGCATCAAGATTTTAAAACTGATGTGGGATGCCATCGGCAGCGAGTTTGGCGGTCGCCATGAGCTGTACGAGATCAACTACTCCGGTAGCCAGGATGAAATCCGCCTGCAGTGCCTGCGCCAGGCGCAGACCTCCGGCAACATGGACAAGATGATGGCGATGGTCGACCGCTGCCTGTCTGAATATGACCAGAACGGCTGGACGGTTCCGCACCTGCACAACAACACCGATATCAACCTGCTGGACAAGCTGCTGAAATAGGGCAGCGGGAGCTCAAGATGCAACATGATGAACAACGCCTGCGTTTTCGCGACGCGATGGCCAGCCTCTCTGCGGCGGTCAATGTCATTACCACCGATGGCGAAGCCGGACGCTGCGGCATCACCGCTACCGCCGTCTGCTCGGTAACGGATACGCCCCCCTCGGTGATGGTCTGCCTGAATGCCAGCAGCGCCATGAACCCGGTTTTCCAGGGTAACGGCAAGCTGTGCATCAACGTACTCAATCACGAACAGGAGCTGATGGCGCGCCATTTTGCCGGCATGACCGGCATGAGCATGGAGGAGCGGTTCACCCTCTCCTGCTGGCAAAAAGGTGTGCTGGCCCAGCCGGTATTAAAAGAGGCGCTGGCAAGCCTGGAAGGTGAGATCAGCCAGGTACAGGCCATCGGCACCCATCTGGTCTACCTGGTGGAGATTAAGAATATCCACCTGAGCCAGGAGGGACACGGCCTGATTTACTTTAAGCGCAGATTTCATCCGGTGTTAATTGAACAAGAAATGACCGTTTAATCCCCTTCGCCAGCCGAACTACCGGCTGGCGCTTATTTGTTTCTATTCTCTGAAATATGAAACAATCACTGCCAGAAACTAATGCTGAATATAAGTTTTGGATCAACCCACCAGAGTTAATAGGCTTTCAGACTTTTCCCCTTTTTCCGGGCAAAATTCTTAAATTTGAAATGACACAAACTGCAAACTTATGTAATCTTCGCCACATAAAAACACTTTCATGAATAATAAAAAACGATTTAATTGTTTACTGAATAGTTTTTTTATGGCAACGCCCTAAAGCAAATCGCACACATTTTAACCGGAATTGTCTGTTTCCGTGCGGTAGCCTACCCTTTTTTTGGATTTTCTTACTTAACACCTGCGTTTTTGTTGCTCCTGCACCTGCAAGATTTCTCAACTGCTTCGCTATTAAAATCAGTTGAATACCATCAAAGTTTTATTTCACATTCCAGTTATTGCATTGTTGGAAAATATTGATCTATGAAGAACGCAACTCGCCTTCTGGTGATTTCGCTCGCCCTCATGTTGAGCGGCTGTGCATATTCCCCGAAGCAGGTTGAAGCATCCCGACCGCTTGTGAATCAGACTGCTTCTACCGACCTCCAGGCTATGGCAGCCAATCTGCAACAACCTCTGAACACCCTGCCGCAGGGCGCCGCGCTCAGCGCCAATGGCAATACCTATATTCTGGGCCAGCGTTATGTCTCCGCCCTGGGGCTGGAATGCATAGAACTGCTGCGTAATCGCAACTACAACCAGTCGCAGCACGGTGTGACCTGTAAGAACGGTGATACCTGGTATCTGGTACCGCAGCTGGAACAGGCTTCCGCCAGTAACCTGCTTGCCGTGCAATAATTTTGAAGAGAAATGTTGTGAAGATAACGAATTTTCGGCAATTGAGTGCCGTCCTGTTACTGGCCTGCGTCTCCTGCGCCTCTTTCGCCGCCCCCACCCAGCAAGAAGCCCAGGCATTTGGGATGAACACCCCGGCAGACAACGGCGATGGCCGACTGCAGCTTGGCGGCGAGCAAGCGATGAGCGGCCAGGCAAACACCTCCTCCACCACCGGGACTTTCGCACAGCAAAACCGCCAGGGCATGTTACTGCCGGGCGAGTCCGATGTGCGTAAATTACTGCCGCAGTCCGAGTCCGGCCTCCCCCCTCCATACGGTGCCAACCTGTTTGCCGGTGGTTATGAAACCGAGCGCAGCGACGGCTTAAACGATAATTACCTGATCGCCCCCGGCGATAAGCTGAATATCTGGATCTGGGGCGCAGTCAATTTTTCCAACGTCGTGACCGTCGATAATCAGGGCAATATTTTTATTCCCGATGTCGGGCCGATTAATGTCAAGAATGTGGCGGCCAGTAAGGTTAATAACCTGGTTACCAGCCATATCAGCGAAGTTTTCACCAATAACGTTAATGTTTACGTTAATTTACTTACCGCGACGCCGGTCAGTGTATATGTCACCGGACCCGTCATTCGTCCGGGACAATATGCCGGACAATCTTCCGACAGCGTTTTATATTTCCTGAAACGCGCTGGCGGCATCGACTCCGACCGCGGAAGCTATCGTCATATTAAAGTATTGCGCCAGAACCGCGTGATCCAGCAGATCGACCTGTATGAGTTTATGCAGCAAGGCAAAATGCCGAAGCTGTCCCTCAAAGATCAGGATGTGATTCTGGTTGAACCCCAGGGCCCGATGATCAACGTGGCGGGTAAAGTGCGTAACCCGTTCCGCTTCGAGCTGAAGAACAGCACCGCGCTCGGCTCAGAGCTGATCGACTACGCCCTGCCCCTCGCCAAGGTGAGCCACGTGGGCGTGATTGGCGATCGCGCCAGTGGCCCGTTCTCGGTCTATATGCCGTATAAAGATTTCGACCGCATTCAGCTGAGCGACGGCGATAAAGTGCTGTTCAACGACGACATGCATGCGCAGGTGTACGATGTGCAGGTGATGGGCAGCTATCGCGGGCCATCCTACTTCACCGTGCGTAAAGAGACCCGTCTGCACGATCTGCTGAACCACATCCCGATTGACCCGAACATGGCGGATTACGGCTCGATCTACATCATGCGTAAGAGCGTGGCCGCGCGGCAGAAAGAGATGCTGGAAGACTCCCTCAACCGTCTGGAGCGCAGCGTCTTTACCGCGCCTGCCAGCTCTGACGGCGAAGCCTCCATTCGCACCAAAGAGGCCGAACTGGTGATGCGCTTTGTGGAAAAAGCCCGCAAAATCCAGCCGCTGGGTAAAGTGGTGGTGTCCGATAAGGGCGTGATCGCCAACATCCTGCTGGAACAGGGCGACCAGATTGTGATCCCGAACAAAACCGACCTGATTCAGGTGGGTGGCGAAGTGATGATGCCGCAGGCGGTGGTCTACAACAAAAACGCCAGTCTGGAAGACTACGTAGCCTGGGCGGGCGGCTATACCGACCGTGCGAACGACAAGCGCATTGCCGTGGTGCATGCCAACGGGCTGATGGAGTTTAAAGACGGCGGTGATGTGATGCCGGGCGATCAGATTCTGGTCATGCCGAAAGTGGACAGCAAAATGATGCAGTCCATCAAGGACATCACCCAGGTCATCTATCAGGTTGCCGTGGCGGCCAACGTGGTCCTGAACTAACCCTCAATGCGGGCTCGCCCCCTCGCGGGCCCGTTCTGTGATATCGGCCTTCTTATGCTTAAACCTGTTCTCAACCAGACGCCCCGCAGCTCGTTCCAGGTGCTGAGGGATGTGACGTTTGGCCTGCTTATTCGTGAACTGAAAACGAGATTTGGCAGTTACCGGCTGGGATATGCCTGGGCGCTGCTGGATCCGCTGTTGATGATTGGTGCTTTTAGTTTGATTTTTGGCATGCGCGGGCATAGCGGATTTGGTGGAGCTCCGGCACCATTGTTTATTACTGCAAGTTATCTGCCTTTCCTCTTTTTCAGGAATGTGGTCAGCAAACTGCAATCTGCCGTTAATGCGAACAAGGGCTTGTTTTGCTACAGACAAGTTACCCCCTTCGCGACCTTTGTTTCCCGTTTTATCCTCGAAACAGTTATTGGCATGGTTGTGGGCTGCGTACTGGTACTAGGATTGCTGTGGTTTGGTTTTGATGCCATCCCCAGCGACCCTTTAGAGGTCGTTCTTATCTATTTTATGTTAATGATCTTTTCGTTTTCGCTGGGCATTATTTTTTGTGTACTGGGTAATTTATTCAAAGAAGCTGATAAGTTCCTTAGCCTGCTGATGATGCCCTTGATGTTTATCTCCTGCGTGATGTACCCCCTCGCGACCATACCCTCAAATTATCAACACTGGTTTTTGTGGAACCCGCTGGTTCATGCCGTTGAGCTAATCCGAAGCAGCTGGATCTCCGGCTATGCCAGCCCGAATGTAAGCGGGATGTATTTTTCGGCTGTGACGTTGGTACTGCTGACGTTCGCAATGAGCTGTTACCGCCTGAGTCATCGTCGCTTGATTGCCAGCTAAAGTAGAATAAGCATGATCATTCTGGAAAACGTCTCGAAGTATTACCCCACCAAATTTGGTCGCAACTACGTTCTGCGTGACGTGAGCATCACGTTACCCCGCGACCGCAATATCGGTATCTTAGGCGTCAACGGAGCAGGAAAATCTACTCTGTTGCGTCTGCTGGGCGGGATGGATATGCCCAGTAAGGGAAAACTGACACGTCACTGTCGTGTATCTTGGCCTCTGGCGCTAAACGGAGGTTTTCAGGGCAGCATGACCGGGCGTGAAAATACCCGTTTTGTCTGCCGGATTCATGGCGTTCGCGATACGCTGGCTATCGAAGAGTGGGTAAAAGAGTTCTCGGAAATTGGTCAACATTTTGAACTGCCGATTAAAGGCTACTCCAGTGGAATGAGATCAAAATTTTCCTTTGCTGTCAGTATGGCCTTTGACTTTGATATCTACCTGACCGACGAAATTATGTCAGTGGGCGACGCCCGCTTTAAACAAAAATGTATTGATGTTTTTAACCAAAAACGCGAGACCGCCAGTTTGATCATGGTCTCGCACGATATGAAAAACTTACGCCAACAATGCGATATGGGTATTTTGCTGCGCAACAGCACCCTTGAGTTGTTCGACGATATCGAAGATGCCATCCGTATTTATCAGAAACTATAACAAGCCCAAAAATCATGATTCAGCCAACCCGCTCTAACAAATCCTCCGGTTTGATGCGCAAGCTAAATAAATTAAAGACCAAACCCAAACATTTCATTGTTGACTCCAGCGGTTTCAAGCTTGCCCACCGCTCATGGAAAAAGAGCCTTAAACTCGGCAGTTTTTTATGGGTAGTAGTATGTTTTGCTATTGCTGCGCTTTATTTCTGCGTCATTGTTTCGGATCGCTATGTCAGCCGGGCAGAGCTGGTAGTTAAGCAGGCCGACCAGATCAAAATGTTGCCCGATGCTCTGTCGATGCTGGGAATTGGTGGCAGTAATCATGAAGACATACTGATCATTCAGGATTACCTTAAATCCCCCGATCTGCTCGACAAACTGGATAAAGAGCTGGGTTTGAAAGCCCATTATCAAAGTTCTAAAGTCGATTACTTTTCCCGCCTACCTGATAATGTCAGTCGGGAAGAGTTTATTAAATATTATCGTCAGCACCTGTCATTACATCTGGATGAGTTATCTGGCGTGCTGACGATTGAGCTACAGGCATTTGATCCTGCCTATGGGCAGCGCGTTGTTGCATTGATGCTCCAGGAATCTGACCGATTTATTAATAAACTGGGGCATCAGGTAGCGTTGGAACAGCTGGCCTTCGTCGAGAAAGAAGTCGATCGCGCCTATCAGCGTGTGCAGACTGAGAAAGCTAAAGTCCTCGATTTCCAGAATAGCCATCACCTTATCAGCCCGGAGTCGACCAGCAGTGCACGTCTTGGTGTAGTAAGTCAGATTGAAGCTCAACTGGCACAACAACAGGCCCAGTTAAAACAGCTGCAAAGCTATATGAAAGAAACCGCCCCAGCTGTTGTTTCCGTGCAGGCCAGGGTTGATGCCTTAACGCAGCAACTGGCTCAGGAGCAATCCAGACTTACCGGTGCTGATAAAGATGCGATGAACGAAGTGACGGCTCGCTATATGGATGTGCAAACCCAAGCGACCCTGGCGGCAGATCTGTATAAAACCGGACTGATTAGTCTGGAACAAGCTCGCGTGGAGGCGTACCGCAAACTTAAGCACCTGCTGGTTATCAGCCAGCCAACGCTGGCAGAAGACGCAGAGTATCCACGTCGTCTCTACAACCTTCTGACCACAGGGGTTCTACTCTGCTTGCTATATGGTCTGATTGTGATGGGTATTGCGACTCTGCGTGAGCATCAGGACTGATTATGTCGAACAACCTTTAAGTTCTACATCGCATCCCTACATAAAAGTATTTTGTAATATAAACTTTAGAAAAAATTAAAAGGGGAGGTGATAAATCATCATAAAACCACATACCCTTTTTTCAACATTAGGATTCAAAGAGCAAAGCAAATAATATAGCAGAAATCATTTAACCATTAAAGGATATTCAACGCATAAGGATATTATAACTTGCATGATAATTATAGCTGATTTTATAAATTAATAATTACATAAAATTAGCAAATACAATAGACATCATATATGAATTACTATTCCATTAAAATCAACTTGCATATTAGCGAACATACATAGATATCTAATAACATTATTTAAGAATGAGGAAATCTGGTGAACATATATATATATGGCTCTTCAGAGACTGAATTAGAGCAGCACGGCGATTATACAATACAATTTTCTACTGCCAAGGAATTATCATCACAAATTAAGTTAGCACTAGAGTGTGATATATTTATATGGCAATATGATTATCCATGGAATGACAACGACATTAATAAAAATGTCAGCCTCAGTAAATTCGATAGCTGGAATCAAAATCAACAAAATTTTTTATCAACGATAAAAAAAGCAAAAAGAAATTTCATTGCTTTCAATAAAAGCGTCATCACCCTCCCTGCAGTAATTGACTATATTACAAAGCCAGAACAAACTTTAAAAATTCAAGCCGAGAGCAATTCCAAAAAGAATGAAATTCTTAATGTATATTTAGGAATGTTATTCTTATGGGGCAAGAAATATTGGCATACATTAGAGTGTATGGATAATATCTCTCTGCGACCAATTGGTTACAAACCGCTCAAAAAGAGCACATTTACATCAGCGCCTGATGAAAAATTATTATTAGCAGTAAATTTTTTATTAAGTTTAGAGAGTAACAAAAATAAAATCATATCATTAGAAGAGAGCATTAATCTAAGATTCAATGAAATTGCTTCTCTTACATTAATGTTACACGAAAGTCAAAAGCAACAGGAAACTGAAGTATCAAAAAATAACAAACTTAATAAAATCATAACAACCAATAATACTAAGCTCAAACAGGATATCCAGGTACTAGAAGAACAAAATAAAAATTTAGAAAATCTTAAAAAGGAAGTTGACTCAAAAACCATTACCAACAACAAATATCAGAAAAAAATTAGTGAATTAAATTCAGAACTGATTGAAACTAAAAACTCGCTTAGTTGCAGATTTAATGAACTCGCAGTGATCACTGGTATGCTTGAGAAAGCAAACAGAAATATATCTAAACTTCAAGAAAAACTTATTGCTGCCAATGAGAAACATGAAAAAATAAAAAATAGTTTTTCATGGAAAGCTACAGCTCCTATACGCGCTTTAAGCCATCCAGTTAAAACCAAAAAACAAAAAAATACTAAAAAACTAAACGAGACCATTCAATTAATTAGAGAGTCGATTTATTTTGATTCTGAATGGTATCTATCACAGAATCCAGATGTTAAAAATTCAGGAATAGACCCCGCCAGACACTATTTATTATTTGGTGGATTTGAAAATAGAAATCCATCAACAAAATTCTCTAATGAGATATACTTCGAACTTCATCCTGACGTAAAGGAAAAAGGCATTAATCCGTTAGAGCATTACATTATTTTTGGTATTAAAGAAAACCGAAGAACTAGTTATTAATGGGCGAGACAATGATTCATTCAAATTTATTAAACGAAGTAGCTTCCATCGGTTTAGTTGATCCACTCTGGTACGCCAAAGAATATCCTGATGTAGTTAAAACTGGTATTGATCCTGTTGAGCACTATATTAAATATGGTTTCTATCTTAAAAGAAAACCTTCATCGACATTTAACATCGATAATTATAAAGAAATAACAAATTTAACAGAACTGTGTAAAATTGTAGCCAATAACAATCTTAAAAAGAATCTCATAAAAATTAATAACATCCCACAGTTAAAGAATACTACCAGCTGCCGAGGTTATTTTGATTCTCTTTCGACCACGGAATTACGCGGTTGGGCTATAGATGAGATGCATCCGGGAAAACCTGTATCTATTGATATTTACGTTGATAGTAATTTCCTTATGCAAATCAAAACGGATAAAAGCCGAGGCGATCTTATCAGGAAAGGGCTTCCCGGACAATGCGCTGGATTCGTACTGTCATTCCAGGAGGGTATTTTAAAAAATGGCTCTGTCATTGATTTAAAGTTTTCCGGGACTAATATATCCCTAAACAAAAGCAATAGAATATATAAAAGTGAGTTTCGCAAAAACATTTATAACTCGCGATACATAGACTTTTTGAATTCTCGACAGATAAGAGATGTTACCGTTATAGTTCCTATTTACAATGCTTATGAAGCGGTCAAAGATTGTTTAAATTCGCTAGTCAAAACATTAAGTCGCGACGTGCAAGTATTGATGATTGATGATTGCAGCCCTGATAAAAAAATATCAGAATTGCTTCATGAATTTAATAAAGAATATGGTTTCACCCATGTTACCAATCCTGTTAACCTTGGTTATACAAAAACAGTAAATAAAGCAATACAATTGAGTAATGATAATGATGTTGTATTACTTAATAGTGATACTGTGACAACACACCGCTGGTTAGATTCATTAAAATACGTTGCATATACTAGAAATCAAGTAGCAACCGTCACCGCTCTTTCCGATAATTCTGGTGCATTTTCCGTACCAGAGATTGGTAAATACAATGAGATAAAAACGGGTTTAACTCAGGAAGAGCATGCTCGTCTAGTCACACAAAATACTTTTGGCAATCATATTACTGTTCCAACAGGAAATGGTTTTTGCTTTTATATCAGAAGGGACTTCCTGCATGAATTTGGCCTGTTTGATGAAGAAAAGTACCCAATAGGCTATGGGGAAGAAAATGATTTATGCATGAGAGCATTTCGCGCAGGATGGAGTAATCTCATTTGTGATAAATCCTTTGTATATCATAAAAGAAGCCAGAGTTTTAAAGACGATAAAATTAAACTTATGGAAGCTGGAGCCAAACAATTACGCTCTGACTATCCAGAATATAAAAAATTAACAACAAGATTCCATGATGTTGAATTCCAGCTTTTACGCTCGAATATAAGAGCTGCGCTGGCAAAAGATAACGTGGTTTTGCCACGAGCTTTATTTGTTATATCTACAACCACAGGCGGAACTCCACAAACCAACCTGGATTTAATGCGTGCAATTTCAGACAAATATAGCTGCTTCTTATTAAGATGCGATAAGTCAACTATTTACCTCTCTAAACTGGTAAGTGGGGAGTTACAAACCCTCGAGGAAACTCACTTAGGCGTTTCTATTAATGCCTTAGAACATCGCTCTGAAGAATACGATATCATCGTCGCCGAAATATTATTCAAATACAAAATAGAGTTACTACATATAAGACATATAGCCTGGCATAGTTTGAATCTTCCATACATCGCAAAATCGATGAATATACCCGTTATTTATTCTATGCATGACTTTTACTCTATTTGCCCAACAGTTACTTTAAGCAACGAATCTGGTAAGTATTGTGCTGGGACATGTAATAACAAAAGTAAAGATTGTAAAATCGCACTATGGGAAGAGGACGACATAATTAATTTAAAGAATAATTACATTCATAGATGGCGCGACCAATTTAACGATTTCTTATCATATTGCGATATTGTAATCACGACAGACAATTCAGCAAAAAAACAAATCTGTAAAATATTTCCACAACTTGAGGAGAAATTCGCGGTTATACCGCATGGAAGAGACTTCCCTTTGATGTACCCTGGCGAAGCACTTGATACCCGTCCTGAGAAAATAAAAGTAATTGTACCGGGCAATATTTCTATCGCCAAAGGTGCTTTACTTATCAAAAAAATGATTGAAGAAGATAAGCAAAATTTATTTGAATTCCATTTTTTAGGTAAGGTTGCTTCAGAATTAAATGGACTAGGTATTTATCACGGAACTTATACTCGTGATGATGTTATTGAAAAAATAAAATCAATAAAACCACATATCGGTATAGTTCTTTCTTTATGGCCAGAAACCTTCTGCCATACGCTTACTGAAATGTGGGCCGCCGGTACCCCTGTTGTTGGTATAGATTTGGGCGCTGTGGGTAATAGAATAAGACAAACCGGAGCGGGTTGGCTTGTCAGCAGCGACATTACTTCTCATGAATGTAAAGCATTAATAATAAATGCTGTTACTAATAAAAATATCTATAATGAAAAAATTAAAAAATTAAATACATGGCAAGATAGTATTGGTATAACCAACACTACAAAATGGATGAGTGAACAGTATGTATCTTTGTATAAAAAGTTACATGTCGCTTGAGTAAAAACATTATGAATTTACTACTTTACTGTTTGTAAAATAATTAGTGACATAATGGGCGGCAGTTAATAATCTCATCGATTCATTTTACGTCATCAAAATATATCGCATCACTATAAGCGCACTTAAATATCAAAAAAATGCGTTATCATGAGGAATCATGCTAGCGTATGTGTAACTTGCTGACGATCTATAGTGCCAAAAAATCGCTTATAGAATTTATTACGCTCAGATACAGAAAAACTTTATGAATTTATAAAGTAAATCATGCTAAATGGCGTATAACACTCTAAAAACATATCGAAAATTTTCACGACACTTATTAAAATCTTAAAAGGTTGTTTAATGGTTAATAACGTCGACTCTCAATCTGGCATTGAAGTGATTCTTGCGAAAGATATTGGGTGCAATGTAATCACTATCCATAATGATGGTTTCAAGAATAAAAAACCAAATATTTTCAATGAAAATATTATTCCTGAAAAAATAAGACGGGCGATGTCAACCGGATGGGATTCTACCGATATTTTAGGCCGTGACATTAGAATTATCGAATTGCATGATGTTATTGTAGGAGAACAAGGACTGGTTCTCGACTCAAATTTTAGAGTTATTAAGGAAACTATAACACAACACTCTGCTGTTGAAATTGAAGGATTTATAAAAAAGGCTAAGAGTTTAACTGATATTGAATATATACAGGGTAAATTTCTAAATCTTCGAAAAAGGGGAGAGCAAAACTACGGACATTGGTTGATTGAGTGCCTCCCAAAGATCAGTTTTCTTACTTATCTAGATGAAGATTTTGGAGTGCTTGTACCTGATGTAAGTAGTCAAATGAACCTTGTCATTGACACAAGTTTGAGGTTATCAGGTGCTTCTTCAGACTTAATGATAATGAAAATGGGTAAAAATGATATCAAACGCTTCCAAACGCTTGTAATCATTGATGGTTTAACTAATCACGGTACCTATATGGCTCCGCAAGCAGTACAATTTAATAATAGGTTAAGAGACAGTGTCCAAGGCGCGGGCTTGCAAAAAGTTCAACTATTAAGAGACTCACCTCATAGACGTATTAGTAACGTTGATCATCTTACATCAGTTTTAAAGGATTTTGGCTTCACCGCCATTACTCCCGGAAAACTTAATTTTGATGAACAAATATCAGCCCTCAAAGATGCCGACTCTGTGATTGGAGTAATGGGCGCAGAAATGACAAATATTGTTTATGCCAATGAAGGTGCAAAAATATTAAACATCGCACCAGCATCAATGCCGGATACTTTCTTCCATTTTATTTCAGTCCATAAAACTCACTTATATAACGAATTTAGATGTGAAACTGAAAGCCAAGATCAAAATAGAAATAGCTCAATGCATGTCGATATAGATAATATATGTGAAATTGTGAGAAATTTATCTTTCTAATAGTTTGCAACGCTGCTTTCGATAAAATGGGCGCGGACACATAGACTAGAACAAGCCTACGCTGCATTGTAGTTGATGGGAAATCACCCATATTCAAATAAAGATAATCACTATGATTCAAAATTCTTATTAATTAATAATCCGTACGCAGCATGCAACAACAAAGACTCTATAAATAAAATACAAGTAGAAAATTTAAAACATATAGAAACAAATGTTAAGCAAACGAAATTTAAGATATTTAGTTTATTATACACTTTATATTCCAAATATCCTGCCCATTTACTATGTTAAAAGAACCATCGATACATTCATTATCGATGGTTTAAATTTAACCAGTGTCTTTTACAGAGCCGAATAATAATGAGCTTGATCGATAGTTATCATTACTTGGCTTTAAATGCGATAGCTTAATGAGTATTCCTATGCAAATAACTATAACTGGAACTGGTTATGTCGGCCTTTCAAATGCCGTATTATTATCCCAGCATCATCAAGTGATTGCACTTGATGTAGTACCCGAAAAAGTCGAAAAGATTAACCAATGCCAATCCCCCATAGCCGATAAAGAACTTGAAGACTACTTAGCCAACAAGCCTCTTAATCTGCGGGCCACGCTGGATAAAGTCGAAGCCTACCAAGACGCCGAGTTTGTCATTATCGCCACGCCGACTGATTACGATCCTAAGACGAATTACTTCAATACCAGTACCGTCGAAGCCGTCATTCGCGATGTGATCAGCATTAACCCGCATGCGATTATGGTCATCAAGTCCACCATCCCGGTGGGCTTTACCGAACGCATGCGCCAGGAGTTTGGCACCGAGAACCTGATCTTCTCCCCGGAATTCCTGCGCGAAGGGCGTGCGCTTTATGACAACCTGTATCCATCACGTATTGTCGTGGGTGAGTGCAGCGAACGTGCGCAACGTTTTGCCGATCTGCTGAAAGAAGGTGCCATTAAGCAGGATGTGCAGGTGCTGTTAACCGGCAGTACCGAAGCCGAGGCGATCAAGCTGTTTGCCAATACCTATCTCGCCATGCGCGTTGCCTATTTCAACGAGCTGGATACCTACGCTCAGTCGCATGGGTTAGACAGCCGTCAGATTATCGAAGGTATTGGTCTGGACCCGCGTATTGGCACGCACTATAACAATCCTTCGTTTGGCTATGGCGGTTACTGTCTGCCTAAAGACACCAAACAGCTGTTAGCCAACTATCAGGAGGTGCCAAACAACCTGATTCGCGCTATCGTCGATGCGAATACCACCCGTAAGGATTTTATTGCCGACAGCGTGATTGCCCGCAAGCCTAAGGTAGTAGGTATCCACCGTCTGGTGATGAAGGCCGGTTCCGATAACTTCCGCTCCTCCGCTATCCAGGGGATCATGAAGCGGATTAAAGCCAAAGGGATCGAAGTCGTCGTCTTTGAGCCAACCATCAAAGAGGATAGCTTCTTTCATTCCCGGGTCATTCGTGACCTCGGTGAATTTAAAGCCATCAGTGATGTGATTCTTTGCAACCGGATGGCTCGCGAGCTAGCTGATGTCACTGACAAAGTTTATACCCGTGATCTTTTTGGCTCAGATTGAAATGCCCTGAAAAAGAGGGGATATTCCCCTCTTTATTAGCAATGCGTACAGTTAATACTGTCACACATTTTTTAATTGAGAATTCATTTTGAAATTATTTGTCGCCGCAATTATTAAAAACGAAATGGATGCCCTGCTTGAGTGGATTGCATACCACAGGGTCGTAGGGGTTAGCGGATTTATTATTGCGGATAATGGCAGTAATGATGGTTCGCGTGCTTTTCTTGATGGGCTGGAAAAACTGGGCATCGTAAGCGTGCTGGATTTTCCTGATGTCGAGGGGCAAAAGCCGCAGTTACCCGCTTACGAACGTATTTTACGCACTTGCAGCACAGATATCGATTTACTGGCCTTTATTGATGCCGACGAATTCCTGGTACCACTCGATCCTGAACAAAGCATTGCCGCCAGTCTGGACAAATGGTTTAGCGATCCCTCCGTCAGTGCTGTCGCCCTGAACTGGTCGAACTTTGGCTCAAACGGGGAATTGTTTGCTGAAGAGGGTTTAGTGACCGAACGCTTCACCCAGCGTGCCCCTCAGCAGTTTAATGCCAATAAGAATTTTAAGAGCATCGTCAGGCCTAACAGCGCGATTCACTTTAACAATCCTCATCACGCCGAACTGCGCTATGGCCGCTATATCGATACGCTGGGCAACGATCTGGTCTTACATCCAAAACATGGCAGCGGCGTCAGCGAGGAAGTCATCTGGGGAGAGATGCGGGTTAACCACTATGTGGTTAAGTCTCTGGAAGAGTTCCTGCTCGGTAAGCATCTGCGTGGCAGCGCCGCCACGGCCAGGCGCGTCAAACACAAAGCCTACTTCAAAGCCCACGATCGCAACGACGAGACCTGTCTGCTGGCAGCGGCTCTGGCTCCGAAAGTCAAAGCCGAAATGGCAGCAATACAGGCGCAGCTGGATGCCTTGCCCGCAGAAGAGAGTCCACAGAAAAGCGACTCCTGGCTGGCGACCCGCGTTAAAAAGTTAATCGGCTAATCTACGTTTTTATTTCGACAGGAGTCAGAAGCGGGCTTCACCCGCTTCCGGGTAGTGAATCCACTCATGCAAAGCGATTACCATTGGCACCCTCTGGCGCTGCCAGACTCTTCTTTATCCCGTGCGGGCTGGTTTTTGATCCAGGGCACCCTGCGTGCCCGTCAGCCGCGGGGTGAAACCCGCCTGCGCTGGCAGTGTCAGGGCGTCTGGCATGAGCAGATCCTGCCTATCACCCGCCGCGGTACCCTGCAGGAGCTAGTCTGGTTGCCGGTGGGCGCCACTCAGGTGGGGCTGCTCGCCAGCAGCGAAGGGGCGGAATGTGAGCTTAACATTGCCCGTTTTGCCCAGGTGTCGGCAGCAAACAGCCTCTGGCGCCGTCTGCGCCGGGTGTGGCCTTTTTATCAGCGCCTGAATGCGCAAAAGCGCAAACGTCTGGGGCTGTCGTGGCACCTGTGGTTTACCGATTTACAGCAGGCTTACACGCTGGTGGGCAAAATCCGCGACGACAGGCCGCTGCACGCCTATGAACACTGGCTGGCGAATTTCGATATCGTGCAGCCCGGTGAACGCCGTCTGATCGATCGCCTGCTGGCCCGCTGGGGCAACCTGCCCCGCGTCTGCCTGCATCTGGTGAACGGCGGCGATGAGGCATCACGCCAGCGCACGCTCGACAGCATCGCGACACTCTGTTACCCGGCCACGCATATCACCGTGCTGGAGCACCCCTCTGATAGTGTAAGGCCAGAGGGAGAATGGCAGTGGGCCATTCCGGTTGGGGCGGAACTCGCTCCGGCCGCATTAGTGTGGCTGGCGCACCAGCTACGCCAGACGCCAGAGGCAAAATGGATCTACGGCGATCACGATCTGCTGGATGAAAAAGGAAAACGCCACTCGCCGGACTTCAAACCGGACTGGAACGAAACCCTGCTGCACAGCCAGAACTATGTCGGCTGGAGTGGCCTCTGGCGGGAACAGGGTACCTTCGCCATCCCGCAGGACGGGGGTGAAAACTACCGCGGCTGGTTGCAGCTGGCCCGGCAGCTCGCGCCCAAAGATATCGCGCATATCCCCGCCCTACTGATGCACGTCCCGGACGCGCTGGTGCAGCACGATGGCTACGAAACCCTGGCAAACCAGCTGCAAGATTTACCCGTCGGGGTAACGCTGGAGTCAGCTCCGCACGGCATCTGCCGCTGGCGCTGGCCGCTGCCGGAACAGCTTCCCCGGGTGTCGGTGATCATCCCCACCCGCAACGGTCTGGCGCATCTCAGGCCGTGTATCGAAAGCCTGGTGCAGCACACCCGTTACCCGAATATCGAAATCATGGTGATGGATAACCAGAGCGACGATCCCGACACGCTGGCTTATTTTGGCTACATTACCCGGCAGTACGGGGTGCGGGTTATCGCCTGGGATCATCCGTTTAACTACTCTGCGATCAACAATGCGGGGGTGCGCGAGGCCACGGGCGAGCTTATCTGCCTGCTTAATAACGACACCGAGGTGATTAACCCGCAGTGGCTGGATGAGATGGTCTCCCACCTGCTGCGCCCGGGCGTCGGCATCGTGGGGGCAAGGCTCTTCTACGGCGATGGCCGGGTCCAGCATGCGGGCGATGCCGTCGGGCCGGGTGGCTGCGCCGACCATTTTCACAGTGGGCTGGCCGCCGATGAACCCGGCTACCAGCGCAGGGCGGTGAGCGCCCAGGAGCTCTCCGCCGTAACGGCGGCCTGTCTGCTCACCCATCGCCAGCTCTTTTTATCCCTTAACGGCTTAGATGAAGTTAACCTGCCGGTGGCCTTTAACGATGTGGATTACTGTCTGCGGGTCGGCGAGGCTGGCTGGCGTATCGTCTGGACGCCCTTTGCCGAGCTGTATCACCACGAGTCGGTCTCCCGCGGCAAAGATGTCACGCCAGAACAGCTGGCGCGCTCCCAGGGTGAGCTGCGCTATATGAAAAAACGCTGGGCGCAGCGGCTCACACACGATCCCGCATACAATCCCAACCTGAGCTATGACCGACCCGATTTCTCATTAAGTCATGCTCCTAATGTGGTGCTGCCATGGACGAACTGATCAGAAAGGCACTCTTTAAACCGTATCTGAAGTTGAATAAGCAAAGCAGCGAGACGCCTGCTGACAACTGGGCGTGCCGCTCTCTGTTGATTCTGCATGAAGGGAATTCACCGACGCTGGCCTATTTTGAAGCGGCCATCCGGAGTCGCTTTCCCGGCGCGGTCTGTCAGCTGGTGGATACCTTAACTACGCCCACTATCGACGTGGATAAAGGAGCGGCCATTGTGGTTATCCGCTTTATCTCCGCCGAGTGGCAGCGCGAAATTGCGCGCAACATCGACGATCTCTCCCAGGTGGTCTACTTCATGGATGACGATCTGTTTGACCCGTCCGCGTTAGGCGCACTTCCCAAAGCCTACCGGACGAAGATCATTCGTCGTTCTGCGGCCCAGCATCGCTGGATCACCTCGCACTGCGACAGTATCTGGGTGTCGACGCCCTACCTGGCCAGTAAATATGCCCACCTCAACCCCGATGTGGTGCCCGCGCAGCCCACGCCGCTGCTGCTGGCCGTTAAGCAACCGGTAAAAATTGCTTACCACGGCTCCAGCTCGCACCAGGCCGAAAAGTACTGGCTGCGTGAGGTGATGGACGGGGTGCTGGCCCAGTGCCCGCAGGCCAGCTTCGAAATCTTTGGCGAACACGAAATCTATAAGCTCTATCGCGATCTGCCGCGCGTGACGGTACTGCATCCCATGAGCTGGCAGAACTATCTGGATTACACCCAGCATCACCGAATCGATATCGGTCTGGCGCCGTTACTGGCGTCAGAGTTTAATATGGCGCGCGGGCCGGTAAAATTTTATGATTTCGTTCGCATGGGCGCAGTGGGGGTTTACAGCAACTGCGCGCCCTACAGTGACTTTATAGAGCAAAATATCAATGGCGTGCTGCTGAATAACGATCCACAGAAGTGGATCGATACCCTGGCGCTGCTGGTGAATTCCGGGCAAAAACGTCAGACGCTGGCGAAAAATGCGAAGGAATACTCGTACTCGTTAATCAGTTAAAAACGGGACGGCAAGGGAAATAATGATTTCCACCCTGTAACAGGCGTTGTATTTCAGACTGCCTGCCGCTAAAACACGGTCTGAACGGATAGCAGAGATTGTGTTCTGGTGACCATTTCATTCAATAGAAAAGTAAAAATCGCTTATGAAAATCCTTGTAACCGGTGGAGCCGGTTTTATCGGTTCTGCTGTTGTTCGCCATATCATCCGGGATACGCAGGATGCGGTGATCAACCTTGATAAGCTTACCTACGCGGGCAATCTGGAATCGCTGGCCGAGGTCGCAGCGAGCGACCGTTACGCCTTCGAACAGGTGGATATCTGCAATCGTGCAGAGCTGGATCGGGTCTTTGCCACCCATAAACCGGATGCGGTGATGCATCTGGCCGCCGAGAGCCATGTGGATCGCTCCATTACCGGCCCGGCTGATTTTATCGAAACCAATATCGTTGGCACTTACACGCTGCTGGAAGCGGCTCGCGCTTACTGGAGCGAGCTGGATGAATCCCGCAAGCAGGCGTTCCGTTTCCACCACATCTCCACCGACGAAGTGTATGGCGACCTGCCGCACCCGGATGAAGTGAGTGCGGGTAGTGAGCTTCCGCTCTTTACCGAGACCACGCCGTACGCGCCAAGCAGCCCGTACTCGGCGTCGAAAGCCTCCAGCGACCACCTGGTGCGCGCGTGGCGTCGTACCTATGGTTTGCCGACCATCGTCACCAACTGCTCCAACAACTACGGCCCGTATCACTTCCCTGAGAAGCTGATCCCGCTGGTGATCCTCAATGCGCTGGATGGCAAAGCGCTGCCCATCTACGGCAAAGGCGATCAGATCCGCGACTGGCTGTATGTGGAAGATCACGCCCGTGCGCTCTACACCGTGGTCACTACCGGCGTGGTGGGCGAGACTTACAATATCGGCGGCCATAACGAGAAGCAGAACCTGGATGTGGTCCACACCATCTGCGACCTGCTCGACGAGATAGTGCCGAAAACCGGTTCCTACCGCGACCAGATCACCTACGTGACTGACCGCCCAGGCCACGACCGTCGCTACGCGATCGATGCCAGCAAAATGAGCCATGAGCTGAACTGGCAGCCGCAGGAAACTTTCGAGTCCGGTATCCGCAAAACCGTGCAGTGGTATCTGGATAACCAGCAGTGGGTCAACAACGTGAAAAGCGGCAGTTATCAGGACTGGATCGCGAAGAACTATCAGGAGCGTAACTGATGCATATTCTGCTGTTCGGTAAAAATGGCCAGGTGGGCTGGGAGCTGCAGCGCGCGCTGTTGCCGCTGGGTCGCATCACCGCGGTGGATTTTGACTCCACCGACTACTGCGGCGACTTCAGTAACCCTGAAGGCGTGGCTGAGACCGTGCGTCTGCTGAAGCCGGACGTGATCGTCAATGCCGCCGCCCATACCGCGGTGGATAAAGCCGAGAGCGAGCGCGACTTTGCCGAGCTGCTCAACGCCACAAGCGTAGCCGCCATCGCTAAAGAAGCCGAGGCGCTGGGCGCCTGGCTGGTGCACTACTCCACCGACTACGTCTTCGATGGCAGCGGTGAAAAACCCTGGGTCGAGACAGACCAGACTGCACCGCTGAACGTCTACGGTGAAACCAAGCTGGCGGGCGAGCAGGCTGCTGCGCTCTGCTCCCGTCATCTGGTGTTCCGCACCAGCTGGGTCTATGCCGCCCGTGGCGCTAACTTCGCCAAAACCATGCTGCGCTTTGGCAAAGAGCGCAGCGAAATGTCGGTGATCAACGATCAGTTTGGCGCGCCGACCGGGGCAGAGCTGCTGGCCGACTGCACGGCGCATGCGATCCGTATCGCCCAGGATAAGCCGGAGGTCGCCGGCCTTTATCACCTGATCGCCTCCGGCACCACCACCTGGTTCGAGTATGCCCAGCGGGTCTTCGCGACTGCACGGGCGGCAGGCGTTGAGCTGGCGGTCACCCAGGTGAACGCAGTGCCGACCAGCGCGTTCCCGACGCCGGCAAAACGTCCGCATAACTCACGCCTCGATACCAGCAAGTTCCAGCGCACCTTCGGGCTGACGCTGCCGGACTGGACCATCGGCGTCGATCGCATGCTTGCCGAAATTCTTGGAAAGTAAATGCAACAGGGTATGCTATGCATGCCTTGTTTTATCGACACGGACCTTTGTCAGGGAGCGGCTCGTTTAGCTCCCTCTACAGCAATCAAACAGATGCCGGATGGCGGTACGCCGCCCTCCCGAGCAAAACAGAAGAAATGAAGGATTATGAACAAGCGTAAAGGTATTATTCTGGCCGGTGGGTCAGGGACTCGTCTCTATCCGGTCACCATGGCGGTGAGCAAACAACTGCTGCCAATCTACGACAAGCCGATGATCTACTACCCGCTGAGCACCCTGATGCTGGCCGGTATCCGCGACATCCTGATCATCAGCACCCCGCAGGATACACCGCGCTTTGAGCAGCTGCTGGGCGACGGCAGCCAGTGGGGCCTGAACCTGCAGTACAAAGTGCAGCCAAGCCCGGACGGCCTGGCGCAGGCCTTTATCCTCGGCGAAGAGTTTATCGGCGGCGACGACTGTGCGCTGGTGCTGGGCGACAACATCTTCTACGGCCACGACCTGCAAAAACAGCTGGAAGCCGCCGCCGCCAAACCTGCGGGCGCTACCGTCTTTGCCTATCATGTACACGATCCTGAGCGTTATGGCGTGGTGGAGTTCGACCATGAGGGCACCGCCATCTCTCTGGAAGAGAAACCGCTGGAACCGAAGAGCAACTATGCGGTAACCGGTCTCTACTTCTATGACAACCGCGTGGTTGAGATTGCCAAAAGCCTGAAACCATCCCCGCGCGGCGAGCTGGAAATCACTGACGTGAACCGTATCTACCTTGAGCAGGGCGATCTGTCGGTCGCCATGATGGGTCGTGGTTATGCCTGGCTTGATACCGGCACCCACGAGAGCCTGATTGAGGCCAGCAACTTCATCCAGACCATTGAAACCCGTCAGGGGCTGAAAGTGGCCTGTCCTGAAGAGATTGCCTATCGTCTGAAGTTTATCGATGCCGACCAGGTGCGCAAGTTAGCTGCACCGCTGGCGAAGAATGCTTACGGGCAATATCTGCTGAAAATGCTCAAGTAGTCACCATTAACACCTGGGGCGTCATGCCCCATTTATCAATCAGGCCGTAATCATGAACGTAATTCAGACCGCAATCCCCGACGTCTTTATCTTTGAGCCAAAAGTGTTTGGCGATGACCGTGGCTTTTTCTTCGAAAGCTTTAACCACCAGCAGTTCGAAGCTGCCATTGGCCGCAGCGTCAACTTCGTGCAGGACAACCACTCTAAATCCTCAAAAGGCGTTCTGCGTGGCCTGCACTACCAGCTGGCGCCACATGCGCAGGGCAAACTGGTGCGTTGCGTGGCGGGTGAAGTCTTCGACGTGGCGGTGGATATCCGTAAAAGCTCCCCGACCTTCGGTCAGTGGGTGGGTGTGCATCTGTCTGGCGAGAACAAGCGCCAGCTGTGGATCCCGGAAGGTTTCGCCCACGGCTTTATGACCCTGAGCGACTCCGCAGAGTTCCTGTATAAAACCACCAACTACTACGCGCCGGAGAGCGACCGCGGCATCCGCTGGAACGATGAGACCATTGGTATTACCTGGCCAGAAATCGACAGCGAGATCCTCACCTCCGCCAAAGACAGCGTTGCCAAATCCTTCCCTGACGCAGAGTACTTCTGAGTCCTACGCCCCGCAGTGACGCGGGGCGTTTTCTGATGCACAGAGCGCACATGACATTCTATACAGGTTCAGCCGGGATCCTGGCGCGAAAAGCGCAGCTTGAGCCGATGCTGGGCCACCCGTTACACGCCTTTAAAACCAACACAGCACTGGCGCAAGACGATGTCCTGGTCGGCTGGGGCCAAAAAGCCAATACCCGCCAAATCAGACAAAAAGCCCACGATCTAGGCCTGCCGTACTGGCAGCTTGAGGATGGCTTTATCGGGTATATTGGCCATCCCGCCAGGGGGGGCAAAGCCGTCTCCCTGATCGCCGATCCTGTGGGAATTTACTACGATGCCCGCCAGCCGAGCCGCCTTGAAGAGCTGATCGCGACCCCCTGCGATGACAAGATGCTGGCGCGTGCCGAAGCGCTCACAGCTGAACTGCTGCGTCTTGGCATCACCAAGTACAACTGCTATGCCGCAGGCAGCGGCCTGCCGGATACGCTGGCGGCCCGTCTGCATAACGACCCGCGCCCGAAAGTGCTGCTGATTGACCAGGTGGCGGGGGATCTCTCCATTCCTGGTGCGCTGGCAAGCGAAGACGATTTTGTCGCAATGGTGGCGGCGGCCCGACGTAACCACCCCGATGCCCGCCTGCTGCTGCGCACCCACCCGGATACCCGGCTGGGTAAAAAAAGCGGCGTGCTGGCGCGGCTGGCGCTGGACGATGTGGAGGTGGTGGCCGAACACTGCCATCCCCATGCCCTGCTGAACAGCGTAGAGGCGGTTTATACCGTCTCCTCCCAGATGGGCTTTGAAGCGCTGCTGCTCGGGAAAACGGTCTACTGCTTCGGCATGCCGTTTTATGCGGGCTGGGGGCTGACCCACGACAGCAAAACCTGCCCGCGTCGCCAGGGGCCGATCGCCCTGCCCCAGCTGGTGGCGGCGGCGCTGATCCTCTACCCGCGCTATCTGGACCCGATCCTGGGCCAGCGCTGCGAAGTGGAGCAGGTACTCGACATTATTGCCGGTCAGCAGAATCCCGCCCCGCGCTATCGCCGTCTCTATATGGTGGGCTTCTCGCTGTGGAAGCGCGCCTTTATGCGCGCCTTCTGCCAGCCGCTGGCCGAAGAGCTGCGCTTTGTGCGCAAACTGCCTGAAACGCTGGCCGCCGACGAACAGGTGCTGGTGTGGGGCAGCCGTCATCCTGAACTCAACAGCGCCATCCGGGTGGAAGATGGTTTTATCCGCTCCCGGGGGTTGGGCTCGAATCTGTGCCGCCCTTCGTCGCTCTCCATCGACCCGGTGGGGATCTACTTCGACAGTCGCCGTCCAAGCGGGCTGGAGCAGTTGCTAAATCAGCATGAGCTTACCGACCAGGAGCTGGCTCGCGGCGAGACGCTGGTGGATCTGCTCCGCCAGCACGGGGTGAGCAAATATAACGTCGGCACCGTACAGCCCTTCACCCCACCCGGTGATGGCCGTTCTCTGGTGCTGGTGGTGGGCCAGGTGGATGGCGATGCCTCGATCCTCACCGGCAGCCCGGTCATCCGCAGCAACGAAGCGCTGCTGTGGGCGGTACGTGACGCCAGACCAGAGGCGCATATCCTGTTTAAACCGCACCCGGACGTGGTGGCAGGCAACCGGGCCGGGGCTATCTCTGCCAAATGCCTGGCAAGCTGCGTCGACAGCCAGGTGCTGGATCTGGGCCTCACCAGTCTCTATCCCCATGTGGATGAGCTGCACACCATGACCTCGCTGAGCGGCTTTGAAGCACTGGTGCAGGGGGTGAAGGTCACCACCTGGGGCCAGCCGTTCTACAGCGGCTGGGGGCTCACCGAAGACAGGCATCCCGCCCCGCGTCGTCAGCGCCCTCTTTCGCTGGCGGCGCTGGTCTATCTGACGCTGGTGGCCTACCCGCGCTATATCGACTGGCAGAGCGGGCTGTGGATGAGCCCGGAGCAGTTGATCCGCCAGCTGGCCGCGCAGGGTCACTCCTTATCGCAAAAAGCCAGCCGCTGGCAGCGCTGGCAGCTCAAACTGAGCTATCTCGTTCAGACACTTCGCTAGCAAACTATTTATCCTGATTTATTAAAGAAAAGCGGTCATCAAGCCGTTACTCACTCTTCATCAACGGACCGATCTGGGAAAAATAATGGAAGAGCAAGCTATCCGCCACCTGCTAAATGGCCGTCGATATCTTTTACTACAAGGACCGATGGGCCCCTGCTTTTCACGTCTGGCGACCTGGCTGCAGCACAGCCACCGCGAAGTAAAGCAGGTCTGCTTTAACGCCGGAGACGCCTGGTATGCCGCGAAAGAGACGTCGCTGCACTACACCGGTCCGGTGAAAAATTTTGCCTTCTGGCTGCGCGACCTGCATAAAATCTACCCCTTCGACACCATCGTCTGCTTCGGGGATTGCCGCCCGATGCATGTCGAAGCGAAGAAGTGGGCGCGCGGCAAAGCCATCGACTTTCTCGCCTTTGAGGAGGGGTATTTCCGGCCATTTTATATCACCCTGGAAAAAGGGGGCGTGAACGCCTTCTCCTCAATGCCCATCGATGCGAAATATTATCGCGAGCAGCCGCTGCCGGAGCTGAAAACCCCGACGCCGTGGAAGCCCAGCGCCTTTAACCGTGCCGCCCACGCCATGCTCTACTACGCGGCGGGCTGGTTTGGTCGCCATCGCTATCGCGGCTACCGCCACCACAAGTCGTTCTCCCCGTGGTATGAGATGCGCTGCTGGTTCCGTGCCGGCCGCCGTAAGCTGTGGTATCGCTGGAAGGAGCGCCACATGCTGCGGCATATCACCGAAACGCTGGACAACGCTTACTACCTGGCGATTTTGCAGGTCTACAACGACAGCCAGATCATTCATCACAGCCCGTATAAAGACGTGCGTGACTATATCGAAACCGTGATCCGCTCGTTCGCCCGCCATGCGCCAAAAGAACGCCATCTGGTGTTCAAGCACCACCCTATGGATCGCGGTCATCGCTATTATGGCGTGCTGATTAATACGCTGTGCGAGAAGTACGGCATTACGGCTGACCGGGTGATCTATATCCACGATCTCTCCCTGCCCGCCCTGCTGACCCACACCCGGGGTGTGATCACCGTTAACAGCACTGCAGGGCTGTCGGCGCTTATCCACAACAAGCCGCTCAAGGTGATGGGCAAAGCGCTGTACGACATCGAAGGCTTAACCTGGCAGGGGCCGTTGAACCAGTTCTGGCGAGCGGATTTCGCGCCTGACAAGCAGCTGTTCCAGCGTTTTCGTACCCACCTGCTCTACAACACGCAGATCAACGCCGTGTTTTACGGTAAGTCCGACTGGCTTAACGTTCCGACCGAACTCCCCCTGCCGGGTTCCATTACCGATTCCGAACTCGAACGCTAATTCACCCCTACGCCGGGGAGATTGCCCCGGCGGATCCGATCTGCCCCTCGCTTTTATCCCCTCGTTGTAAAAATAACTAATGTTTACCCCTAATCTGGCCGTTATAACCTAAGACAAATTTTCACGCCGCTTTTTGCACTGACATATTTTGTCAGCACGCACCGGCGTAATTCACAGCAATGTTTTAAATCACGGGAAAGCTATATGACAATTCCGACCAGGAGTCGCTCGGCTGAAAGGTTGGTAGATATTCTGCTGGAGCTTCATTTACACGGCGTGGTTAACCGCCAGGCATTGATGCATAAATTTAATATTACTGAGCGCACCGTCTATCGCGATCTGAATGCACTCTCGCCAATTGTGGAGTACACCGGAAACGGGCTGTACCGGCTTATTCATTCCCCGCAAGGACACACCGGACCGGGGCTGCATCACGTCATTGCTAACTTCCTGAATGTGGATGACTATTTTCCTGATAAAGGGCGTGAATTCTGGCAGAAACTGGAGTCACGGGTGGAGGAAAACCATATTATGATCCTCGGCAACGAGGCCGAGCGGAAAGAAAAATGGGATATTCACGCGCAGCTTGCGGCCTTTGAGAAGGCGATTAAGGGCCAGCAGATTTGCCAGATCCTCTATAAAGGAAAATCGCGCCAGGTTAACCCTTATAAAATAATTAACAAAAAAAATATATGGTATTTACAAGCCACCGAAGATGGCAGATTGAAATCGTTTTCTTTAAGCCTTATTCAGTGGCTGGATATTCGCAGCGAAACCTTCTCGCCAGATAATGACACCCTCGAATTGCTGGAAAAAAATCCCGACCCGTGGGTCAGCGAAGAGACATTCGAAGTGGATGTGCTTATTCCCGCCACTATTGCGCACTATTTTAAACGCCGCAATCTGCTGCCCGGCCAGGAAATTCTGGCGGAAGATAAAAACGGCATCACCCTGCGCTGCCATGCCGCACATGAAAATCAGATCCTGCCGCTGCTCTTCTACTGGCTGCCTAACATCGAGGTGCTGGAACCGGCATGGCTGAAGGCCACGTTCTTAAAAACTTTACATGATTACCTGGCAGCGACCCCTGAGTCTGTGGATTAAGACGGACGTTGCATTACAGACGACACACAACGGAGAAATACAGATGGCATTACCTTTTATCATTCTGGGCGTTGCGGCAGCGGCGACCGCCTTTGGCGGGAAAAAAGCGTACGACGGCTACCAAAAAAAATCCGAAGCTAACGATATTTTCGATGGCGCACAGGAACGGTTTGATAATCGTAAGGAGACTTTCGAGGCGGCTAATACTCTCTCTTCACAGAAGCTTGAACGCCTGGGCGAGAAAGAACTGCAAATTGGTACTGAATTTAAGGAATTCAATACCATCGCTAAAGCGTTGTTAGAGAAAATGGCCAGAGAGGGACAAACAGATCTGAATGTACAGGTTCCCCAGCATCGTCTGAATCAGATTGAAAAACTCTCTATTTCCGCGACGGAGTTTTTGGGTACTGTCATTGGGGCAGGTACTTCTGGTGCCGCAGCGGGGTTTGCCGTCTACAGCGGGGTGATGGCATTTGCGGCGGCCTCTACCGGAACGCCGATTGCCGCCCTCTCTGGCGCCGCTGCCTATAATGCCACGATGGCTGCGATCGGTGGCGGATCGCTGGCGGCTGGCGGCTGGGGAATGGCCGGCGGTGCAATGGTGCTGGGAGGCGCTGTAGTAGCCCCGCTGATAGCTATTATGGGCTGGGCCTACAACAATCATGCTGAGAAGGCGCTGGAAAATGCCCAGGAGATGGCGCGTAAGGTGCGCAAGGCCATCACGCAGATGGATCAGGCCGAAGCGCATCTGGCAAATGTGAACCACTACGTCGATAACATTTACCACGCGTTGGTACGCATGCACGACACCTTCGCTGACTATTTTGACATCCTGAAAGCAACCCATCAAAAAATCACGGCAGGTCAGAAAGAGATTAATGAACCGGAATCCGTCCTGCGGGCGATTCAAAACGGGTACATGCTCGCCGCCATCATGACCGATGTCATCACCACCCCACTGTTCAAACCGGTGACCAACGCCCAGAACGAGGCGGTTATCAATGACGAGGGCGTTATTGAGCTGGAAGTGGATGAAAACGGCATCAACGTGTTGAACAAACAGGCGCTGGATAAGGCCCTGGAAACCTCAGACCAGGAGTATGTTCGCTTTTTAGCGAAAGCCTAACTTACTGCCGGGCTCCGCCCGGCGAACTTATTCAGGGAACGTTATCATGAGCACAACAACCTTCGACTGGGGATCAGAGTTACACACCACGGTCGTGAAAAGCCTGACCACCTCTTTCGGACTCGATTTTTTACTCTTTGAAGACAAAACCGGTGGCGATGTAAATACTCTCCATAATGTCCGGCAAAACATTTATGGCACCGAAGCAGAGCGCCAGCGCTATGAACAACGCGAAGCCTATAACTCCACCCTCTATCATCATCATAAAAACTACATAGATACCAACCGCGAGGGCAAAAAACAGCGCCAGGCGGGAGATCTACAAGACAGCTATACCGGCGCAACCTTCGCCGCCGATGGAGTAACTAACCTTGACCACATCATTGCGGCCAATGAAATTCACCACGATGCCGGACGCATTTTATCGGAGATGGACGGCGCTGACCTTGCGAATGATGCCAGCAACCTGACCTTCACCAACGAATCGCTCAACAAAGCCAAAAAAGCCAAACCGATGAGCGAGTTCATTAAGGTGTTACAGGAGCAATATCAGGCGACGACAACCGAGATTGCCGAACTGAAAAGCAAACCGGCGCTTACGGAGCAGGAACAAAAGCGCCTGAAAAAGCTGGAAAATAAAGCCAGCGCCGATTTTGATAAGATGCGCGAGGCGGATGAGAAGGCCCGCGCTCGCTACAATGCCACGTTAAACCAGGCGTACTACACCAGCAGTAAATTTGCCCTGAATATTTCACAGGCATCCCTGGCTAACGGCTTCAAAATGGGCACTCGCCAGATGCTTGGCCTGGTGCTGGCAGAGGTGTGGTTCGAATTTCGCGACCGCATTCCGGCCATTTACCAACGCCATCGCGAGCGCTTCCAGGCCAGCGATTTTGCGGGCGATCTTGGCGAGGCACTTCGCGCCGTATGGGAGCGTATCCGTGTCAGGTTCAGCGAATTCCTTATCGCCTTTAAAGAGGGGGCTATCGGCGGCGTACTCTCTACCGTGACTACCACGCTGATGAATATCGTCTTCACTACGCAAAAAATGGCGGTGAGGTTGATCCGTGAGATGTGGAATAACCTGGTGCAGGCGTGGAAAGTGATGGTCTTTAACCCGCAAAACCTGGCGCCAGGTGAGCTGATGAAAGCCGTCAGTAAAATCATTTCCGCTGGCGTGGCAGTTGCTGCGGGCGTCGTTATCAATGAACATCTTTCAACTCTCTTCGCCTTCCCCTTCGGCCCGGAGCTGGCAGCATTTTGCGGCGCGCTGGCGACCGGCCTGCTCACGCTGGTGATGCACTATTTTCTGGAGCATAGCAGCATGATGAAAAGCGTCTGGGCGTTTCTGGACCGTTTCCAGGATAAGTTCCAGCGCGGGGTAGCCTATTACGAGAAAGTAAACGTCGAACTGGATCGCTACCTGAAAGAGCTGGCAGCCCTTGAGTTTTCGATGAATGCCGATGAGCTTGCGTCTTTCTCCCACCACCTGACGCTGGTCAACACCGAGCTGGAACGGGAGTTCTTGCTGCGTCAGGAGATCGAAAAACGCAACATCGAACTGCCCTTCGAGGCAGGGAACCTTGCCTCGGTCAACGACTGGCTAAAATCACTATGATTCTGGCCCCGGCGTTTCCCTGCAATCAGTGCGGCGCCTGCTGCCGCCACGTGAACCGGGCTGATGAGACCCGATTTCTCGACCGTGGCGACGGCGTTTGCCGCCACTACTGCATAGAGACAAAATTGTGCAGCATCTATGAAACCCGCCCCCTTATTTGCCATGTGGAAAAACAGTTTGTGCTGAATTATCAGCAGCAATACAGCTGGAGCGAGTTCATTGCCCTGAACCAGATCGCCTGCAAGGTACTGGAAACCCTGGACTAACCCCTGGTTCGTGATCCCCTTCACACAATTCCCTCCTCTGACGGCGAGCCTGAACCACTCGCCCTCGCAGTTGACCGCTCATCCCGCCATACAACCACTCACCGATTTACCTTCCTTTACACGCGCAAGGCTCTGGCAAGATCGCCGTAGCATTAATCACTCTCTCTACAGCGAACCCTGACGCTTTTTTCATCTAAAAACCAGGTCTTATTATGGATATCAAAAAACTACTTAAGCACGTCCCCTGGCTGCTGCTTGGGATACTCGGGGCATGTTGCCTTGCCGTCGTCGCCCTGCGTCGCGGCGAGCACATCAGCGCCCTGTGGATCGTCGTGGCCTCCGTGTCGGTCTATCTGGTGGCGTACCGCTACTACAGCCTCTACATCGCGCAAAAGGTCATGAAGCTCGACCCGACGCGCGCCACCCCGGCGGTCATTAACAATGACGGCCTGAACTACGTGCCAACCAACCGCTACGTGCTGTTTGGTCACCACTTTGCGGCTATCGCAGGCGCGGGTCCGCTGGTTGGGCCGGTCCTGGCGGCGCAGATGGGCTACCTGCCGGGTACCCTGTGGCTGCTGGCGGGCGTGGTGCTGGCGGGTGCGGTGCAGGACTTTATGGTGCTGTTTATCTCTTCTCGCCGTAACGGCGCTTCTCTGGGTGAGATGATCAAAGAAGAGATGGGCCGCGTCCCAGGCACCATCGCCCTGTTCGGCTGCTTCCTGATCATGATCATCATCCTTGCGGTGCTGGCGCTGATCGTGGTGAAAGCGCTGGCGGAAAGTCCGTGGGGCGTCTTCACCGTCTGCTCTACCGTGCCGATTGCGCTGTTCATGGGGATCTATATGCGATTCCTGCGTCCGGGCCGCGTGGGTGAAGTGTCGGTGATTGGTATCGTGCTGCTGGTGGCCTCCATCTACTTCGGCGGCGTGATTGCCCACGACCCGTACTGGGGCCCGGCGCTGACCTTTAAAGACACCACCATCACCTTTGCGCTGATTGGTTACGCCTTTATCTCCGCCCTGCTGCCGGTATGGCTGATTCTGGCGCCACGCGATTACCTGGCGACCTTCCTGAAAATCGGCGTGATCGTCGGTCTGGCGATCGGCATCGTGATCATCAACCCTGAGCTGAAAATGCCTGCGGTGACCCAGTACATCGACGGTACCGGTCCACTGTGGAAAGGCGCGCTGTTCCCGTTCCTGTTTATCACCATTGCCTGTGGTGCGGTCTCTGGCTTCCACGCCCTGATCGCCTCCGGCACTACGCCGAAACTGCTGGCGAACGAAACCGACGCGCGCTTTATCGGTTACGGCGCGATGCTGATGGAGTCCTTCGTGGCGGTCATGGCCCTGGTGGCGGCCTCCATCATCGAGCCGGGTCTCTACTTCGCGATGAACACCCCACCTGCGGGCCTGGGCATTACCATGCCGAACCTGCATGAGATGGGCGGTGACAACGCGGCGCTGATCATGGCGCAGCTGAAAGACGTAAGCGCCCACGCGGCGGCGACCGTCAGCTCCTGGGGCTTTGTGATCTCCCCTGAGCAGATCATGCAGACAGCCAAAGACATCGGCGAACCGTCGGTGCTGAACCGTGCCGGTGGCGCACCAACCCTGGCGGTCGGTATCGCCCACGTGTTCCACAAAGTGCTGCCGTGGGCGGACATGGGCTTCTGGTACCACTTCGGTATTCTGTTCGAAGCGCTGTTCATCCTTACCGCGCTGGATGCCGGTACCCGTGCAGGCCGCTTTATGCTCCAGGATCTGCTGGGTAACTTCGTGCCGTTCCTGAAGAAGACCGACTCGCTGGTGGCGGGCATCCTGGGTACCGCGGGCTGCGTAGGTCTGTGGGGCTATCTGCTGTATCAGGGCGTAGTCGACCCCCTGGGCGGCGTGAAGAGCCTGTGGCCGCTGTTCGGTATCTCTAACCAGATGCTGGCGGCTGTCGCCCTGGTGCTCGGCACCGTGGTGCTGGTGAAGATGAAGCGCACCAAATATATCTGGGTGACCGTGGTACCTGCTCTGTGGCTGCTGCTCTGCACCACCTGGGCGCTGGGTCTGAAACTGTTCAGCTCCAACCCGCAGCTGGAAGGCTTCTTCTTTATGGCGAACCAGTACAAAGAGAAGATTGCCGCAGGCGGCGGTGAGCTGACTGCCCAGCAGATTGCCAACATGAACCATATCGTGGTGAACAACTACACCAACGCGGGTCTGAGCATTCTGTTCCTGGTGGTGGTCTACAGCATCATCTTCTACGGCATCAAAACCTGGATAAAAGTGCGTAACGCCGAGGGTCGTACCGATAAAGAGACGCCGTACGTACCGGTGCCGGAAGGCGGCGTGAAGACCTCTTCACACCACTAAAACAATGGCGGGTGGCGCTGCGCTGACCCGCCCTACAACGGTACTGTAGGCCCGGATCGCTGCGCGCCACCGGGCTTTTTCTATCTGGATGGCACAATGTTTGGTAACTTAGGCGAAGCAAAAAAATATCTCGGTCAGGCAGCGAAAATGCTGATTGGCATTCCGGACTATGACAACTACGTTGAGCATATGAAGACCAACCATCCGGATAAGCCGTACATGACCTACAACGAATTCTTCCGCGAGCGTCAGGAAGCGCGCTATGGCGGAGGAGGAGAAGGCGGCGTACGCTGCTGCTGAAGGAGAAACCATGACACCGATTGCAGTTACCCTACTCACCGGCTTTCTCGGCGCGGGCAAAACCACCCTGTTGCGTCACATCCTTAACGAACAGCACGGCTTTAAAATCGCCGTCATCGAAAACGAGTTCGGTGAAGTCTCGGTGGACGACCAGCTGATTGGCGATCGCGCCACCCAGATCAAAACCCTGACCAATGGCTGCATCTGCTGCACCCGCTCCAACGAACTCGAAGATGCCCTGCTCGACCTGCTCGACAGCCGCGATCGGGGTGAGATCGACTTCGACCGCCTGGTGATTGAGTGCACCGGCATGGCCGACCCCGGCCCGATTATTCAGACCTTTTTCTCCCATGAGATCCTCTGCCAGCGCTATCTGCTGGACGGCGTGATCGCCCTGGTCGATGCGGTACACGCCGACGACCAGATGAACCAGTTCACCATCGCCCAGTCACAGGTGGGCTACGCCGACCGCATTCTGCTGACCAAAACCGATGTGGCGGGCGAGAGTGAAAAACTGCGCGAGCGCCTGATGCGCATCAACTCCCGGGCCCCCATCTATACCGTCACCCATGGCGATATCGACCTGTCTCAGCTGTTCAACACCAACGGCTTTATGCTGGAAGAGAATGTCACCACTAAACCGCGCTTCCACTTTATGGCGGACAAGCAGAACGACGTGGCGTCGATTGTGGTGGAGCTGGATTACCCGGTGGATATCAGCGAAGTCTCCCGGGTAATGGAGAACCTGCTGCTGTCGTTTGCCGACAAACTGCTGCGCTACAAAGGGATGCTCTGGATCGACGGCGAACCGAACCGCCTGCTGTTCCAGGGCGTACAGCGTCTCTACAGCGCCGACTGGGATCGCCCCTGGGGCGACGAGCAGCCGCACAGCGTGATGGTGTTTATTGGCATTGAGCTGCCGGAAGAAGAGATTCGCGCAGGGTTTGCGGGATTACGGAAGTAACGCCTGATGGCGCCCTCTCCTGCGGAGAGGGTCTGCTATCCGCTACGGAAATGACAGATGTCGCCCTCTGCCCGTAACCTGCTCGGCTGGGGATAAAGCCAATTTGCGATAAACCAGTCGTGCTGCAAACCGCCGCTTTTATCATATATATCTTTCCCGTTAGCCAGAGGAAAATGGAAAACCTGAGAGCCGCTGTCTTGCCCAAAATGCACAACTGCCTCAATTTCCGCATCAGCGCCATAATGCTCGGCCATTTTTTTATTAAAGACGGGCAGATAATCGTGCTGCGCGATGGTAAAAGCATTTTCAGGCGTGGCGACAAAAATATTCTTCAGCTCATCGTTATTTAACCAGTCGGTCAGCCCGGGCAGCGTTACCGCCTGTGACACCATTATCCATGAAGTCTCTCCGGGCCGAAGCAAAATGGGCGTGTTGCGATTCGCATCGTCGGTTAATGCGCAGCGGGAAAAGGAACCGGCCTTACCCTTTGATGCCACCCGGCTCTTTTTGATATCAATCTCAGCGGACGTCAACATCATGGTCTTTTCACCATAATTCCTCACCTCCATCATTAAAAAAAGATCGTTCACCGAGTGGGTTACGAGCGGGCTGGTACGAAACGGCTGCAGTCGCGCCTGAATCACAGCCAACTTCTCCTGCGGCTTTGGGCCTATCATATCCCAGAGGCCAAACAGATCGTTTGCGAAGCCAACGACGCCGGCCGTAACGATGCAGAAGGCAATAATCCGCGTCTTTTTCGTTGCGAATAAACATCGTGCGCGCGTAATCAGGGCGCTCATTTTTTTTCCTTTTTTATTACCACTCAAAATATTCCTACTTCCGTTCTGGCTCTTTTAAAGAGGTTACCTTCTCCCCTGCGACATTTTCGGCCGCCTGCCGGCCAGGAACAAGGGGCAATTTATCCCGGCCGCTTTTTCCCGCCGGCAAAATCGCCTGTTCAGGATTTCAGCTTATCTGCAAAAATGTAAATTCACATATTTATCTGTTACATCAGAAACATTTTCGGAAATTATAAGAAATTCAATTAATACTTAACTAATTACTTTTCCCGCCCCGTTCAGTTTCTGTTTAGGCGCTCATCTAAACCTCCGCTCAACGTGAAAAATTTAACGATTGACCCGACGCTATTTAAACTTTTCGCCCACATCAATCGAACAAATTTCAAACAAAATCAGCATAAAACCGCGCTCATGAGCACATTTGCAGCCATAAACCTCGCCTGTTAGGGTGTGCGCAGACAAATTAGATGACGAGGCATAAAACATGAAAAAGCTTAATATCTTCATCCTTGCTGCACTGACCGCGATTTCCGGCTCCGCGATGGCCATGGGCGGCAGCATTGAGCAGAGCAAAAACTTCACCAATCTGAACCTTGAGATGGGTAAATCCTCCTCAGGTCTGTATGCCGAAGGTAACTGGCTGAAAAACACCGATGACGGCACCCAGACCGGCGGTGTTGGCGCGGGTTATAACCTGGAAGTGGGGCCGGTGATGCTCAATGCCGGTGCGAAAGCCATCTACCTCGGACCGAAGAAAGGCGATAACGGCGTGGCATTCCCTATCGGTGGTGGCGTCAACCTGGCCCTGACCGACAGCATCCACGTTTACGGTGAAGGCTATGTCGCGCCGGAAGGACTGAATAACAGCGTGAAAAACTACGTTGAAGCCAACGGCGGCGTGAGCTGGACGCCGGTTACCCCCGTAACCCTGAAGGTGGGTTACCGTCACGTCAGCGTTGACGGCAAAGATGGCCGTCCGGGCCACACCCTGATTGACGGCGCCTACGTTGGCGGCGGCGTCACCTTCTGATAAAACCAGGCCGAAGCATAAAAAAGGCGGCATCCGCTGCCGCCTTTGTTCCGGTAAAGACTTTTACCGGCGGATCACCACCAGCTTCTGGTTCACAAACTCTTTGATCCCCAGATCCGACAGCTCACGCCCGTAACCAGAACGCTTCACCCCGCCAAACGGCAGCTCTGCCGCGGTATCGGTGAGCCAGTTGATCCACACCATCCCGGTTTCGATCTTCGAGGCCATCTTTCTGGCACGATCGGTATCTTTACTGAAGATCGCGCCGCCCAGACCGTAGTGCGAGTCGTTGGCGAGCTTTACCGCCTCCTCATCATTTTTCACCACATAAATCTGCGCCACCGGGCCGAAGAACTCTTCGAAGTACGCAGGGTTATCGCGGGTGATATTGGTCAGGATGGTCGGCTCAAAGAAGCTGCCCTCGCGCTGCACCGGTTTGCCGCCGTAATGCAGCGTGGCACCATTTTTCACCGCCTCATCGACCTGCTTTGTCAGGGTTTCCAGCGCGTCTTTAGAGGAGAGCGGCCCAAGCGTGGTGCTCTCGTCCAGCGGATCGCCAATCTTCACCTGCTTAAAGGCTTCGGTGTACTTCGCCAGGAACTCCTCCGCCACTTTCTCGTGGATAATAAAGCGTTTGGCTGCGGTACAGACCTGTCCGGCATTGGCCAGGCGCGCATTGACGCCAATTTTTACCGCCTTCTCCAGATCGGCATCGTCCAGCACCACAAAGACGTCGTTACCGCCCAGCTCAAGGGTCGATTTTTTGATGTGCTTCGCCGCCTGGGCCGCCACAACGCTACCGGCCTTCTCAGACCCGGTCAGCGCCGCGCCCTGCACGCGATCGTCAGCGATGATATTGGCCACCTGATCTGAAGAGATAAACAGGTTAGTCCACGCCCCGTCCGGAGCGCCGGCTTCGCGCACCAGATGGGCGAAGGTCTCGGCACAGTGCGGCACGATGCTGGCATGTTTGGCGATAACCGGGTTACCCGCCGCCAGGTTCGGCGCCAGCACGCGCATCAGCTGGTAGTAAGGGAAGTTCCACGGCTCTACGGCCATCACCACGCCGATGGGGTGATGCTCCACCCACGCTTCGCCAAGCTCCGACGGATACTTCACCGGCGCAAGGAACTGCTTCGCATTGTCAGCGTAGTAGCGGGCTATCTGGGCGCAGAGTTTTACCTCGCCACGGCTCTGGGCTATGAGTTTACCCATCTCCTCGCTGGCGATTTTTGCCAGCTCTTCAGTGCGGGAATCAATAAGGTCCGCCAGCTTATGCAGCACCGCCAGGCGCTTGTCGATACTGCCCTTTGACCAGTCGGAATGGTAGAGCGCATCAGCCGTATTCAGCGCCGCTTCGACGTCAGCATCAGTATGAGAAGGATATTCTTTGATGAGTTTGTTGTTGGCAGGATTCACTGTCTGATAGGCCATTGTTGCCTCCTTTTTTACCGCTTGGGGTATTAAGAGTAGTCAAAATAGCTGGTTTCGCAGGTAAAGTTAGGTATACAGGGTGTGCCACCCGGCGGGTGGCGTGAGATATAATTGCTCCATTCAGGCGACGCAGCGTTCGTTCCAGCTGTCTTTGAAGACAATCTTTTCCTATTCGCTTTTTTTTCTGGCAAGAGATTTTTCTAATACACCAATAACGTTTAAACATACGTAGAATACAACAAGCCATAACGCGGCATAAACGAACTTCATTGGCCACACGACAGGCAACATAAGGCAAACTATAAACCCGCCTACAAATAATACGGCTTCAAACAAACTCCAGATCTGAACCGTCAAGAATATCAAAGCCTTTAAAATATGCTTATACATACAGGAGAAAAAATTGCTATTTTTCATTTAATTTACTGTCACGATTTCTATTTTTCTAAATAGAGCCACCATCGTTGGCTTGCTATAAAAACCGCTTCCACAAAGGGTTTTACGAGGGTGAAGCCAATTATATCGAGCGCGCCACCTTCAGGTGGCATCTGTTATTTTAGATCACTAAAATTTCCCGCGAACCGCATTACCCCACTGTTCATCGGTAGTTTCTGGAATATCGCTATAATCGATTTCCTTATCAGACTTTTCTGCCAATGCTAACAGTTCATTAGTATGCAGGATAATATGTAGTGGCATATCATCGCGTTTGAGTCTCACCACTGCATGCTTTTTCATGTCCATATGAATTAACGTACTCCTGTAGCAGTAAGATTAATCACAGGGATAACCAGATTTTCCTGAGCGTAGAACATTGTAAGATTACTGAAAGAGTAGATACGCCCTGATAACTTAACATTGATAGTATTTCCGTAGCCGCTAATTATGGCACTGCCATTATCTGAAACAAGAAAAGGCTCACTTTCCCTGAGCTGCTCTATCGTCTGATTTTTTTTATCCAGGTAATAACGATAGACATCAGGCACGGTTGCCCCACCCCCATACTGCGTGACGTAAAGCGTCACGTTTTCTGAAATCTCCTTTTGCATCACTAAACGATCGTCGCTTCGACTCTCCATGAAGTATTCATAAGAAAAATAGCCTGCAACGATAATAAGTAACAGGATGGTGATCAGCCGATGTAACCATTTAATAGCCGTGCTGACGTGCATAGTTTATTCCCTGTTTAATCCAAAACTGATCGCGCGGGTCGTCACCATAGGGAAATTCGCCATGCCATGCACCCCATTGTGGACGCGACGTCTTAGCATGTGACTGCGCAAAACCCGCTCCCATATAGAGCGTTTTCTCAGGTATACCCGCGGCAAATCCTGTTGCACCATAATTAAAATTGCCAAAATTTGCCAGTTTTCTGTCTTGCTGTTTGTAATCCCAGGGCCCTCGATTCCGGACTTTTTGATAGAACCAGTAATAATTTTGCGGCAAGGCCATATTTCTCGACATTCCATTTATACGCGCCTCGCGCATATTCTTATGAATAAGATCCAAACCCTCTTTGGGTAATAATGGTATAACGGCCATATATTCATTCCTTTGATAATTTCACCTATAAGTCCATGATGCGTCGTCGCTATTTTATTTAACCCTGAATTTTATACCACTATTCTAATCACATAACGACCTCTCCCAAATTATTCCAGGCGACACCTTTGTCCGCTCATGCTATAAGCACCTAAACCCCTTTATCCCTCACACCGGTAACCGCCATGCCCCATACCCGCCAAGTCAATCAGACCTTCATACGCCAGCCCGGCGTGGAGCTGCGCAGCACCTGGCAGAGCACGCAAGCCTATAAGCGTCACAGCCATGCTCAGCTCTCTATTGGCGCCATCCTCGAGGGGCAAACCTGCTGTACCTGCAACGGCGAGCCGTTTACGCTTTATCCTGGCGACCTGATTGTCATCCCCGCGCATCTGCCGCACAGCTGTAACCCCGTTGCGGGACAACCCCGCAGCTACCACATGCTCTATCTGGAGACTGACCTTCAGCCCGCCATGCAGGTGATCCGCAGCGAAGCGCTTTTCTGCCAGTATCTGGCTGTGGTTGACACGCTGTCGCCCGAAGCTATCGATGCCCTACTGGCAGCGTTGAAAGAAAACCCCTCTCCGCCTGAAACGCTACGCCCCTCCAGCCTTGCACTGTTACAGACCTTACGCCAAAGCCTGCAGGCACCGCCCTCGCTGGATGTTTTAGCCCGGCGCTTTTCGCTGCGCAAAGAGACCCTTATCAGAACCTTTAAGCAGGATACCGGCCTGACGCCCGGCACCTTTCTGGCCATCTCCAGGGTAGAGTTCGCCAAAGCCCGCCTGCGCGCCGGGGACAACATCGCCGACGTCAGCTACCAGAGCGGCTTTGCCGATCAGAGCCACTTCCATAAAACCTTTGTCAGCTACACCGCCGCCACGCCGCGCCAGTACGCCACCGGGCGATCAATATCCGACAATAATTAGCGCTCGCACCGGCGTAGCCTGACCTCAGTTTTATTGATGAGGTCACTATGGAACTGACTACCGCTCTCTTCCCGCCCGCTTTTCTGGCGCTCGCGCTGGCGCACTTCGTCGCCCTGCTCAGCCCTGGCCCGGATTTCTTTTTGCTGATGGGTTTCGCCGCCCGTCATCGCCTGCGCGGCAGCGCCGGGCTGTGCGCGGGGATAGCCCTGGGCAACGGGCTTTATATCCTGCTGGTGATCGTTGGCGCCAGCGCGCTGCGCCAGTACACGCTATTGTTTAACGCCATTGAACTCCTGGGCGGGCTGTATCTGCTGTGGATAGGCTGGCATCTGCTCCACAGTCGCGCCCGCACCCTGAAGCTGGATAATGCGGAGCCGGAACGCCCAGGCTGGCGCAGGCAGCTTCTGCTCGGCCTGGGGTCGGCGGTACTAAATCCGAAAAATGCCCTCTTTTATCTGGCGCTGATGACCGCCCTGCTCGGGCCGAATGTGACGCTGCTCCAGCAGTCGGTGAGCGGCATCTGGATGGTCACGGTGGTGCTGGCGTGGGATCTGGCGGTGGTGTCGTTCATCGCCCTGCCCGCCGTTCAACGTCGGCTGAGCGACCACATCTGGAAGATGGAGCGCGTGGCGGGGATGGTGCTGATTGCGTTTGGCACAGGGATTTTATGGCGATTCTTCTTACCCTTGTGAATGCAGAGAAAACGCCTGATGGCGCTACGCTTATCAGGCCTACAACCCCCCCGCGCACTCCTCTTAGCCCCGGTAAGCGCAGCGCCACCGGGGAAAATGCCCGCTCCCTTGCCCCTTCGCCTTTTCTCCCTCTATCCTTAACCCTATGGAAAAACTCGCTGAACTCAAACGCGCCAAGCTGCTGGCGCTATCGCTGCTGCTGATTGCCGCCGCGACCTTTATCGCTACCCTCTTTCTGCCACAAACCTTTTGGGTGCGCGGCGTAAAAGCCATTGCCGAAGCGGCGATGGTTGGCGCGCTGGCGGACTGGTTTGCCGTGGTGGCCCTGTTTCGCCGGGTGCCGATCCCCTTTATTTCGAAGCATACGGCGATTATCCCGCGTAATAAGGACCGGATTGGCGACAATCTCGGCCAGTTCGTGCAGGAGAAATTCCTCGATACTCAATCGCTGGTGGCGCTCATCCGCAAGCATGAACCGGCGCTGCTTATCGGCAACTGGTTCAGCAAGCCGGACAACGCCGAGCGCGTCGGGCAGCATATCATGCAGGTGATGAGCGGTTTTCTGGAGCTGACCGACGACGGGCGCATTCAGCGGATGCTGAAGCGGGCGGTACATAAGGCGCTGGATAAGGTCGATTTCAGCGAAACCAGCGCCGCCATGCTGGAGAGCATGACAAAAAACGGGCGTCATCAGGTGCTGCTGGACGCGGTCATTAATCGCCTGATTACCCTGCTGCAGCGCGACAGCACGCGCGATTTTATCGCCGCGCAGATCGTCCACTGGCTGAAGACCGAACATCCGCGCAAATCGATGGTGCTGCCCACCGAGTGGCTGGGGGATCAGAGCGCCGAGGTGGTTTCAAACGCGGTGAACGCCATCCTGGATGATGTCAGCCACGATCGTACCCATCAGATCCGTCAGGCCTTCGACCGCGCGGTGCATAAGCTGGTCGATAACCTGAAAAACGACCCGGAAACCGCGGCCAAAGCCGAGAACATCAAAACGTATCTGAAGAATGACGAGGCGTTTAACCGCTATCTGGGCGAGATGTGGGCCGACCTGCGCCAGTGGCTGAAGGCCGATATGCAGCGCGACGACTCCCGCGTGAAGCAGCGTCTCGCCAATGCCGGGCTGTGGTTTGGTGAAACCCTGGTGGCAGACAGCAACCTGCGCGCCTCGCTGAACGAACATCTGGAGCAGGCCGCACATCGCGTGGCGCCCGATTTTGCCCGCTTCCTCACCCGCCATATCAGCGACACGGTAAAAGGCTGGGATGCCAAAGATATGTCCCGCCAGATTGAGCTCAACATCGGCAAGGACCTACAGTTTATCCGCGTCAACGGCACGCTGGTGGGCGGCACGATTGGGCTGATTTTGTTTTTACTCTCGCAACTGCCGGAAGTCATGCCCCTACTCAGCCGCTAACAAAGCCGGTTCGCGCCGGCCTTATGCGCATTACGCCAGCCAGCCGCCCTGATCGATCTCCAGCAGCAGCATAATGGTTAACGCCTGGGCGTAGGGCACCGGGGCCATCGCGATATCGCAGTAGTACTGAATATCCCAGCCCAGCATGGTGCCGCGGGAGGCTTCCCGCACAATCCCCTCCTCGTCAATGCGCGCCATCACCGCGTCGAACGCCCGCAGGGCATGCCTGCTCACCGACGCATCCAGAATCCCCATCCGCACGCCGCGCAGCATCCCCCAGGCGATACCCGCCGTGGCGGAGGACTCCTGGGGTGAGAACGGATCGTCCAGCACCGTGTGCCACATGCCGTTCTCCGCCTGTAGCTCGCACAGCGTGCGCACCTGACGCGTCACCACCTGCGCCAGATAGCGCCGTACGCTGGCGTCCAGATGCTCGCCCATCAGCGCGATAAATTCCGGAATGGCGACGGTGATCCATGCGTTGCCGCGCGCCCAGAACGCCCCGGCGAAATGGTGCTTATCGACAAAGGTCCAGCCGTGATACCACAGCCCGCTCACCGGATCGCTGAGATAGCGGGTATGGAGCAGGAACTGGTAGCTCGCCTCGTCGATCAGATCCCGGCGTTTGAGCACGATCCCCGCCACGCCGAGGAACAGACAGGTCATAAACAGCGTGTCATCCCACAGCTGGCCGGTGTTCGCCTGCTCTTTCACCACGTGCTGGAATCCGCCCTCTTCGGTTTTTGGCAGGTCGCGCAGCAGGGCGTCGGCCCAGTCGTTGACCGTCTTAAGCAGATCCTGACGCTGATGATGCCCGGCCACCAGCGCCAGGGCGATCATCGGCGCGGTGGTGTTGATCTGCATCTCCGGCAGCCCTTTCGCAATCTGCGTTTCGTACCACGCCAGAATCGACTGCTGCAGTACCGCATCCTGCTGGTGTTCCGCAAAGCGCCAGAAGCCATACAGCCCGACGCCAATCTCCCACTCCCACTCTTCAAAGTTGATGGAGAACCCGTCTCCAGCCCCCACTTCATCAAGATTTTTCAGTCGGCAGAAACCGCGCACCACGCGATCCACTATTTTCCTCTGCTGCGCGCTGTTCATGCTGTCGCCCCTTTTAAGAATGTTTCTGCATGGGCCAGTAATGCCCCGGTATCGGCGGCACGCGCGAGCGCCAGGTTTTGCTGCTGATGCCCCCGGCGGCCAGAGGCGATAAACAGCGCATCCGGGAACAATTTCCCCGCCAGATACTGCGCCGTCTGGAAGGCGAGCACATTCTTCTCGCCCCAGAACGCCATCACGTCGCAGCCCCGCTCATCGTGCCAGTAGCGATAACCCAGCAGCGTGGATTTTACCCGCCGCCACAGCACCGCCGGGAAGTGCTCTCCCTGATGGCGATGCCAGAGGAGGAGCAGCGACAGGAGTGAAAACACCGAGCCCGCCTCCCGGGCGCTGACGCGCTTCAGGGTGCTGTACAGCAGCGCGTCGAGTTCCGGGCCATATTCCCGCTGCGCCATCAGCGTCAACAGGCGTTGGCCGCTATCGTCGTGGGCCGTCGTACTGTGCGCAGGCGGCGTGTACTGCCGTGGGGCGATGAGCTGCGGGCACGCGTCCGGCAGCCCATAGTCAAGCGGGGTCGCGTCGAGGTAGACCATTTGCAGGGCAAATGTCGTATCGCGTTCAAACAGTTCATCCAGATGGATCAGCAGGCGGTTTTTACCGGCGCTCAGCGCCAGCGCGACCTCGGTGTGCTGCATGCGGTTGCGGGTGAAGGGCGTAAAGCAGACCAGCGGCTCGTCGTCACGCCAGAGCCGCACGCCGCCGCAGGTCGTCAGACGAAAGGTAAAGGTGCCGCTATGGGGCGCAAAAAGATCCACCCGCAGCCAGCGCTGCAGATGGTACGCCAGCGGATAAAAGCCCGAAAAGGAGAGAATGTGGTTGTCGCCGCTAAAAACCCCTTCCCGGCACGGCAGGGCCTGGGCGGGCTCCACCTGCCGCCGGGCGTGGGTCTTCAGGAACACCCGACGGCAAAACGACGGCGCATCCGGTCCCACCTCACAGGTGGGCTCTGTCGTTTCACCGGTATAAAACTCGGCGAAGCGCTCCGCTTTTGCCGCTGACCCCAGAAAACGCGTGAGTGCGTCACCCTGTGTTAACTGCCAGTCACCTTGTGACATATCTTCCTCATCAGCCCGTCCATTACGCCGCTATCATCAGCAGATTGGCCTTGCGGGGCGAGCAGCCCAGGAGGGAGACTGATGGGATATGCCTGGCAACTCACAAACCGGACGACGGTCAGCGATGCAGCGTGATGCCGATCACACCACGTAACCGGCAAGGAAGGAGAATGATGAGGGCGATCACGTCAGGTTTTTAGCCCTCTCCATCTGACGTGATATTGATCACACTAAGGCTTTAGTGCCTTCAGCTCTTCGCTCAGGCTGTCCGCCAGGGCGCGCACGCGGGAGGCATCGAACAGCACGTGCATGCCGGGAGAAGCATCGGCGTGCTTTAAGCAGAAATCGTCCAGTTCGGCGGCGCTGCGATAGAGCTCCTGGATGTTGATCTGGCAGATTTCGCGCATGCTCCAGCTGTTCTCCACCTCGCGGGCAAAGCGCAGGGTAAAGAACGCCTTCTGGGCATGGACAAACAGATGGCAGTAGAGGGCAAAGCCCTGCCACTCCTCCAGCCAGCGGCGTTTCAGCGCATACGGGAAGGCGGCGGTGTCGGTAAAGCGCAGGGCCGCTTCCTGTAAGGTCTGCGAGGCGTCCCGGGCCTCGTCTTTTTCGCGGGCAATGCGCGCCAGCGACGCGGCAGAGGCTTCAACGTCGCTGGCGCTGAAGAAAATATCGCGCTCCGAACCCGGCAGCCAGTGGTTGCGGTTGAGCTGCCCGTAAAGGCTCCACACTGCCTGGCCATAGCTTTCCGGCACCTGACTGTGGCGATGAAAAACGTGATCGCGCACGTAGATGGCGCCATAGAGCACCTGCCCGGCCTGCTCCAGCAGGGCGTGGAAGGTGGCAAAAGTGTCGGCATCCGGCTGCCAGCCATAGCGCTCATCCAGCCAGCTATTCAGCAGTTGCGCCACGCTAAGGTGGCTGCCATCGCTGGCTAACATCCGGCTACAGGCCACCAGATTGCACTCGCTCAGGGTGCCCATCACCCAGTGGTTATCCACCCCTTCCCAGCTGGCTTTGCACACCACGCCGCGGATCGCCGGATTCGAGCGGCACCACAGCAGACGCCCCTGCAGTTCGTCGATGCGCAGCCAGGGAAAGACGCCCCAGCCCACCTCTTCGCCCACCAGATCGATATCCGCCCACACTTCACGCTCCTCCACCGCCAGCAGGGCCGGGTTATTGGGAAACGACGGCCAGAAACGTTCCGGGGTGAGTTTAATGGAGACGCTGACGCTCTGGGGCTGCGGGCGGATCGCCTCCAGCACGTTGTGCAGATCGTGATTGCCCGCCGGAAACACCCGCAGCACCAGGTGTTTATTTTCAGCCTGCATGGTGCGGGACATGGCATTAAAGCAGCAGCTATAGATGGCCAGGCTCCGGGCGTCGCGCTGGACCTGATTGACCTCGCCCTCTGCCTGTAACTCCCAGTTAGGGCGCGACACGGGCAGCAGGCCGTCGGTGCTGGAGATAGCGACCAGCAGGCCGCTAATGGCAGGAATCCGCTGGCAGATCAGGGCGATTTTACGGGTCAGGAACCCGCACCAGAAATCAACGTCGAGGCGCACGCCGTGGCCCGGCTCAAACAGGTGCGGGTGCGCCAGCAGCAGTTCGGTAGGGAAGCTGAACTCTTTGGCCTGCAGGTAAAAACGCAGCCCCTTTTGCTGGCAGAGTTGGCCCAGCCGGTTGAGGTAGACGCAGCGGGCACGCTGCTGGCTGGAGAGGCGGTCGTTGTCGAGATGCGGCGTGTAGCCTTTCGGGGAGACCAGCTTGTCGAACAGATCCGCCTGCCCGACAACCACGGTGTTAAAGTCATGCGCGACGGCCCAGTCCACCAGTTCGCAAGCCTTTTCCCAGTTCCAGTAAGCCTGATTATTCAGCTCCAGCGCCCGCGTCTGCCACATAGATCCCTTCCCTTTGTCATCCGGTTAGCCAACCGGCATTACTACCACAGAAGGGCGAAGTAATGTGCAGACTACCGCACATTATCATTTATCCCCGGCGGGCGGCGTGATGATATAGCGCGTCGGCGCGAAACAGTTAAGAAACAGGTGCATAAGGAACACGATCGTCAGGGTCGCCACCAGCGCCACCGTCACCGAGACAATACGGTAGAGATCGCTGAACACCAGGTCGCCGTCCGGGTGCATGTTCTGGCCGAACATGATGCCGATGGTGGTGATGCTGGCAAAACCGACCCCGGCTCCCACCTTCTCCATCACGTGCAGGCGGGCGCCAAACGCCAGCCCGAGCCCAATCAGCGGCATCATTAGCAGCATGTGGCTGCTGTGATCGTAGAGCACCATCTGCACCAGCAGAATATAGAGGCAGCCGAGCACCACCCCCACCACGCGCCACAGCGAGCTCATCACCGCGCCGCGATAGTGCATCGGGAAGAGGATCAGGATGCCTGCCATCAGCGCCGACAGTGAATCGCTGAGATCGCTTATCTGGAACACCACAAAGATCAGCGTCGCCACGGTCCCGGAGAGCAGCGATTCATGGCGCACGCGGGCGGCATCTTTCTCCAGCCGCGGCGGTGGCGTGCGTGGCTCGACATCCGGCAGCAGATAGTGCATCAGCGCGCTTAAGCAAACCGCCATCACGCTGGCTTCGAGGTTGGAAAAGAGCAGCGTGTGCCAGTTGGTGGTGGGGTAGCTCATAAAGTTGAGCATGGTGCTCTGGCACACCACCCCCATCGAGCCAAAGAGGAACAGCGGCCCCTGGCTCATAAAGCGAAAACGCATCACGTAGAGACCAAACACCACCAGGGTCATGATCACCGGCCATTGCGCCAGATAACCGATGATAAACACCATTTCAATGCAGTTCAGCGCCGAGCTGAACACAAACTGTTTTGCCACGTGGCGGTTAAAGACCGGCACCAACGACAGCAGCATAATCGGGTAGATGACGAAGAAGACGCCATAGCTGGTGTTGTAGAAGCTCGACACGCTCAGGGCGATCATCCCGGCAAAGACGATGCGCAGGGTCTGGCGAAAGTCGTTGGCGGTATAGACAATGTTGCCGTGCGGGGTAAAGACCCGCGCCAGGGTATTAATAGACATAATCAGTACACATAGTGCAGCAGGCTGACGAGGTGGATCTGCATGCCGGAGAAGAAGCGGGCAAACGGACCTTCGCTGTTATAGAGCTGCACGGTGGCGCGCGCCCCGGTCGGCAGGTGCTTTGGCAGCGGCTCGTCCAGCGCCACGTGAATGCGCATGCGCTGCGCGTCACGCACCCAGCGGTTGGAGGTTTCCGGCTCAGAGAGCTGGCCGTTGACGGCCTCCTGCCCGGCCAGAATACCGGCGTCGCTGCTGGTGACGTGGGCGCGGAAAACGTGGCCCGGGAAGGCGTCAAACACCACGGCGGCATCGGTTCCCTGACGGGTATGGCGCAGGCTCTTTTCCCGGAAATCGGCGACGATATCGCTCTGGTTATTCACCAGCGCCAGCGCCGCCGAACCGGAGGTGGCATAAAAACCGGGGCTCAGCTGCACGTTACTGACGGTCCCGTCCGCCTCGGAGTAGATTTTCGTCCAGCGGAGATTGAGTTCCGCCTCGTCCAGCGCATTACGGTATTTTTGCAGGGTCACGTTACGCTTTTCGTCGCGCTCGCCGCGCTCAATGCGCAGCTGATGAATGGTGGCCTCCAGATTCGCCACCGCCTGCTCGCTGCCCTGCCAGGTGGTGCGGACTTTATCCAGATCCGCCTGGGAGACGTTCTGCAACGTGCTGAGTTTCTGATAGCGATCGAAGGTGACTTTGTCGTTACGGGCGGTGAGCTGGGCGGTTTTCAGGCTCGCCTGGGTCGCCACAATTTGCGCGTCCAGCTGCTGATTGGCGAGACGCGCCTGTTCCAGCGCAATCTGAGCCGCTTCCACTTTATTACGGAATGGCGTTGGATCGAGTTCAAACAGCAGATCGCCCCGCTTCACCTGGCTGTTGTTATGCACGTGCACCGCCGCCACATAGCCGGAGACGCGCGCGGAAACGGGCGTCACCACGCGCATCACCGTGGAGTCCGGCGTCAGCGGGATCCAGATATCGGCGATAATGAAATAGACAAACATCAGCAGGAAAGAGGCAATACTTACCCTTACCCAGCGGGCAAACTTTTGTTCAGGGGTCATGATTATTCGGTCTTGTTATCTTCTTCGCGGATAGTCCGCAAGTTGCAGGCGATTTGATTGAGTGTGGCGCTGAAAATCTCGAGATGTTCCGGGGCGATATTCTGCGATACCCGCTCCTGGAACGTCTCGATAATCCGGGTCAGGGTTTTCAGCACCGCGTTACCCTCGGGTGTGAGCGTCAGCAGCCGGATACGCTTGTCATAAGGCGATGTGGTGCGCAGCAGGTAGCCCTGCTTTTCCAGCTGTGAAAGGGTGCGCATCAGCGGCGGCAGTTCAATGCCCTGCACCTCCGCCAGTTCGCTCACCGAGACGTTATCCCCCAACTGCTTTAACTGCATCATCACCGTCCAGCTCGACTGGGTTAACCCGGTGTCGAGAATGGCATCGTCAATCACTGCGCGCCACTGACGCACAATCATTGCCATCCGCATGCCCATCGGCCTGCGGCAGAACAGATCTTCTTCACGCATGGGAGGTCCTCGCTTCACACGCTGAGAAGATAATAGTTATCAGGGTAAGTATCAAGAAACGAGGATGTTAAGCGCAGGAATTGCGAAAGCGGGCAGAGCGTTCATCCCCTGGCAGGTATCAAAATCAACAGCGCTTTTTCCAGGCTTTTTTGTGCCGTCATCCTTCGTTCAATAGAGGTCGCTTGCAGAATCAAGCACGTTGATCAAATTTTTTAAACAACCCGGTCAGATTGGTCACAGCGAATTTACGATAAATATTGCGTCGATGATGGCTTACTGTTTTTCCCGTTACGTCCAGATCGCGGGTAATTTCTTTATTCTTTTTCCCCGACACAATATAGGGCAGCAGCATGGTTTCCATACGGGTTAACCGTTGTTCTTTTTCAAGATGGTGCCAGCGGGCATTTTTAAAAATAGTGACCGGCTGATCTTCCTGGGCAAGATGGGCAAGACATGCGCTTAACTTTCGCACGGCACTTTTACAGTCGATGGTATAATCGGCAATAGTATTAATGAGAATATTTTCAATCGTGCTTTCGTAGCACACATCCCGGGTGATAAAAATAAAATAGCTCTGCTCGTACCGGTTTTTTAGATCCAGTAGGGCATGCAGAACTTTGATATCAGACTCACCATAATCCACTACAATCGCTTTGGTGCGAGAAAGATCCTCTTTCGTCGCTTTTTTGATGTCATCAAGATAATGCACCTGCTGAAACGACGGCGCGTCGAACATTAACTGTTCAACCAGCATGGCAAACCCCTGCTGGAAATATCTACAGGATGTTAAAACTATTACCATTCCCTTTACCCTCACCATCACTGTGGATTTATTAATAATCAGTGAGAATGTATTAATTTGCAATTAACAGTTTTCCGGGGGATTGTAGGAATATTCTCAAGTAATTAGCGGCATTTCGTGCTATCGCGCACAAAAAATGATATTTAACGAAAAGTTTAATCAGTTATAACAGCAAGATATCCGACCACTTAAGACTTTTCCAGGCAAGGAAAGAACAATCCCACCCTCAATATTATTTTCTTTTGTTATGCTGCAAAATGTAACGAAGGATTAAACGGTGTATGTATTTTTATATTCGCTATCGCGAAATAAAATCATTATGTAATAAGAGAGGGACACCTTATGAATAAATCATTTCGCCTGAATCAGCTGGCTATTAGCATGAGCATGATTCTGGGCAGCAGTTTTCTTTTGTCTCCAGCACTGGCAAATACCTGCGCGGGCACTGCATTTACCGGAACCTGCGGATTAACGCAATATGACATGACGTCACCGATAACGCCAAAGCCTACCGCGTGGTATTTCACTCAGAAAACCCAGGATGCGGCCATTGACGGCACGCAGGGCCCAGAATATCTATTTTGCCAGCGGCACCTCTTCCCGAACCTCTTCTGATATCCAACAGCTTCTTGTTGATGGCGCGAATCTGAGTGGCCATTATATCAACGTCAGTAAAGAGGGCTCAGCTACCGTTGTCCTGAACAATAAGGCCGCGGTGGACTTCATCGAGGCGGGCGCGAAGAGTTCTAACACCAATACCCATATCGTTGTCGATAACTCTACCCTGAACGGTGCCGCTAAGGGGGGAGATTATGATATAAAAAACGCCCCAAACTCGAAGTACTATCTTGACGGAAACGCCATTCATCTGGACGTCGCTGACAGCGGTGATGCCGATATTGATATCCAGAACAATAGCTTGATTACAGGCCGCATCTACGTGGGCGGCGCGGGGACACACGACGTCACCGTGCAGGACAGCCGTATTCAGGCGGGCAGCATTTTGCTGTACAACGCGACAAATAATAACGCCATTACGGTGCAGAACAGCCTCATCGATACCACTAACGCCGTCTCCAAAACAGCCAATGCGATAGAAATCACAAACCTCACCGCTGCAGATAAAACGCATACGATTGTAGTTGACCATAGCCAGCTGACGGGCTCGGTGGCCCTCTCTACCTCAGGCAGCACCAGCGCGCTGTCGGTTACCGATTCCACCATCACCAAAACCACCCAGAAAAACGGTAACGCCATTAGCCTGTCAAATGGCAAAGCCGCTCAGCTGAGCCTGGATAATAGCGAGATTGTCGGTCATACGGTGCTTTCCGGCTCGGAGAGCGTTACCGCCTCGCTGGCGGACCCCTCCCTTAACGGCAACCTGATTGCCAACAAAGCCGCGCAGATTGCCATGGATATCACCCGCTCCGTGCTGACAGGCAACGTCGATGCCAGCGCCGGCCAGGGCAGCGTGGATCTGCATCTGACCGACAGCACCCTCTCCGGGGATATCAACCTCAACGGTGCCAAAGTGCTCCGCTCCGACATCTGGCTGGATAACGCTGAGGTGGCGGGTAATCTGTACGGCAGCGGCGCTGCGAGCACCCTGCACCTGGCGAACATGCCTGAGTTTAGCGGGACGAAGTTCAGCAACTTCGGCAAGCTGGCTATCGCGGACGATGTGGTCCTCACCGACGGCTTTACCGACACCAACGTGGGCAGCGCCCTGACAGTGAACGGCACTACCGTGACCGCGCCGGTGCAGCTGAGCAGCGGCAATTTAACCTTTGATAACACCAAACTTATCGCCGATACCCTGGCGCTGAGCAGCGGCGCATCGTTGAATATGATCAACCATAGCCAGCTGCAAACCCGTTCTGACCAGCTGTTCAACCTGGCGGCCTCATCCCTGCTGCCAGAGGGCTATAACGAGACCGGCGCGAACCTTAGCTTGACCGACAGCACGCTGATCCTGACCGATGACACCTACCATCTGGACTATGTGAAGGCGGTCAATGAGCTGCTGGGCTCCACAGAAGGCAACAGCCTGGTGATGCTCGGCACGCTGCAGAATGCCGATAGCGTGGCGGGCACCGCCAGCGTAATCGAAGCCGCCATGACCCAGGCGGTGCTGGCCAACACCCAGGTTACCTCTGACAAAAACCGGCTCATTATCGGCGAGAAAGATGCGATCACCGATGACACCATTTTCGTGCGGAACGGCTTCGGCGCATCGCAGCTGCGGTTTGAAGGTGAAGGCCAGCCAGCGGTGGATATTGTCGGCGGCCAGACGCTGACTCTGACCGGGGCCGCTGGCGCGTTGATCGACGTGGCCGGCGCACCCGATGCGCCTGTTGCGGTAGCGGTCAATAACGGGACGCTGAACTTAGGCATCGCAGCCATGCAGGATGTGACCGGTCATCTCACCGGTACCGTCACCGTGGCCCCTGAAGGCGCGCTGAACATTGTGGCAGGCGATCACACGCTGGTTTCCGGCGGATCTGCTGCCGGGGTAGTCAGCAGCGGCCTGGTCAGGGTTGAACAACAAGCCACTCTGCACAGCGATGTCGCGCTTCAGGATAGCGCCCAGATGGCGGTTAACGGTTCCCTGCTGGCAGGGCAGCTCTCGGCCAGCCAGGAGGCACAAATCACCGTCGGCGATATCGCCGCCGCGGGCACGCTGGTCGCAGAACGTTTGGATCTGCAGGGGGCTCGGTTGTTTATCGACCCGGCCTGGACGGATGGCGGGACGCTGGCTAACGCCTCCCATGTGGCAAGCGGTGGCAGTGAGATTAACGGGCGCGTCACCGTGGGTCATAACGCCCTGCTGGTGCTGGGTGATACCTCTACCGCTGCGGCAGAAGCCCGTTTCGCCAACAGCGGCTTAACCTGGGGTGAAAACGCCATCACGGCGGCGGTCTCTGTCCATACCCCGCAATACCTTAACGCCACCCAGGGCGGGCTGCGGGTCGACGGTTCACTGACCGGCAGCTCAGCCGACCGTGACGCCGCCTTTAATACCGTTGACTTTGCCGACCACTCTTTGCTGATGGTCAGCACGAAGGAGATGACCAATGGCCAGGCCGCGCTGAATGCGACCGAGGGTAGCCTGAACGTAGCGGACAGCGCCGTACTTTACGTCGCGGATGCGAAGGCCAACCAGACTTACTCGGTTGCCAGAGGCTTTAGCGACGTCAACATCGCCGGCAACGGCTGGCAGAACGAGAATCTGCTGTTGAATAAACTGTTGACGGCCACGACCCAGGAGCGTGACGGCGAGGTGCGGGTCACTACCCAGGCTCGTGCGGCACAGGACGTCCTGCCGGGCGTGGTCACTACCCATGCGCTGGATCAGCTTATCGCCAGCGGAGAGAACTCACGCTCTGCCAGCCAGGCGGGCGCACGTTATCTGTCGGTTGCTATCGATACGCCACAGGCGAGCGTGGATGAGGTAGTAAGAACCATCAACAGCGCGGCGCAAATCGCCACTGCGGGCGGTGTGCAGCACAATACCTGGGCGGCAGGCAACGCGGCGGTGGATGCCGTTCTGGAGCGTAACTCCATTGCCAACGCGGGCCTGCAACCCGCTGACACTGACGCCAGCGTCTGGGTTCACGCCCTGTACGGTAACCCGCGCAGCAGCGACCTGAGCGCCGGGAATCTGAGCTACGGCCAGAACAGCAAATTCTACGGCCTGATGATGGGAGGAGACAAAGCCTGGCAGACCGAACACGGCACCCTGCGCAGCGGCGCGGCGTTCCATGCCGGTAATGGCGACAGTGATTCACGCGGCGATACCAACGCCACCCACAATGATTTCAGCTTCTGGGGCGTTACCCTGTACCAGAACTGGAACCAGGATCGCTGGAACCTGACGGGCGACGTCAGCCTGACCCAGACCAGCAACGATGTTTACCAGAAACAGCCGGGTTGGATGGAAGCAGGCAACAAGCTGAAGGCAAACGTCGACGGGATGCTGTTCAGCGCGGGCGTGCGGGGCGAGTACCTGATCGAAACCGATGTGCTGGATATCATTCCTCATGCGGGTGTGCGTTATAACCAACTCAAGACCGAGGCCTTTGATACCAAAAACGATCAGGATGAACGCGTCTTCCATACCGATAAAGGCACGCAGAACATCTGGCAGTTCCGGGTAGGGGTGAAAGTCGCGAAAACCTTCGCGCTGGATTCCGGCTGGAAGATGAGTACCCAGGCCGATGTCGGCGTGGTTGCTGTCACCGGCGACCGGGAGAGTCAAAACACCCTGCACACCGTGGGCATCAGCGCCAGCGATACTCTCCGCGCAGAGATCATGGATGACACCGCCTTTAACGGCCAGCTGGGGGTGAAAATGCAGAAAGGCAATATGACCTTCGGCGTGGGCTATAACGTGAATGCCTCTCATCACGACACCGATCAGACAATGAGCGCCACCTGGTCGCTCAACTTCTAAAACAAACAAGCCGCATACAGAGTATGCGGCTACTTTTTGTAGGCCCGGCAAGCTGGCGCCGCCGGGCGTTTCCTCAACGGCTAAAACGCTGCTGAATGGCCCGCAGCCCTGATGCCGTCACCGTCACCTCGCGAAACCCTTCCACCCGCTGGATCCAGCCTTTGGTTTCCAGGAAAACCAGCAGCGCTGCGCCCGCCTCACCGCCCAGGTGGAAACGGCGTTCGCTCCAGTCCAGGCAGGCGCTACACGCTTTGCGCCGGGTATTAGCCTTAAGCGCGATCCCCAGCGCCAGGAACGCCTCGCGGCCCTTTCCGGTGAGGGCAGCCCCGTCTGCCACCAGCCAGCCTTCGGCCTGCATAAAATCATAGATCTGCACGGCGACCGTGCCCGCGAGATGGTCGTAACAGGTGCGGGCATAACGCATCGACGCTGGCGCGGTGGTTTCCGGCGGCGTGATGCGGCTCCACGACAGCCCCATCATCTGCTCTACCAGCTCCGCAACGTCGTGCCCCGCCAGACGATAGTAGCGATGCCGCCCCTGAGAAAGGCAGGTAATCAGCCTGCCCTCCACCAGCCGGGCGAGATGGCCGCTGGCGGTTGAGGGTGCCACATCCGCCACCGCGCTGAGCTCCGTGGCGGTCCACGCCCGCCCGTCCATCAGCGCACAGAGCATTTTGACCCGTGACGGATCGGCCATCGCCGCCGCAACAGCCGCAACGGCCAGCTCCAGCGCAGCGCTATTATCAGGAGGTAAACGCGTCTTTAACATTGGCAGCCCACGGCCCGGTGATCTCTGCGGCCAGCTTATCATTATCCGTCAGCAGAATAAGGTGATTCGCATGATCGCTGTACTGGGTCAGGATGGAGACCCCCTGTGCGGCCAGCGCGGCGGCAATCTCGCCCAGCTCGCCAGGGCGCGCCTGTTTCAGCTTACGGATCAGTGGTTTTCGCACCGCTTTCACATTAAAACCCGCGGCAAGGAGGAGGCGCCGGGCTTTTTCGCCCTCCACCACCAGGAAATGCGCCTCCACGCCAAACACGCCGCCGCCCTCCAGCCCTACGCCGTTGCGCCCCAGCAGTTGACCAAAACGTGCCAGCTCGCCTGGGGTGTCGTTGAACCTCACATGAACGTCATACATCGGCATGCCCTCCGGTTGCTGAACTGTACTCCCGCACCACCTGCGCCACGCGAATACGGTAGTGGGTAAAAATCGACGCCCGCCCTTCGGCCTGTGCGGCCTGGTGAAACAGATTTTGTCTCCAGCGGCAAATCGCCTCCTCGTCCCGCCACCAGGAGAGGGAGAGGATTTTGCCCTCGGTGGTCAGGCTCTGAAAACGTTCAATATCGATAAAACCGTCGATATCCGCCAGCAGCGGTTTTAGCTCGGCGGCCAGCTGCAGGTAACGCGCCTGGTGCGCGGGTGCGGCTTTGGCTTCAAACAGGACTGCAATCATGATCTCTCTCCGTTGTGAGGTTAAGGAGAGAGTGCAGGAAACAAAAACGTGATGCTTCGGTGAAGAGCGAAATGTCGCTTTCGTGCGCCGGGGGTTGCCGGGTGGCGCTGCGCTTACCCGGCCTACGGAATGGCGATTGTGGCATCGATACGCTGGAACCGCCGGGTGGCGCTGCGCTTACCCGGCCTACCCAGGCACGAACCGTAGGCCCGGCAAGCTTGCGCCGCCGGGCGTTTTTTAGCTGAGGATCGACTTCGGCTCCATAAACGCGCTGATGCCCCAGGCCTCCATCTCGCGCCCCACGCCGGAGTGCTTAAATCCGCCAAACGGCGCTTTGGGCTCGTGTGTGAGGGTATTGACCAGCACGCGACCCGCCTGGATCTGCTGCGCCACGCGCCGGGCACGCCCGCTGTCGCCGCCGAGCACCAGCGCGCTCAGGCCATAGTCGGTGTCGTTGGCAATGGCGATGGCCTCCGCCTCATCGCGGTAGGCGATCACGCACAGCACCGGACCAAAAATCTCATCCCGGGCGATAGCCATCTGGTTATGCACATCGGTGAACAGCGTTGGCCGGACAAACCAGCCATCCCGGGTGCCCTCCGGCCGCCCTACCCCGCCCGCCAGCAAACGCGCCCCCTCAGCCAGCCCTTTCTGAATATAGCCCTGCACCCGCTGCCACTGTCTCTCGCTCACCATCGGACCGACCACGGTCTTCGCATCGCGCGGATCGCCCGACGCCACCGCCGCGACAGCCAGCGCCAGCGCCTGCTCGAATTCAGCCTTACGCGACTGCGGTACCAGAATACGCGTACCGGCCACACACGCCTGGCCGCTGTTCATCAGCCCGGCCTGGACCGCCAGCGGGATCGCCTGTTTGATATCGGCATCGTCGAGAATCAGCGTCGGCGATTTACCGCCTAACTCGAGGGTGACGCGGGTAAAGTTCTCCGCCGCGTTGCGCAGGATCGCTTTGCCGGTCCGGGTCGATCCGGTAAAGGAGATTTTTGCCACATGGGGGTGACGGCTAATCGTCTCCCCCACCGTATCGCCGCGCCCGGTAACGATGTTAAACACCCCCGGCGGTAGATCTGCGGCGTGCAGCGCCTCGGTCACAATCTGCGTCTGCAGGGCGCTCATCTCGCTGGGCTTGATCACCGCGGTGCAGCCTGCGGCCAGCGCCGCCGCCAGTTTGCCGCAGATAAAGCCCGCATCGCTGTTCCACGGGGTGATAAGCCCGGCGACGCCCAGCGGGGTCATCTCTACTCTGGCCGCACCCGCGACGGTCGTAAATTCGAACGCCTCCAGCGCCGCAATGGCCTGGGCAATCACCTCCGCCGGATAGCTCGCCATCCAGGCCGAGCGTGATGCGGGGGCACCATACTCCTCAACCACCGCCTCCAGCAGATCGTCGTGGCGGGCGGCCACCGCAGCCTGCATCCGTTGCAGGGCGGCAATGCGCATTTGCTTTGTGGCTTTCGACCACGCCGGAAACGCGGCTCTGGCCGCGGCAATGGCACGTTCGCCATCCACCGCGTCGGCCAGACGCACCTGACCGATGACGCGCGCCGTCGCCGGGTTATACAAATCGAAGCGCTCCGTGCCGTGTGGAGTGACAAACTCCCCGTTGATATAAACCTGTTCGATGTGATGCATAGCGACCACCTCAGACTGGATAAAGCGAGTCTGGCACGCCTTCTCCGTTACGATAATCCACGCTATGCTGCAAAGGTTGTTTCGATTTTCAGGATAATCTATGCACCGTTCAGGACTGACAGAGCTGGAAGTGGTCATGGCCGTAGTGCGTCGCGGCAGCTTTCGCGCCGCCGCCCAGGAGCTGGGGATGTCGGCCACCGCCGCGAGTAACGCCATTGCCGTGCTCGAAAGCCGCCTGCAAACGCGCCTGTTCAATCGCACCACCCGCAGCGTGGCCCTCACCGAGGCGGGGCAACGCTTTGTCGCGCGCGTGGGGCCTGCCTTGCAGGAGATCCGCCAGGCCAGCCTGGAGATCCACAGCGATCCCGACGAGCCTGCCGGCATCCTGCGCCTGAACGTGCCGCACAACGTCGGCGCTCTGTTCCTGGACGCGCTGCTGATCGACTACATGATCCGCTACCCGAAAATGCGCGTCGAAGCGGTAAGCGAAGCGCGGATGATCGATATCGTGGCGGAAGGGTACGACGCCGGGATCCGCCTCGCGGAATCGGTCCCGCAGGATATGATCGCCGTGCCGCTTACCCCCGATATCCGCCAGCTCATCACCGCCACGCCAGACTATTTTGCCCGTCACGGCATTCCGCTTACGCCGGACGATCTGCTGCAACATCAGGGGATCGGCATGCGGATGGCGCACGGCGGGATCTACCGCTGGGAGCTGGAGCGGCGCGGAGAGCAGATTGCCCTGGCGGTGGTGCCCCGTTTTGCCACCTCGGATCTGTTTGCCTCGATCCGGGCGGTAAAAGCCGGACTGGGGGTAGGATTTTTACCGGAACTCTATATTCAACAGGAGCTGCAAAGCGGGGAACTGGTGAGCGTGCTGGAGGAGTGGACGCAGCCCTTTGCCGGGCTGCGTCTCTATTACCCTGGCCATCGTCACGTCCCGCCTGGGTTGCAGGCGCTGGTGGCGATGATCCGCGAGCGGGGCCTTACTCGAGGTTAGCCTTGTTGAGGCCGTAGGCACCGTCGAGGGAGCCCGGCTCCATACGGGAGGTGATGCCTAAGCGGTTCCAGGCGTTGATCGCCACAATGGCAAAGTTCAGCTCTGAAATCTCCTTTTCCGAGTAGTGTTCCGCCACGCTGCGGTAGAGGACATCGCTGATCCCGTGCGGGCCAATCTGCGTCAGCGCTTCGGCGAAGGCCAGCGCCGCTTTTTCCCGGGCGCTGAACAGCGGGGATTCGCGCCATGCGGCCAGATGGTAGAGGCGCAGCTCACGCTCGCCCGCAATTTTCGCCTCTTTCGCGTGCATATCCAGACAGAAGGTACAGCCGTTGAGCTGGGAGACACGAATGTCGATCAGGTGCTTCAGCGCCGGGTCGAGGGAGGTCTGGCTCACCGCCATGCTCAGGTCGGAGAGCGCTTTAGCGAGGGCAGGTGTGGCTTTATGGTGGTTAACGCGAGTGCTCATGGTCTTTCCTCTTTTGTGCGGTACAGGTCATGCGATGGGGCAAATTTACGCCGTTCATGACATAGTAAAAAGATACAAAAACCGCGAAACGAGGTAGGACATGAAACCGGGCTATCACCAGATCTATACCCGCTACCGGGACAATATCACCCGCGGCATACTGAAGCCCGGCGACAAGGTGCCCGCCATTCGCGTGCTGGCGGAGGAGCTGAAGGTCGCGCGCAAAACGGTGGAAACCGCCTATGCCATTCTCATCGGCGAGGGGTATCTGGTGAGCCAGGGGGCGCGTGGCACCCGGGTGAACCCGGACTTAAACCTCCCCGCCGCGCCACCGCCGCCCGACGATCCCGTCACCGGCACGTTACCGGAGTCCCTGGTCAGCCAGCGCGAACGGGCCGGCTTTTTACGCCCCGGCATCCCGGCGCTGGACAGCTTTCCCTACAAAAAATGGCTGCTGCTGGCGGGCCAGGCGGTGCGCGCCATGCGCCAGGAGGAGATGCTCAACCCGCCGGTGATGGGCTGGGCTCCCCTGCGCCAGGCGATTGCCCGCTACCTGAACATCTCTCGCGGGCTGACCTGCACGCCGGATCAGGTGCTGATCACCAGCGGCTACAGCGGCAGCCTGCGCCTGATCCTCGATACCCTCGCCAGCCGCAACGACAAGGTGGTGTTTGAAGATCCGGGCTATTTTATGGGCCAGCAACTGCTGCGGCGCATCGTGCCCCGCCTCTATACGGTGCCGGTAGATCGCGCGGGGATGGACACAGACTACCTGCTGCGCCACCACGCCGACGCCCGGTTTGCCATCGTCACCCCGTCGCACCAGAGCCCGCTGGCGGTCACTCTCTCGCTGCCGCGCCGTCAGCAACTGCTCGACTGGGCCACCCGCAACGAGGCGTGGATCGTTGAGGATGACTATGACGGCGAGTTTCACTACACCCGCAAGGTGCTGCCGTCGCTGAAAAGCCTCGATCGCCAGGATCGGGTGATCTACATGGGCACCTTCAGCAAAACCGTGATGCCGTCCCTGCGCCTTGGCTATGTGGTGATGCCCGCCAGCACGGTAACGGCTTTTAACGACTGCGCCGATCTGCTCGCCAGCGGCCAGCCGGTGCTGACGCAAAAGATCCTCACCACTTTCCTCAACGAGGGCCACTTCTTCCGCCATCTGAAAAAGATGCGCGCCCTCTATCAACAGCGACGCGACTGGATGATTGCCGCCCTGCACGCAGTCTATGGCGACCGCTTCTTCACCGAACAGAACGATGGGGGAATGCATATCGTGGCGTTCTTAACCAAAGGCAGCTGTGACCAGGAGATCGCCCACTGCTGGCAACAGCATCAGCTCCAGGTGAACGCCCTGTCGGCGTGGTACAGCGGGTCGGGCAAACGCTACGGGCTGGTGATGGGGTATAACAACGTGCGGTCGTATCAGGAGGCGGTGGCTTTGCTGGAAAAACCGAAACAGCAGACGCTGGCACTGTTGCGCTGACAAGCGCCGGGTGGCGACTACGCCTTACCCGGCCTACGGTTCGTGCCCTTGTAGGCCCGGTAAGCGCAGCGTCACCGGGCGATAACTGCGCAGGCTACAAATCATACCGTGACAGCCCGATGTCTTTTAAATGTTCATCACTTAACTTGCTCAAAATCCGGCGCGTGCGGTTGATGCGATACCAGCGGACAAGGGCTTTTCCCATCCAGATAAAGATCGCAAAGGGGCGTTTGGCTCGATTTTCGTGGAATTCCATGATGCTCTCCTCGGGGGTCTGAGGGGTTATCATCACGGATCCCACACCTTCCAATACAGATTCAAAAATTACTTTTTTTTAACATACAGATCGTCTAAAACAGGAACTGCATGGCAGTTTTTACCGCCATCTGTACCGGTTTGCTTTTCTGTATGGTGAGAATAAGGGATACAGCATGACGCGCTACCAACATCTGGCCAATCTTCTGGCGGAACGCATTGAACAAGGGCTCTATCGCAGCGGGGAGCGTTTACCCTCGGTGCGTGCCCTGAGCCAGGAGCACGGGGTCAGCATCAGCACCATACAGCAGGCCTATCAGATCCTCGAAAACTTACAGCTGATCACCCCCCAGCCGCGCTCGGGCTATTTTGTCGCACCGCGAAAGGCGCAGCCGCCGGTGCCGGCGATGTCGCGCCCGGTGCAGCGCCCGGTGGAGGTAACCCAGTGGGATGAGGTGCTGACCCTGATGGAGGGGCGCAATAAAACCGACATCACGGCCTTTGGCGGCGGCCAGCCCGACCTGACCCAGCCAAGCCTCAAGCCCCTGTGGAAAGAGCTGAGCCGGGTGGTGCAGCATAGCGTTAAAGAGGTGCTCAGCTATGACGAACTCGCCGGGCGACGCGAACTGCGCGAGCAGATCGCCCGCCTGATGCTGGACGCCGGATCGGTGGTCACCGCCGACGATCTGATCGTCACCAGCGGCTGCCACAGCGCCCTCTCTCTGGCGCTGCTGACCATCTGTAAGCCCGGCGACATCGTGGCGCTGGAATCCCCCTCTTTCTACGGCACCATGCAGATGCTGCGCGGCCTGGGGATCAAGGCGATCGAGATCCCCACCGATCCGGTGACGGGGATCAGCGTCGAAGCCCTGGAGCTGGCGCTGGAGCAGTGGCCGATCAAAGGGGTGATTGTGGTGCCCAACTGCAATAACCCGCTGGGGTTTATCATGCCCGAGTCCCGCAAACGTCAGCTGCTGGCGCTGGCCCAGCGGCACGATATCGTCATTTTTGAAGATGATATTTATGGCGAGCTGGCGTTCGAATATCCCCGCCCCTCCACCATTCACTCGCTGGACATTGATGGCCGGGTGCTGCTGTGCAACTCCTTTACCAAAACTGTCGCCCCCGGGCTGCGGGTGGGGTGGATTGCCCCGGGCCGCTATCACGACCGGATTATGCACATGAAGTATGCCGCCAGCGGCACCAACGTGCCCGCCAGCCAGCTGGCACTGGCTACCTTTATCCGGGAAGGGTATTACCACCGCCACGTGCGGCGGATGCGCCAGATCTACCAGCAGAATATCGAGACCTACACCTGCTGGGTCAGGCAGTTCTTCCCCTGCGGCATCTGTGTGACCCGCCCGATGGGCGGCTACATGCTGTGGGTGGAGCTGCCGGAACATGTGGATATGGTCTGCGTGTCGCGGGAGCTGACGCGGTTTAACATCCAGATCGCCGCCGGATCGCTCTTCTCGGCCTCCGGCAAGTACCGGAACTGTTTGCGGATCAACTGCGCCCTGCCGCCAAACGAGAAGCACCGCGCGGCGGTAGAGCTGATGGGGGAAGCGGTGAATATTGCGATGGCGGAGTAGCGCGGTGCGGCCTGTTCGCCGGGTGGCGGCTGCGCCTGACCCGGCCTACGGTTCGACTCTTTTGTAGGCCCGGTAAGCGCAGCGCCACCGGGCATTTTCACATCAGAACGTCCACGACACGCTGCCGACAATGCTGCGCTCGGCGCCAAAGTAGCAGTAGGAGAGCGAGTTACAGGCCGCCACGTAGCTTTCGTCCGTCAGGTTGTTGACGTTGAGCTGGGCGCTTACCCCGGTCAGCCCCACCTTCGACAGGTCATAGCCCACCGCCAGATCCACCAGGGTGTATGACGGCAGGGTGTGGGTATTCATGCGGTCACTGGTCACGCCGTTGACGTAACGCACACCTGAGCCCACCGTCAGGCCATCCAGCGGCCCGGTTTTCACGTCATAGCTGAGCCAGCCGCTGGCCATATTACGCGGGGCATAAACCGCACGCTTGCCCTCTTCCTCCGGGCTGCTCTTCTTGTAGCGGATGTCGGTATAGGTGTACGCCGCCTGCAGGCGCAGGCTGTCGGTCAGTTGCCCTACCGCTTCCAGCTCCACCCCTTCCGATTCAATTTCGCCGATGGAGCGGTACGGATCGGTCGGCTCCTCTTTGGTGGCGATGTTTTTCTGGTTGATGCGGAACACCGAGGCGCTGAACTGGCTGTTCATCCCCTCCGGCTCAAACTTCACCCCCGCTTCCCACTGTTTGCCTTTCATCGGGTCCAGCAGATCGCCGTTCTCATCCGCAAAGCTGGTCGGGGTAAAGGCGGTGGAGTAGCTGATATACGGCGCGATGCCGTTATCGAACAGGTAGAGCAGCGCCGCGCGGCTGCTGAAGTTATTCTTGTCCAGATCGCTGCGGGTATCGTTCAGCTTGTCGACATTGGAGACGCTCACCTGGTCATAGCGTCCACCCAGGGTCAGGCGCCAGCGGTCCAGGGAGAGCTGATCCTGCAGGTAGTAGCCAGTCTGGCGCAGCTTGTGCTTCTCCTTGCTGTACATCGTGATGCTCTCCGGCCCGGCACCGTAGACCGGGTTAAAGGCGTCAATCGGCGGGAAGCTGCCGTAATAGCCGGTGGTGTGGTTGCTGCGATCCTGGTAATCGAGGCCAATCAGCACCCGGTGGTTCACCGCCCAGGTATCAAAGCTGCCGTCGATCTGGTTGTCCAGGGTGATGGCGTTCATCTTCTCGTCCGAGCCGGAGTAGCCGCGGTTGAGTTCGGTGTCGTTCAGCCAACCCGCGGCATAGACCTGGTTCAGCTCCACTTTGGTGTGCAGATAGCGCAGCTTCTGGCGCACCGACCAGCCGCTGTCGAACAGGTGCTCGATGTTATAGCCGACCATATCCTCGCGGCGATCGTACTTGTCATAATCGTCCTCGCCTTCGAAGAAGGTGTTAGAGATCATCTTTCCGTTGTGCGGCACCACGGTTCCGTCATAGGGCAGGCCGGAGTGGCTCCCGCCCTCGGGATCGCGGTGCAGGTAGGCCATCAGATCCAGGCGCGTGTTATCGGTGATGCGCCAGGTCAGGCTCGGCATCAGGGCGTAACGCTCCTCTTTGAGTGGATCAAACTGGGAATCGGCATAGCGGGTCATACCGCTCAGACGGGCCGCTACGCGGTCGTCGTCGTCCAGCGCGCCGGTGACGTCAAACATCGCCCCGCGCTGATCGTTATTCCCGGCGAACAGCTTAATTTCTCCGCCCGGATCGAACGACGGTTTGCGCGAGGTGAGCGCTACGATCCCCCCCGGCGACGAGCGGCCGTACAGCACCGAGGCCGGGCCGCGCACCACTTCGATATTTTCCAGGAACCACGGGTCAACCACCAGCGAGCTGTGGGAGTTGGTGTCGCCCATCATCTTCAGGCCGTCGAGATAGACGTTATCCAGGCTGCCGTCGGAGAAGCCGCGCAGCACGATGTAGTCAAAGCGGTTCGAGGCGCCGATCTGGTTGCTGTAGACGCCCGGGGTGTAGCTCACCGCCTGGCGGACGCTGGTGGCGCCCTGCTCCTCAAACTGCTCGCGGGTAACAATCGACACCGCCTGCGGGGTCTCGATATCCGGCGTCGCCAGCTTGGTGGCGCCACTCTGCATCTGCGAGGTGACAACAACCGTTTCGGTTTTTGGCGTCTCCTGCGCCATCAGGGGGAGCGCGACGCTCCCGGTAACCCATCCCACCAGCAGTGCCAGCCGCGATTTAGCGAACATGAAAATCTCCAGAGCTATTTCTAATTATTAATGAGAATTATTACCTTTTTCATTTAGAAGATAGCTATGCGCGCTGCCAGAGTACGTATGCGCAATGCCAAACCGCACGAATGGCGTTGGCGATGGGGAAAAAACGGATTAGCAGCCGTTACGGACCGCGCCGGGGCAGATGCCGTAGCGACGGCGAAAGGCGGTGGCAAAGTTGGTGGCGTGCTGGTAGCCCGACATCCACGCCGCCTGCTGCACGCTGTGGCCTTCCAGCAGATAGCGGCGCGCCAGCGCGAGGCGGCAGTCGCGCAGGTAGTCGAATACCGTGCAGCCATAGGCCTGACGGAATTTGCTGCGCAGGCTGCTGGGGCTCATTGCGGCCCGGGCCGCCAGCTGGGCGAGGGTATACTCCTGCTCCGGAGCCTGCGCCAGCAGATGACGGATCTGCTCCAGCCGGGCATGCTCACCGCCGGCAGCGCTTACCCGCGCCGCGCCCTCCTGCTCCCGCAGGTGCAGGCCGTGGCCCAGCAGTTGATACATGACTCCTTCCAGCAGCAGCTGCCGCGACAGGCTGCTGCGCTCGCGCTGGCGGGCATGCTGGATCCCGGCCAGCACAAAATCCGGTACCTGCCAGACAAAGGTGGGCGCGTTAAGCTTCTCCCACTGCGCCAGCAGAGAGGCGAGCAGGCTTTCACGACGGGCATCGTCAGGGTAAACCCCAAAAGAGAGAGTTTTCAATGCGATATCAGCGTCATGACGGGCAGACATCGCCTGCTGTTCGCTCAGCCTGGCGCTGAAAGCCATGCCCGGGCGCACCACATAAACGTTGCCGCTGAGGGTCAGGGTCACGCAGCCTTCCAGCACCACCAGCACATAGAGCGGGCTGCTGTGGCGGGAGGTGGTTTCATAGGGTTGCAGAACGCGGACATCGGAGTGGGTTAATGAGATGCCGGACGGCAGAATCATCTCTTCGACATGGCCGTGCAGAACCGGGCTGCTGCTGGCGCATGTATCAGTGAGCAGCGGAAAACGGTAGTCAATGCCGTAGCGCTCGCCAAAGACCTTAAAGTCAGCAACGGAAAAGGTTTTTTTCGCTGTGGGGGCCGGGTGAGGGAGCATTGAGTCGGACATACCTGCGCCTGGAAAAGCATATTAAAAATAAAACAGTATCACTCCTTTAACGCGGCGGCAATGCAGGCAAATTTAATAAATATTAAGCTCCGACAAAATGCCGGAGCTCAAATATATCCGCCTGGTGCTGGCGATTATTACGCTTCTTGCCAGCCAGCAAACACTTCTTTATGGTCTTTGGTCAGAACCACATTATTCCCGTCGATTTTATCGACCCACTCAAGCGGAATATAATGGTGTTTACCGCCAGACTCGGAGTCATTTTTTGCGAGCTTAATGCGGTTGCCGTCAAGATGGTCAACGGTGCCAACGTGGGTACCGCAGCTTGCCATTACCTGAGCATGGTCCTTGATTTCACTCTGGTTTACCATAATTAATTCTCCTCATTTGGTTTCTACGGGTGTGACACGAAACTAACTGTAGTCCATAAATAACGTTTCGACCGCCTCATTAGCATTTCGAAACATTATTTCCCGCCGCGTTTTAGGTTCGCACGAAATATATAAGAATCGACTGAGAAATATTCCAGGCACGTTATTATGTCGCATAATTATCTTCACGCACTCAACATGGAGGCATATATGGTAGAAACCAATCGTACCGAAATATCCCTGGCTCTTGGTGAAGCGGTTTTAGATATCGTCCAAAAAGGCCAGGAGGTGTCGAGAGAGAATCTGGCACGGGCCATGAAAAGTAAAGCGGAGCGAGAACCTGATGACGAGCGCCTTCTTGATTACTGGAAAGCCTGTCATATCCTTGCCGCTTAAAGGTGGCGGCGTGGAGCCTGTGCCCCGCGCCGCCTTTGCGATCACTCGTCGAAGTACCAGTAACCCTGGTTAATCAGCCCGGTCAGCTCGTCCACAAATGCCGGATTTCGCAGGGCATCCCCCAGCTCCGCACGGCTAAGCTCGGTGTAGCGACACAGTGCATCCGCTGCGTTTGCATCCGACACCTCCAGCCGCTCGCTGTTGATAAAGAAGCTGCCCCCGACATTCAGGACCCGTAACCCGCTCAGGCGAGTCAGCGTTTCGCCGCCCGTCAGCGCGTCGAGCACCTCTTCCGGCGTGTACTCCGGTTCCGCCGGGGCAATATCCAGCTCGTGGCGCGGCGTGGAGATGAAGCTGCCAAACCACTGTGTAAAATCGTCTGGCTTGCTGATCATGTCGATCATCATCTTGCGCAGGCGCTCAAGCTCATAGGCCTCAACCCGGCCCGGATGGTCGCGGCAGGTGAGATCCGGATCGCTGTAGTGCTCTCCGCCCAGATCGTTTTCCAGCGCGTAATCGGCAAAGCTGCTGATCAGATCCCGGCCATTCGGCCCGCGGAAACCTACGGAGTAGTTGAGCGCCGTCTCGTGGGTGAAGCCGTCGTGGGGGAATCCAGGCGGAATATAGAGAATGTCGCCCGGGGCCAGATCTTCGTCGATGATCGGCTCAAAAGGATCGACATGGAGCAGCGCTGGATGCGGGCAGAACTGACGCATCGGCAGTTTGTCACCCACGCGCCAGCGACGGCTGCCCATCCCCTGGATGATAAACACATCGTACTGATCGATATGCGGACCCACGCCGCCGCCCGGCACCGAGAAGGAGATCATCAGATCGTCCAGACGCCAGTCCGGCAGGACGCGGAACGGACGCACCAGCTCGGCGGCAGGGGCGTGCCAGTGGTTAACCGCCTGCGCCAGCAGCGACCAGCCGGTTTCGCCTAAGCCATCGAAGTGCTCGAACGGACCGTTGCTGGCGTGCCATTTGCCCTCTTTATGGCTCACCAGGCGACTGTCCACCTCCGGCTCCATCGCCAGCCCTGCCAGCTCATCGGGGCTGATAGGATCGACAAAATTTGGCAGTGCGTTTTTGAGGACAACGGGTTTCTTTTGCCAGTATTTTTCTAAAAATTCCGGCCAGTTCAGGTTGAGTTGATACGCCATGGTTAGCACCAGTTAAAAAGACAAACGGGTGTGATTATAGGAAGAGGTGGGGCCGCGCTGCCTTGTCGTGGGTCAAGGGGGAATGAAAACCTGCCGCATTCAGCCATTCGCATGACACAGGGTGACAGTTTCACGCTTTATCGTGAGCGCAAGTTACAGAGCGACTTATATCGTTAATCACTAAGAGCGTATTGTCATGAGGCCTGCGATGAGCCCGTTTATTGAACTGCCGGTTTCCGCCAGCGTAAAGACCCTGATGGGGGTATATACCCGTAAGGAGAACCCGTCCGTTTTCGCACCTGTGGCCGGTGAGCTGCCTGAAGGAAGCGTGGTTCGCATTCAGGCGGCGGTGGTGGGTGATGCGGTGCAGGGCAATCCTCACTGGTACCGGATTGATGAAGAGACCTTTATCTGGGCGGGCGCCTGCACGCCGATCCAGCCCTGTCCCGAATTTCCGCCTGCTACGCGCGTTAACTGGACGGCGGTGGTATTTGCGGTGCGTTAGGCGCTGATAACCCGCACCTCCTCTGCCGTAAACGCCGCGATCGCCTCCTGATCCAGGCTCGCCTCCACCACCAGCACGTCAATATCGCGGCTTTTCGCCACCACAAAGCGCGCCACGCCGGGGATTTTGTCGGTGGTGAGCGCCACGATGGTCTGGCTGCTCTGGCTAATCACCGCTTTCTTGAACTCGCAGTCAGCAAAGTCGAAACCGGTCAGCCCCATCCCAGGATCCATGGCGCAGCCGCCGATAAACGCCTGATCGAAAATCATCCCCTGGATCTGGCTGGCCGCCGTCGCCCCCACGGCCCCGCCGGAGCTGCGCTGGATCTGCCCACCGGTGATGATCACCTCGCACAGGGGGTGACGCAGCAGCTCTGCGGCGATGGCCGGGGAGTTAGTCACCACGGTGACGGCCAGATCCGGCGGCAGGGCTTTCGCCAGTGCAAGGTTGGTGGTGCCGGTATCGATAAAGATACAGCTACCCGGCTTGATCAGGGTTGCCGCTTTCTGCGCGATCGTGGCTTTTTTTGCGTGGTTTTGCTGCTCGCGGCTGTAGAAGTTCCCGGCATCGGCCAGCTGTAGCACCGCCCCGCCATAGACCTTCTTACAGAATCCTTCTTTGCTAAGCTCATGTAAATCACGGCGAATCGTGTGTTCCGATACCTGCATGCGGATCGCCAGGTCAGCGCAGACCACCCGGCCATTTTCTTGCAGGATCTGGCGGATCCGATCTTGTCGTTGTTCCGGGAAAGCTGCATAATCGAGCATAAATTATCTTCTCTGGATTTGAATCGAGCAACAATGCGCATAATGTTGCATGACGACGCGCTCTGTCAATCCACCTGGCCCGAAACCGGAGTATCACAATGAAGCGCTATGATGATTACCGTCAGCAGGTGCCCGCCACACAGCCCCATGACGGCTTCCTGTTTGAACCTGTGAACGCAGATGCGCGCGCCGGGGAAACGGTGCAGCGCACGGCGCCTGCCTCCCCGTTACTGAAACCTGATAAGGATGTGAAATGACCTCTCAGACCACCGGAGCCGTCCAGCGGCTTGCCACCCGGATCGTCTTTTTTATTGCCGGTTATGTCACCGCCACCTGGGCGGTGCTGGTGCCTTTCGCCAAAGCCAATACCGGCGTTAACGAGGCCACGCTTGGCTCGCTGCTGCTCTGTCTGGGGATGGGGGCGCTGATTGCGATGCCGCTCACCGGGATGCTGACCAGCCGCTACGGCTGCCGCCGGGTGATTATCACCGCGATGGCGATCGTCCTGCTCACTACCCCGCTGCTTGCCATCATCCCGGATCCGCGCCTGCTCGCCGCCGCATTGCTGCTGTTTGGTGTGGGGGTCGGCGTGACGGACTGCGCCATGAATATTCAGGCGATCATCGTTGAGCGCGACGCCCCCGGGCCGGTGATGTCTGGTTTTCACGGCATGTACAGCGTGGGCGGCATTGCCGGCGCGGGGGCGATGACCCTGCTGCTGACCCTCGGGGCCAGCGCTTTTATCGCCTGCCTGATCATCATTCTGAGCGTCGCGCTCATGCTCGCTTTCAGCCTGAAAGGGCTGCTGCCCTGGGCCAATCCCGCCTCTGGCCCGGCCTTTGCCGTGCCGCGCGGCGTGGTGCTGCTGATCGGCCTCATCTGCTTTGCGGTGTTTCTCGCCGAAGGCACGGTGCTGGACTGGAGCGCGGTGTTCCTGACCGAGGTGCGCGGCGTGCCTGAATCCCTGGGTGGGCTGGGCTTCACCTGCTTCTCGGTGGCGATGACCTTTTTCCGCTTAACCGGCGATAAACTGATCGCCCGCACCGGTGCCCTGCGCGCCGTGGTGGGGGGCGCCATCGTGGCCGCCGCAGGGTTTGCGCTGGTGACCTTTGTCCCGCAGTGGCAGCTGTCATTGCTGGGCTACGTGCTGGTGGGCGCCGGTTGCGCCAATATCGTGCCGGTGATGTTCTCCGCCGTTGGCCGCCAGACCCGCATGCCGCAGGCAGTTGCCGTCCCGGCTATCACCACCCTGGGCTATCTCGGCGTGCTCGCCGGGCCCGCAATTATCGGTTTCGTGGCGCACGCCACCTCTTTAACCCAGGCGTTTATGGTCATTATGGTGCTGATGCTGGTCGTCGCCCTGCTCTCCGTGACCGTCACCGCCTCTCAACCCGCCCGCAGCGAGGGATAAGATGAATATTGCACATGTGGCACTCTGGACCCGTAACCTGGACGCACAGGTCCACTTCTGGCAGACGGTTTTTGGCGGCCAGCGTAACGAACGCTACCTCAGCAAAAACCGTCCGGGCTTTGAATCGCACTTTATCACGCTGTCCGACGGACCGACTATCGAGCTAATGACGGTGCCGGATCTGCCCGATCGCCCTTCGCACCCGGAGTTTGTCGGCTGGGCGCATATTGCCCTGAACGTGGGTAGCAGGGCGGATGTGGATCGGATGGCGGAGCAGGCGCGGTTGAGCAATACGCTGCTGAGCGCTCCAAGGATGACGGGAGATGGCTATTATGAAGCGGTAATTGCGGACCCGGACGGGAACCGTATTGAGCTGGTGGGGGAATAATCTGCCAATATTTTACCCCTCGTGAGAGAGCATCAGGCATTGCCGGGTGGCGGCTACGCCTTACCCGGCCTACAAAACCCGTAGGCTGGGACTGCCGAAAACCGTGACTGAGCTGGAAAAAATATCGATTGCTACTCTGGCCCGCTGTCCCATGACGACAATGTAATCCATTCTGGCCTACGCTTACCCGATAAGAAACGCCGATTCACCTATTCCGCTATGCGCCTTTCATATAGTTATCATATTGTTAAATGATAATGATAATTAATGTGTTAAAATTGACATGTTCATAAAACTGCCACCTGAAACGCATGAACAGAGGGGGCGGTTTTTACGCTGAGCGAAAATCCTCTCATCTTTGTCAGGCTGAAACATTGGGGCTATTAATGGAACACATTGTCTATGTCGTTGATGATGATCACGCTGTCAGGCGGTCCGTGGTCGGGCTGCTGGAGTCTGCCGGGCTGAACGCCCTCGACTTCTCCTCGGCAGAATCTTTTCTGCAACACACCTTTGAAGATGTGCCCTCCTGCGTGATCCTCGATATGCAGATGCCCACCATCAGCGGGTTTGAAGTGGCGGACTCCCTGAAGGCCAGCGGGCGCGAGATCCCGATAATCTATCTTACCGGCCACGGCACCATTCCGATGACGGTGAAGGCGATGAAGGGCGGTGCGTATGAGTTTCTCACCAAGCCGGTGGCGTCGAACGATCTGCTGAACTCCATTGGCGACGCGCTGAAGCTGGCGGAAGAGAACGCCCTGCAGTTGCGGGAGCAGTACTCTCTGAAGCAGCGCCATCTCTCGCTGACGCCGCGGGAGCAGGAGGTGTTGCAGCTGGCGATCAGCGGGATGCTGAACAAGCAGATCGCCGCCGAACTGGGGGTGAGTGAAATTACCGTCAAAGTCCACCGCCGACGGGTAATGGAGAAGATGCAGGCCCGCTCGCTGGCGGATCTGGTCAGGGCCGCGGAGCGCCTGACCAGAAGCCAGCCCTCAGAGTGACGTCTCGCCCTCCGCCAGCGGCAGGGTAAAGGCAAAGACAGAGCCGTGCGGCTCGCGGTTGCGGGCCGTCAGCTTGCCGCGATGGCGCTCGATAATGCTGTAGCTGATGGTCAGCCCCACCCCCATCCCCTGGGCTTTAGTGGAGTAGAACGAGTCAAAGATACGCTCGGTCTGCCCCTGGGCGATGCCGGTACCGCTGTCGGCGATTTCAAATGTGATCCCGCCCCCTTCCGGGTTCGAGGTGGAGAGCAGCAGCGTACCGGGCCGCGTTTTGATCTCGGCCATCGCCTCCACCGCGTTCATCACCAGATTCAGCAGCACCTGCTGGATCTGTACGCTATCAGCCACAATAAAACTGTTCGCCGCCGCCAGGGCATAGCTGACGCTGATGTTCCGCCGCTCCAGCTCGCTGCGCGAAAGAGTGATGATGTGCCGCACCAGATAGTGCAGATCGATACGGGCAAAGGCCGGATCCTGTTTGCGGGTGAGGGACTGCAGGCTGCGAATGATCTCCCCTGCCCGCTCCCCCTCGGAGACAATCTCCTCCAGCCCGAGCCTGGCCTTATCCAGCCGGGCCGGATCGCGGTTCAGCCAGCGCAGGCTGGCCCCGGCATTCGCGACAATCGACATCAGCGGCTGGTTGATCTCGTGGGCGATGGACGAGGTTAACTGGCCGACGGTGGTCGCCCGGGAGACGCGGGCCAACTCGGCCTGCGCCACCCGCATAGCATCTTCCGCCGTCCGCTGGGTGGTGATGTCGGTGATGATGCCGTAATACTCGTTCACTTCGCTGCCCACGCCGACCGGATCGCCAATCCCCAGAATGGTGCGCACGGCGCCGTCGGCGCGGATAATGCGGAACTCGGCGCGCATGGTCAGGCCATCGCGCACGCTCTCGGTCACCAGGGTGCTGATGCGCGGATAGTCATCCTGGTGCACGAAGGTGAGAAACTCCGCCATCGAGATCATCTTCTGCTTCTCCGGCAGGCCCAGAATGCGGGCATACTCCTCCGACATAAACATCAGATCCTGTTGCAGCTCCCAGCGCCAGCTGCCGGTATGGCTGATCTGCTCCCCCAGCATCAGCGAGGTCTGGCTGGCCCGCAGCTCTTTCTCCACCCGACGCCGCTGCTGGTTCTCCTCCAGCAGCTCGGCATAGAGCCGGGCGGTCTCCAGTGAGATGGCGGCGTGCGCCCCCAGCAGGCTCACCACCCGGGAGTGCTCGACGGTAAAGACCTCCGGCATCAGGCGGTTCTCCAGGTAGAGCACCCCCACCAGCCGCGCCTGCTTGAACATCGGCACGCACATCACCGCCGCGCCGGAGGTGACCAGATACGGGTCCTGGCTGAAGGGGTGGAACTCTTCCGGTTTGCCGGTGTGGATCTCCTGCCCGGTGCGGATCACCGCCGCCAGTACCGTCAGCGGCATCTCAGTGGCCATCGGCACCTCTTTGCGGATCTGCACCTTCACGCCGTCGGTGGTGGTGCTGGCGCTGGCCTCGATCTCCGGGATGTTGTTGTCATTCACCCGAATCAAAAAGCCGCGCTGCGCCCCGGCCCGCTCCAGCAGGATGGTCATCAGGGTTTCGATCAGCCGCTCGAGGTTGATCTCTTCCGACAGGGCGCGCGACGCCTTGATCACGCTCTGTAAGTCGCGGATCTCCTCGTTACGGGCAAAGGCCACCGTGTCCCAGGCGTTGGCCTGGCCGGGGGCCAGCAGATAGGGGAAATCCCGCTCCAGCTGGCGCACTTTGGACTGCGCCCCGGCCCGACCCCAGGCGGTCATCGCCCCGCGGAAGTGGGCCTCGGCGGCGGTGGTGTAGCCGCAGGCGTGGGCGAAGCGCCCCGCCAGCTCGTGGGCCAGGGCGTTGAAGGGGTTGAAGCCCCCTTCGCGCGACAGGCGCACCGCCTTCTCGTACTGTTCGAGGGCGATGCTGTTCATGCCGTCGAGGCGCACGATCTCGGCGTAGATCAACGCCTCTTTATCGGCAAAGGTGCCGGGGTTAACCCGCGCCCAGAGGGCGATCTTGTCGTAATGAAGGTGGATCTGACGGCGCAGATCGGCGGAAAACGTCTCCGGGGTCAGCTGCTGCGAGAGGGTGAGCGCGCTGTAAAGGTGGTAGTCCAGCAGGTGGATATGGCCCGGCGCGGACCAGGCAAAGCGCCCGGCCTGGGCCAGATTATCTGCCGCCTGGGGAAACTCGCCGCAGGCGAAGTGGGCCATGCCGCGGTAGAGCCAGAACCAGAACAGCATGGTGGAGGTCTGCTCCGGAGCCTGCTCCGGGGCGGCAGGCAGCAGGGATTGCGGCAGCGCCTCGCTGGCGCTCCACTGACCGTTCACCGGGGTGCGCAGGTGCTCCACGTAGTGGCGCTGCATCAGCAGGATCGTCTCTATGTCCTGAAAATGGGTTTTACGCACGAAGGCCAGTCCGCGCTCGATGCTCATCAGCACCGCGTCGAGATGATCGCCCCGGGTGAGGAAGTTGATCACCTGGTGACAGGCGGCGAAGCAGGCCACCGTCATATCGCCGTGGGTCACGGCGGAGGTGAAGCAGGCCCTGGCGCACTCAATGGTGTAGCCCAGCGGCTGGGTCCAGACGCTAAGCTGATCCAGCGCCAGCAGGGTTTTGGCTTCGAAGGCGTCGTAGCCGTGGCGGTTGACCAGCTCCCGGGCCAGGGTGCCGTACTGGAAGCCGAGCCGGTATTCGGCGTAGCGGTGACCAATCAGCACCCCGAACCACGCCATCGCGGAGGTGGAGGCGCCGGTGATGCCGTGATCCAGGGTCAGGTGCATCATCCGGCACAGCAGAATGAAATGCAGGCGCGAGCTGGTGAAGCTGGCGAAGAGGCTGGCGCTGTTGAGCAGGTTCATCACCGCCTCGGTGTCGCCATCTTTCATCAGCGGCAGGCGGCTAAAATGGTCCTGCGGGTTCTCGCCAACGCGGTTGCACAGGCTCTGCCAGGCCTCGTCGCACTCGGCGTTCTCCGGGAAGCGGCTGACGTGAATGCCAAACACCGCCAGCCAGCAGAGGGCTGCCTCCAGCGCCAGCCGGTTGTCGGACTGGCGCATGTAGACTTCGGCCAGCAGGTTGGCCGCCAGCGCTTTCTCCGCCAGCCCGCCGGGGGAGCCGAGAATGCGGTCGCACAGCCTGCGGGTGGCCTCAAGATTGCCCAGCGCAAACTCGCAGCCCGCCTCTTCGCTGTCGAGAATAAAGTCGCTGGCGCTCTCGGGCGCCGATCCGGCGTTGCCCAGCGCCCGGGCGGTCTGGATATAGCTCAGGGCCGACAGATAATCCCCCGAGCGGCGGGCGCGGCGGGCGGCCAGCAGGCTCAGCTCGCGGAACATCTGGCGCTGGGGCGCAGGCTGAATGCTGTCCAGCGCCGCCGTCACGTGGTGGACGGCGCGGAACAGGATCTCGTTACCCGCCGCCTGACGGGCCGACTCCGCCAGCAGGCTGGCGGTAGTAAGATGCAGGCGGCTGCGCTCGGCGTTATCCAGCAGGGCGAAGGCCGCCTCCTGAACCCGGTCGTGGGTAAAGGCATAGCCTTCGTCGCTGAGGGTGATCAGCTGCGCCGTCACCGCCGGATGCAGGGCGTAGCGGATCTCCGCCACCGACATTGATGCCACCCGGCAGACCATCTCCAGCTCGCCGCTGCCGCCCAGACAGGCGATGCTGCCCAGCAGCCGACGGGTCTCTTCGGGCATCTCCTCCAGCTGCTGGAGCACCAGCGTGACCACGTTTTCGGTGTAGTGCCGGGTGCGGATAGCGTGCAGATCGTAGTGCCACTTATCCTGATATTTGTTGTGCGTCACCAGCCCGTCATCGACGATGCGGCGGAAGAACTCATGGACAAACAGCGGGTTGCCGCCGGTTTTCTCGTGGATCAGCCCGGCCAGATCCGCGGTGCTGGCGGATCGGGTATGGAAGATGCTCGCCAGCCAGCGCGACACCGCCTTCACCGACAGCGGCTCCGGGCACAGCTCGGTGGTATTGCGCGAGATCCGGTGCAGGTTCGCCAGCTGCTGATGCAGGATGCTGTCCGGCACCGGGCAGACATCCCGGTGCGCCACCACCAGCAGCAGCGGCACGTTACTGGCGTTGGTCAGCAGGTACGCCAGAATTTGCAGGCTGGCGGCGTCGATCCAGTGGATATCATCCAGCAGCAACACCAGCGGGCAGCCCGCGCTGGCGAAGGTTTTCACCAGCGCCAGCACCATATGGCTGAAGCGCGCCCGGGCGTCAAGGGAGAAGCTGTCGCTGGAGAAGCGCGGCTTGTTCTCCAGCAGCAGCCGCAGCTCCGGCACCAGGCTGACGGCCAGCTCGTCATACCCCTCCAGCTCCCGCGACAGGCGGATCTTCCACTGCGCCACCTCCGTTGCCGACAGTCCCAGCAGGTGCAGCACCAGGGTGCGAAAGGCTGAGCTCAGGGCGGCATAGGGCAGCGTGGGGGAAAACTGATCCACCTTTCCTACCGCCAGTAGCACGTTGCGGTGCTGTAGCGCCTTTAGTGCCGAGGCGATAAGGGACGATTTGCCGATCCCCGACGGGCCGCTGATCGCCACAAATCCGGCAAGGTTGTCGCGGCATACCCGGTCAAAGGCGTGGATCAGATCCGTTGCCTGGGGATGGGCGGTGTAGAGGGTATCGGTGAGATGAAACGCCGGGGAGCGATCCTGCAAGCCGGGGGTAAAGGCGGCAATATCGCCCTCGTCGCTCAGGGTAGCCTGGCAGCGGCGCAGGTCGGCGATCAGGCCGTCGATGGTCTGGTAACGGTTCTCCGGTTTTTTCGCCAGCATCTTAAGGATGATGGCCGAGATCATAGCGGGCACGCCGGGGCAGACCGCTCCCGGGGAGCGCGGCTCCGAGGCGATGTGGTAGTGCGCCCACTTGCCCTGATCCTGGCCGCCCAGCTCAAACGGCAGGCTGCCGGTGAGCAGCTCGTAGAGCACCACCCCGAGACTGTAGAGATCGCTGCGGCTGTCCACCGAGCGGTGGGTGCGGGTGGTGTGCTCCGGCGACATGTAGGCGGGTGTGCCGCCCACGATGGCCAGTCGCGACTGCTGTAGCTCTTCCGAGGCACCGGACGACAGGCCAAAGCCCCCCAGCCGACAGCTGTTGTCGTCATGAATAAAGATATTGCCGGGCTTGATATCCCCGTGTACCAGGTTGCGCAGATGCATCAGACGCAGAGGCAGGCTGATGCGGATCGCCAGCTCCAGGAAGCTCTGGATACAGGCCATCGGCGCACCAACGATGCGCGTCAGCAGCACAAAGGAAAAAGGGGCGTAAACCAGCGCAAATCGCCCGTGGTACTGCGTGGTGGCGACCGGACGGATAGCCCAGTCGTCGCTCAGGTACTCCCGCAGGGCAAACTCATTACGCAGCAGGCGCGTTGCGTTGGCCTCTTCTTCATCGCTCACGGCGGTGGCGATAATAAACGACCCGCCGGAGCTGGGCAGGCGGGCATTCAGCCAGCAGAGGCTCCCCTCCTGGCCCAGCGGGGTAAAAATGACATCTTCTTTAAGCACAAAAGCCCGCCCTTCGGATAAATTTCCGGGGGCGGGCCAGAGTGCAGGCAGCGATGGGGTGTTCATCCACGTTTCCTTATTTTTCTTCATTAATGGTTCTCGTGGGATAACGGTGCAGGTGGTGTCAGGTGGCGAGCGCGCGCTGAATGTGCGCCAGCAGCACATCGACGTTTATCGGCTTGCGCAAAAAAGCAACGGCGCCATTCTCAACAGCGTAGCGCTCTATGTTGTCATCCGCATGACCTGAGATAAAAATGAGCGGCGGCGGTGAACTGGCGATAAGGTGCAGCCTGTCGAGCATCTCCAGACCGTTCATCCCCTGCAGGCGGATGTCGGCAATCACCAGCGCCGCGTCTGTCAGCGCGGTGGGGTGGCTGAGAAACCCCTCCGCCGAGTCGAAGGCTTCTGTGGCATACCCCTCCGACTGCAGCAGGTTGCTTAACCCGCTGCGAACAGACCGTTCATCATCAATGATGGCTATGCGCTGCGGCATGCTCTCTTTCCTCAATATGGACGTGATTAAACCTCGCTGCCGTCGCCGGGACGGGGTGGAGGCGGAGTACCGCTGATTTTGGGTACGCATTCGTGGCGAAACCAGGTCATCGTCAGCTGACGGCTGAACAGGCGGCGGCCAATCGGGATCAACTGCTCCCCCACCAGCATGCCAAACAGCCCCATCAGCGCAACAACGGGCGGCGCGGGCGAGTGTACATCAATTGCGGCATAAATAACCCCTGCCAGAATTCCGCAGCTCAGCGAAACGACCCAGGCTTTCATGAGGAGGCTCCTGTGGAGAGGGTGACGGGCGCCTTTTGCGCGGTGTCGTCAGCATGCAAAAAATGGCGGGTGGCCTGTTCGCCTGCCAGCATGCCCAGCAGACCAATCAGCGCCAGCGCGGGCGGCGCCGGAGAGCGGACTTTCAACAGCGCGTAGAGCAGGCCGATAAGCACGCCTGCCGCGAGGGAAATTAACCCAGTACTCATGATGTACTCCAGAGAGGTCAGCGGCAGGCCGGATGAGGGCCCAGCCTGCCGCTGTTAACTTAGCGGACCGGGGCCGGAACCGGCGCCAGGGTTTCGTGCTCGCTCTTCTGGCGAGACGGTGCTTTGTGCACCATGGTGTAGGCGTAATCCACGCCCATGCCGTAGGCACCGGAGTGCTCACGCACGATATCCATTACCGCGTTGTAGGTCTCTTTGCGCGCCCAGTCACGCTGCCACTCCAGCATCACCTGCTGCCAGGTTACCGGGATCACGCCCGCCTGGATCATGCGCTGCATGGCGAAGTCGTGGGCCTCTTTTGAGGTGCCGCCAGAAGCGTCCGCCACCATGTAGATCTCGTAGTCGCCTTCCAGCATCGCGCACAGGGCGAAGGTGTTGTTGCACACTTCGGTCCACAGACCGGAGACCACCACTTTCTTCTTGCCGTTGGCTTCCAGCGCGTCACGCACTTTCTGGTCATCCCAGGAGTTCATGGAGGTACGCTCAAGGATCTCTTTGCCCGGGAAAACATCCAGCAGTTCCGGGAAGGTGTTGCCGGAGAAGCTTTCGGTTTCAACGGTGGTGATGGTGGTCGGGATGTTGAACACTTTGGCCGATTTCGCCAGCGCTACCACGTTGTTTTTCAGCACCTGACGGTCGATAGACTGCACGCCAAACGCCATCTGCGGCTGCTGGTCGATGAAGATAATCTGACAGTTATCCGGGGTTAACACTTCGAGCTTTGAGTTAGACATAATGGTATCCAGTGAGGTTAACAGGTGAAATCGCACCACGCGTTGACGATGCGTTGAGTGCATCCTATGCCTCTCAGGCCCCGGCGGTAATTATCTCTTTGTATAATTAACCTTTCGTATAGGTATACGCAGGTATAGTTATACTTTGGTATACCTATCCCTTTGTATAACTGTTTTTTTTCAGTAACCGGTTCCAATAATCCTGACCATTCCCCCTCTCAGTCAGGAGCAATTATGACTTCCTCTGCCAAAGCAGATCTGATTCTGGTGAATGGCCAGTTTCATACCGTCGATCGTGAAAATCCCCTCGCCGAAGCGGTGGCCGTGCGTAACGGTAAATTCCTTGCGGTGGGCACCGCTGCCGAGGTGATGCAGTACCACGACGACGCTACCAAAGTGGTGGATCTGAAAGGCCACACCGCCATTCCCGGTCTTAATGACTCGCACCTGCACCTGATCCGCGGCGGGCTGAACTACAACCTCGAGCTGCGCTGGGAGGGGGTGCCCTCGCTGGCTGACGCCCTGCGGATGCTCAAAGAGCAGGCCCTGCGCACCCCGTCACCGCAGTGGGTGCGCGTGGTGGGCGGCTGGAGCGAGTTCCAGTTTGCCGAGCGCCGCATGCCGACCCTGGACGAGATCAACGAGGCTGCGCCGGACACCCCGGTCTTTATCCTGCACCTGTATGACCGCGCCCTGCTCAACCGCGCGGCGCTGAAGGTGGTGGGCTACACCAAAGAGACCCCGAACCCGCCGGGCGGTGAGATCCAGCGCGATGCCAACGGTAACCCGACCGGGATGCTGATCGCCCGTCCGAACGCCATGATCCTCTACGCTACTCTCGCCAAAGGGCCGAAGCTGCCTCTGGAGCAGCAGGTGAACTCCACCCGCCAGTTTATGCGCGAGCTGAACCGCCTGGGCTTAACCAGCGCCATCGACGCCGGCGGCGGTTTCCAGAACTACCCGGAAGACTACGAGGTGATCGCCGAGCTGCACGAGAAAAAGCAGATGACTATCCGCATCGCCTACAACCTCTTCACCCAGCGCCCTGGCCACGAGCTGGAAGATTTCGAGAAGTGGACCGATATGCTCAAGCCGGGCCAGGGCACCGACTTCTTCCGCCATAACGGCGCGGGGGAGATGCTGGTCTTCTCTGCCGCCGATTTTGAAGATTTCCTTGAGCCGCGCCCGGATCTGGCCCCCGGCATGGAGGACGAACTGGAGCGCGTGGTGCGCCATCTGGTGGAGCACCGCTGGCCGTTCCGCCTGCACGCCACCTACGACGAGTCCATCAGCCGGATGCTGGATGTCTTTGAGAAGGTGAACCGCGAGATCCCGTTCGACGGCCTGCACTGGTTCTTTGACCACGCCGAGACGGTGACCCAGCGCAACATCGACCGCATCAAGGCGCTGGGCGGCGGCATCGCCGTGCAGCACCGCATGGCCTTCCAGGGCGAGTACTTCGCCGAGCGTTACGGGATGGAGGCGGTTCGCCACACTCCGCCGGTCACCCGTATGCTTGAGACCGGCGTGCCGGTAGGACTCGGGACCGACGCCACCCGCGTGGCGAGCTACAACCCGTGGACCGCCCTCTACTGGCTGGTCTCTGGCCGTACCGTCGGCGGAATGCAGATGTACGATCACAGCGCCCGTCTGGATCGCGACACCGCCCTGATGCTCTGGACCCAGGGCAGCGCGTGGTTCTCGAACGAGCAGAACCAGAAAGGCCAGATCAAAAAGGGCCAGCTGGCGGATCTGGCGGTGCTGAGCAAAGACTACTTCCGCGTGCCGGAAGAGGAGATCAAGGGCATCGAGTCGGTGCTGACGGTGGTGGATGGCGATATCGTCTACGCCGCAGGCAGCTTCGGTCCGCTGGCGCCGCCTGCCATCCCGGTCCTGCCGGAGTGGTCCCCGGTGGTCAAGGTGCCGGGTCACTACCGCAGCACGCCACCGCAGGCCGCCCGCGTGGGGATGCAGCCTGCGCACCACTGCAGTGGTCCGTGCGGGGTGCACAACCATTCGCACGACTTTGCCCGCACGGCAGAGATGCCGGTGGCCGACGATAACGCCTTCTGGGGAGCGCTGGGCTGCAGCTGCTTCGCGTTCTGATCATGATGAACTCAACCCAACCCAACCTGCCCCGGATTGACCTGGGGCTGTTCTTCCTGCGCCTCACCGGCAGCCTGCTGTTGCTCTACGTGCATGGCCTGCCGAAAGTGCTGCACTTCAGCGAAGAGCTGACGCGGATCGAAGATCCCTTTGGCTTCGGGCCGTACTTCAGCCTGATCCCGGCGATCGTCGCCGAGGTGATCTGCCCGATCCTGATCCTGTTCGGCGTGGCGACCCGGCTGGCCTGCGTGCCAATCATCGCCGTGCTGCTGGTGGCGATGCTGGTAGTGCATCCGGGCTGGTCGATCGCCGAAGGCCAGTTTGGCTGGCTGCTGCTGATCATCTTCACCACCCTGGCCATCACCGGCCCCGGTGGCTGGCGGCTGCGTACACGTGCTACGGAGAGATTCGCATGACCCAGGTGACCGACGCGCACATCGAACACCCCCCTGCCCCGGCGATCTCAACGTGGCAGCCGCTGCACCAGCGGGTGTTCCGCATGCTGTGGATCGCCACGGTGGTCTCCAACGTCGGCTCGTGGATGAGCGACGTCGGCGTGAACTGGAGCATGCTGACCCTGAGCGCCGATCCGCTGGATATCGCCCTGGTGCAGGCGGCAAGCAGCCTGCCGATGTTCCTCTTCGCCCTGCCCTCCGGGGTGATGGCGGACATCGTCGATCGTCGCAAGTACCTGCTCTTCTCCCAGCTGTGGGTGTTTATTGCCGCGGCGGGGCTGACGGTGCTGTCGTTTACCGGCCAGGTGACCCCGACGGTGCTGCTGGTGGCGGCCTTTCTGCTGAGCGTGGGCAGCGCCATGAGCTCGCCGCCGTTCCAGGCGGTGGTGCCGGACCTGGTGAGCAAGGCGGAGCTGGGCCCGGCGATTGCGCTGAACTCGCTGGGGGTGAACATCAGCCGCGCCATCGGTCCGGCGCTGGGGGGCTTTTTGCTCTCGCTGGCGGGGCCGTGGATGGTATTCCTGCTCAACGCCCTGTCGGTACTGGGCGTGGCCTGGGTGCTGTGGCGCTGGAAACCTGCGGCATCGGTGCAGCGCCTGCCGCCGGAGCACTTCTTCTCGGCGGTGCGTGCCGGGGTGCGCTATGTGCACGCCGCCCCGGTGCTGCGTAACGTGTTGATTCGTACCGTGGCGTTCTTTCTCTTCGCCAGCGCGGGCTGGGCGCTGCTGCCGCTGGTGGCGCGCCGGGAGCTGGGCCTCGGCCCGGCGGGGTACGGCATCATGCTGGCCTGCATCGGGCTGGGGGCAATTGCCGGGGCGGTGCTACTGCCGCGTCTGCGTCAGCGCCTCAATGCCGATCAACTGATGGTGGCGGCAAGCCTGGTCTTCGCCATCACCATGCTGGCCCTGGCCTTTGTGCGTCACTTCTGGCTGCTGAACCTGTTTGAGTTTTTCACCGGCTTTGCGTGGATCGCGGTGCTCTCCACCCTCAACCTCGGGGCGCAACGCAGCGCCGCACGCTGGGTGAAGGCCCGGGCGCTGGCGGTCTATCTGACGGTCTTCTTCGGCTCGATGACCGCGGGCAGCGCCCTGTGGGGGCAGATCGCCTCGCACGTCAACACCGCCACCTCGCTCTGCGTGGCGACGATCGGGATGCTACTGGCGAGCGCCACGGTGCTGCGCTGGCGGCTTGAGAAAGATCCCAATCTGAACCTCGACACCAGCGGGCTTATCGCCGACGACGCCCGGGAGAACATCCCCAACGAACGCGGGCCGGTGCTGGTCTCCTGCGAGTACCTTGTCGATCCCGAAGCGGTACCCGATTTTCTGCAGGCGGTACACGAGCTGCGCCGGGTACGTCGCCGGGCGGGAGCCATGAGCTGGGCGGTGTATGAAGATATCGACCGGCCGGGCCTGTATATCGAGACCTTCCTGCTGGGATCGTGGGTGGAACACCTGCGCCTGCAGGAGCGGCACACCATGAATGACCACCTGCTGCAAAGCCGCGTCCTGGCTTTTCATCAGGGCGATGCACCCCCGGCAACCCGCTATCTGGTGGCGCCGGTTTAAAACCTGAAACAACCTTTTGAGGAAGAGACTATGGCTACGATCAAAGCGAAAGACGGCACGCAGATTTACTACAAAGACTGGGGTGCAGGTAAACCGGTGCTGTTCAGCCACGGCTGGCCGCTGGATGCCGACATGTGGGACAACCAGCTTAACTATCTGGCCGAGCGCGGCTTTCGCGCTATCGCCTTCGACCGTCGCGGCTTTGGCCGTTCGGATCAGCCGTGGAACGGCTACGACTACGACACCTTTGCCTCCGACATCAACGACCTGATCACCGCCCTGGATCTGCGCGACGTGACCCTGGTGGGCTTCTCCATGGGCGGCGGCGACGTGAGCCGTTATATCGGCACCTACGGCACCGATCGCGTGGCTGGCCTGGCGCTGCTTGGGGCGGTAACGCCGATCTTCGGCAAGTCTGACTCTTACCCGCAGGGTGTGGATCAGTCGGTCTTCGACGGCATTCGTGACGGCCTGCTGAAAGATCGCGCCCAGTTCATCAGCGATTTCGCCACCCCGTTCTACGGCCTTAACGCCGGGCAGAAAGTCTCTGAGGGCGCCCTGACCCAGACCCTGAACATCGCCCTGCTGGCCTCGCTGAAAGGGACCCTGGACTGCGTGACCGCGTTTGCCGAGACCGACTTCCGCCCGGATATGGCAAAAGTCGACGTCCCGACACTGGTGATCCACGGCAGCAACGACCAGATCGTACCGTTTGAAACCACCGGTAAAGTGGCGGCGGAGCTGATCGGCAATGCCCAGCTGAAGGTGTATGACAACGCGCCGCACGGCTTTGCGCTGACGCATCAGGACCAGCTGAATGAAGACCTGCTGACGTTTGTGAAATCGCTGTAAGTGTTTAAATGCCGGGTGGCGCTTCGCTTACCCGGCCTACATGGTTTGTAGGCCCGTGCAAGCGCAGCGCCGCCGGGCAGATTACGTTTCTTCTGAGGTAAAAACCATCCCCGCGTAAGGCTTCTCCCGACATGCCGCCAGCCGGGCGGCCAAATCCCCCACGTGCAGTTCCAGCTTGTGCCCGTCCGGGTCGAGAAAATAGAACGACGCCCCTTCGCTTTTGTTCTCTTTCCAGACTGTGACGCCTGCGTCTTTAAGCTTTTGCGTGAAGGTGCCGAATTGTTCTGGTGCGACAGAGAACGCGTAGTGGGTGTAGCCGCTCTCCTGCGGCGGAATAAATTTGCGCGAGTCGTCATAGGACAGACAGAGCCAGAGATCGCCGCAGGTGAGATACGCCCCGGTGTGCCATTCGGCGTGCAGGCGCAGGCCAAGGAGATCGCGCCAGAAGGTGATGCTGGCAGGCAGGTTGCTGACGGCGAGGGTCAGGTGGTTGAGGGCGTTGATCATGAGGTTCACTCCTGGATAGAGGTTAACCTCACTTCTTTAGCATGTTTATCGACGTATAAATAGAAGCGATCCTTGCACGCTTTTTTGGGCTGGCACCACATTTCCATTTCACGCTGTGTTCGCTTTTCTTTGATATAGCCTAAATCGGCGAGGTAGACCCGAAGCGGTTCGGCATTAGTCGTATCTTTGAAAATGATGGCATTCGAAGGAGGATATCCGTCACCGGGTTGAGATTCAAAGTAGTAACTTTGGGAAATTCTCGGCGCGTTTTGAATTTTATTATAGGTGAGAGTGTAATAACGATAGCGATCGGTTTCTTTGTAGACCGTCATCTCGTTTATGTCAGATGCGATGAGGTAGATAAACAGCGAGCAGAGAATTAAGACTGTGAGGAAAAAAACAATGAGGTATCTGATAAAGGTAAAGCGCATCATCTAACCCCTGTATATCCAAATGCTGTGCCATTTTCGGTAAGAACATTAACGACGCCAGAAGTAAAATCATCCCAGGGATACAACCATCTCATAAACATGGGAAGCTCAGCGATGTAAGGCTCATGCTTAATACAAGGGTCGTCTGGATCAGGAAAAATGATGGGTTTAAAGCCACGATTTTTAAAAGAGCCAATAGCTCCATAATAATCCCATCGCCGTAATGCAGATTCATAGCTTACAGGCTTCACCAGGTCAGCATAGAAGCCGGGTCTGATAGCACGATAGAATCCAAACAAATCAGAAACTAAATCTTCTCCGCTAAAGCCGCTATCTGTATACCAGGTAAATAGCCGAAGGCTTTGTAAATCTTCGAAATTGAATGCGGTACTCATCATCATCGCCAACATCATACGATTAATTTCGTGCGTATCACGGCCACGTCTGATTTCCCATTTGGCAAACCGTCCAATACCCAGTCGAGAGCTAACTTTTGCTACGCTCATATCCTGACGATACATAACGACATAGTAATTCCGCCCACTTCCCTCACCCTGCACAAACTGTCTTCTGAGTTCTTCGACATCATCGCCACGGGCATGGCCCATATCTATCCAACCCAGCACATCGGTATAAATAAGCCCTCTTAATGAATGTTCGAAGTCAGCACCATCCCTGATATCTTGTCTTGAGCTCACAATATATATCCTTATATGAGTAAAGCTCTGATAGTAAGTAAGATATTTTATCGTTGTCTATATCAGACTTAATTATTCGGAATTTATTGTAATGTATTACTTAATTGTTCTGGAATTAAGAAGGGGATGGAATATATTTTCCCTACTCATCAACCTTTACGCCGGGTGGCGCTGCGCTTACCCGGCTTACGGTGTTGTAGGCCCGTGCAAGCGCAGCGCCGCCGGGCAATGCCTACTGTTCTCTTTTAGCCCAGGCGGCACGCATCACAGGAATAAACACAGGTGGAATTACCCCCATTTTGGGTAACGGCGTATTGATCTCCACGCCCGGCGCAACCGCGAACCACTCCGTATTAAACGGCAATTTTTGCAGGCGATTAAGATCAAACTTTGTCGGCCAGCTTAGCCCTGCCGTATCAAGCTGATCGTCGATGACGAACTCGCCCTGATAAACGTGGTCCGTCCGTGAGGTTCCATAGACGATCAGGACGGCATGAAGATCCGGGAAGACGTTCAGAATCAGCCCGGGACGCGCTTTCGGCCCCGGATGGCCCAGATCCTCATGTTGAGGAAACTTGCACCAGATAATGTCACCGATTGCAGGTAACGGGTTGTAATTATTAGCCATAAGCATCCTGCTTATTTAAATAATGGAGAGTCCAGATCGTCCTCTGAGATGTCGAGGCCTGACAGTTTCTTAACGGCGGCATGTTGCGCGTCGGTCAGCGGGCCGTCGTCCTGTTCGTAAGCGGGAAGCACCTCTTTAGCAAGGTTGCGTAACGCCTTATGGACTAACTCGGTCTGATTCAGCGAGAGCTCCGCCATCAGACGGGCAAAAGTCTCCTCGCTGACGCCAAATTCGTTATCGACAGAACGAAGCTGGAACAGGAATTTTTTCGGAGGAGTACGTGTTGGGGTGGGCATGATTAACCTCTCTATAAAACTATATGCAAAGTATATAGGGAGAGATAAATATGATCCATATAGAAAGTATATACACCTTTCGGTGATCCTTGTTTTAGGTAGTTAGGCATTGCACTTGATGTTCCCGTAAAATGCCAGCAAAAGAAGGATAACTAACTGAAAATCTTGACTGGAGAACATATGGACGCGGCTGAAAAAGATGGCAGATTTGCGTGGGCGAATTTTTATCAGGCTTTTGCCAAACAGCTACTAACATGGCGAAGCAGGCGAGATGAACTGGTCGCAGGCATTCATCAGATCACCACCGAGGTCGCCGGGATGTCTCATCTGCAAGACAAACCAGCCCAGGGCGAGCCTTACCCGTTAAAAGATATTTGTCCATTTACGACAATAGGTTTATTCAATCGCACTCTCACGGACGCCAATCGGAGCAATATCGCCGGTCATCTGGCGAAATTAATAGGCGTTAGCGAAACCGTGCCCGATTCGTTTGCCGGAGTTCCAGTTCTTAACAACCAGAAATCATGGTTTTTTAGTAGTGAAGGAAAACGTCATACCGCTGACATCGATAAGCTGTGGGAGATGTTCGCTCAGGCCCTGAATTATGCGGATAACCCAACAAATTCGGCAAATTTCATTTATAGCTACGATAACGCATCTGGTGTGCGTAATGTAGGCTGGAATCTGACCATCGGGCTGTACTGGTGTTGCCCGTGGTTTTACCCCACCCTGGATAGCCAGTCGAAATCTTATATTCAGAATGTGCTCAATATTACGATTCTACGGGATGGAAAAAAAGGTCGCAGCAGTGGGCGAAACTACCTGAATATCAGATCCGATATTAATAATCTATTCAGTCAACCAGACTGCCCTGTTCATTCTTTTCCTGAACTTTCTCTGATGGCATGGAACAGGGCCGATGATAAGGAACAAAAGGGGTGGAAAGTATCCCTTTTGGACAAAGTAAAAAAATTATGTCTGGCGAAAAACAGTCCTCACTTAACACGCACTGAGTTTATTGAAACCTACCGGGAAGAAATTCAGGCCGAGCATCCTGATAATAATACGATTGAACATACCATTTCTCATTACCTGCAGAAATTACGTAAGGATGGAGAGCTAACGTTCCATGGTAATGGAAAATATCAATATATTCACTTCAATAATGCTGCCGTGCCCGGCAAAAATAACGCCTCTTACACTCTTAGCCATCTGATTGAAGAAGGCTGCTTCCTGGATGAAGAGAAGATTCACTTCATCCTTCAGCGGCTAAAAGACAAAAAGAACCTGATCCTTCAGGGCCCCCCCGGCACCGGCAAAACCTGGCTGGCGCGCCGTCTGGCTTACTGCCTGACGGGTGAAAAAGCCCCTGAGCGGATCAGCGCGGTACAGTTCCACCCGAACCTCTCTTATGAAGACTTTATTCGTGGCTGGCGCCCCGGCAAAGAGGGACGTTTAGAGCTTATCGACGGGCCATTCGTAAATGCCATCAACAAAGCGCTTAATAACCCCGCCGCGAAATATGTGGTGATTATTGAAGAGATCAACCGTGGCAATCCGGCGCAAATTTTTGGTGAAACGCTTACGCTGATGGAAGCTGATAAACGCACCCCGACTGAGGCGCTGGAACTCTCCTATCGCACGGCTCCGGATGAAAAAATCTATATCCCCGAGAACTTATACATCATCGGCACCATGAATATTGCCGACCGTTCCCTGGCGCTCCTCGACTTAGCCCTGCGCCGCCGTTTCGCGTTTATCGACCTGAAGCCGGTATTTAATGAGGCGTGGAAAAACTGGGTGAACCAAAAATTTGCGGTCGATCCGGATGTTCTGAATTTAATCGAATCGCGTCTGACGGCACTGAATGAGATGCTGGCAAATGACCTCGCCCTGGGGCCGCAGTTCTGCGTCGGGCACAGCTATGTCACCCCAGCAGCCGGCCAGCAGATTGGCGAGGCTATTGCCTGGTATGAACAGGTTGTCGAAACGGAAATTTGTCCGCTGCTCGCCGAATACTGGTTCGATGCCCCGAACAAAGTCAACGACGCAAGAAAAGTGTTATTAGCACAATGACTTCCGGCGAAGAGCAACTTAAGACGTCGCGCATTCCCGTGCGCAATCTCTGGTTATTGATGCTGTACGCTTCCGATCTGTTTCGCGAGCTGGGGCGGAGCTACGTTGCCGTGGAAGATAATCCGGATGAGATCCCCGATCTGGTGGCGAAGATCCTGCTCCATGAGATTGCGCTGCGCCGCCGTCGCAATTTAAGCATGGGCTATCAAACCCGGCATGCCAGTCTGAACCGGGTACGGGGAAGAATTGATATTCTGCATACCGCCAGCCATCAGCTGCTGGATCGGGGCCGGGTTGCCTGCCAGTTCCAGGAGATGACTCTCGATACGCCGCGAAATCGCTACGTTCGCTGTGCGTTAGAACGCCTCACCTCGCTCATCACTAAACCTGCACTGGCCGCAGAGTGCCGCTATGCGGCAATGGCGCTGCGTCGTGAGGGCATTAACGGCGAGTTCCCTGACAACCGCGAACTGCCCTCGGTGACACGCTTTGGCCGCCATGATGCGGCCGATAAACCGATGGTGGATGCTGCGCAACTGGCCTTTCAGTTGCTGTTACCCACTCAGGATAAAGGTCATCATCTGTTACCCGCCCCTTCAGATAATCTCTCCTGGATGCGAAAGCTGTTTGAGAAAGGCATTGCCGGTTTTTATCGCGTCCACCTCAAAAAAGGGATCTGGCAGGTATCTGCCGGGAAAGAGCTGAAATGGGCATTGAGCGATCAAAGCCCAGGCAGTGCTGATATCTTCCCGACGATGCAGTCAGATATCATTCTTGAACATCGGGTGAATGCGAAGCGCATCATTATTGATACTAAATTTAATGCGATCGTCACTAAGGGCTGGCATCGTGATACGACTCTGCGCAGCGGCTATATTTATCAGCTGTATACCTATCTGCGCACGCAGGAGAGCGATGCCGATCCGTTATCCCTTCACGCCGCAGGCATGCTGTTGCACCCTGCTGTTGGGTACATGATGAATGAATACATTGTCACCCAAGGGCATAAGATCCATTTTGCGACAGTCGATATGGCGGCGGATGCACGATCGATAAAAAATCAGCTCCTGGATTTGGCTTACGACTGCGCGCAGCCATAAAGCAAGCGTGGGCACATTTACGCCGGGTGGCGCTGCGCTTACCCGGCCTACAACACCCCAGGCCCGTACAAGCGCAGCGCCGCCGGGCAATGCCGGTTAGTGCTTCACCATTACGTGCCGCACCACGGTGTAATCCTCCAGCCCGTACATCGACATATCCTTGCCGTAGCCGGAGAGCTTCTGCCCGCCGTGCGGCATCTCGCTGACCAGCATAAAGTGGGTGTTCACCCAGGTGCAGCCGTATTGCAGGCGGGCGCTCATGCGGTGCGCGCGACCCACGTCCTGGGTCCAGACCGATGAGGCCAGCCCGTACCGGGAGTCATTGGCCCACTCCAGCACCTGCTCTTCGTCGTCAAACATGCTCACGCTCACCACCGGGCCGAAGACCTCGCGCTGGACGATCTCATCCTCCTGTTTCGCCCCGGCCAGCAGGGTGGGCTGGTAGTAATACCCGCTGCCGCCTGCCACATTGCCGCCGGTGACCACGTGAATGTGCGGCAGGGCTTTGGCGCGCTCTACCGCCTCGCTGACGCGGGCCAGATGGGCGGCGGAACTGACCGGGCCCAGCTCGGTGGTCTCATCATCCGGGGCGCCCATTTTCAGGCTGGCGACGGCGACGCCCAGTTTTTCCACCAGCGTGTTATAGATCTCTTTTTGCGCATAGATACGGCAGGCGGCGGTGCAGTCCTGCCCGGCGTTGTAGAAGCCGAAGGTGCGTACCCCCTCCACCACCGCATCGATATCGGCGTCGTTAAAGACGATCACCGGCGCTTTGCCGCCGAGCTCCATATGGGTGCGCTTAATCGACGGCGCGGTATGGGAAATAATGTGCTCCCCGGTGGCGATGGAGCCGGTCAGGGAGACCATGCGCACCTTGTCGTGGCCGGTCAGCGGGTCGCCCACGGTTTTCCCCCGGCCAAACAGGACGTTAATCACCCCGGCCGGGAAGATATCTTTCGCCAGCTCGGCCAGCTTCAGGGCGGTGAGCGGGGTGATCTCAGAGGGTTTAAGCACCACGCAGTTGCCCGCCGCCAGCGCCGGGCCCAACTTCCAGGCCGCCATCATCAGAGGATAGTTCCACGGGGCGATGGAGGCGACAACGCCCACCGCATCGCGACGGATCATCGAGGTGTGCCCCTCCATATACTCCCCGGCGGCCAAGCCGTTCAGGCAGCGGGTGGCACCCGCAAAAAAGCGGAACACGTCGACAATGGCCGGGATTTCGTCATTCAGCACGCAGTGCAGCGGCTTGCCGCAGTTCTGCGACTCCAGACGGGCAAAGGTATCGGCGTTCTGCTCAATCATATCCGCCAGCTTCAGCAAACATTCAGCGCGCGCTTTCGGCGTGGTCTGGCCCCAGGTACGGAAGGCACGATCGGCCGCCTGCACTGCGGCATCCACCTGCTCCGGGCTGGCTTCGGCTATCTCCAGCAGGACCTCGCCGGTGGCCGGGTTGTACACGGGTTGCATCTCACCTGAACCCGCAACCAGTTCGCCATTAATCAGTAAGTTGTGTTGCATAGCCGACTCCATTGTTTTTATGGTCTGAGTGAATTACAGAGATTGTCCCGCGTTAAGACGTTTTGCATGCTCGATCGCGTCGTTTTCCGGCGCGTTTGAGCGGCCAAACGGTCGGGCCAGCGCCATGTAAATCAGGCCGGAGATCACCACCACCGACAGCCCCACCAGCACCGTCCAGCGGTCGATAAAACTTACGCTCTCGGCGGGTTGCGCCAGCAGCCAGATGCCGCACAGGCCGTAGGCCAGCGCCAGGATATTGACCAGCATCCCCCAGCCGCCGACGCTCCACTCCCCGGCGGGTTTCCAGCCTTTCAGCCGCTGGCGCAGCGCCGCCAGCACCACCATCTGGAACGAAATGTAGATACCGATAACCGCAAAGGCGGTGATGCGCGCCAGGTTATCCGGCTGGAAGTAAACCCACACGCAGATGAGCACCGGCAGCAGGCAGCTGACGATCATCGCGTTGTCCGGGACGCTGTTTTTCGACAGCTTTGCCATCCAGGCGCTACCCGGTAGCATCTGGTCGCGGGAGAAGGAGAAGATCAGGCGGCTCAGGGCGGCCTGTAGCGACAGGATGCACGACAGCATGGCGATCACCGCGATAATGATAAATACCGTGGCGCCGGTTTCCCCCAGGGCTTCGTTGAGGATCGCCGGGATGGGATCGGCAATCTGGCCGTTGACGATGTTCATCAGATTCGGGGAGGCGAGCAGGTAGCCGAGGATCGAGATCAGCGCCGAGATGGCACCAAAGACGATGCTCAGGATCATCGCCACCGGGATCTTCTTGCTCGGGTTTTTCACCTCTTCCGCCACGTTGCCGCAGGCTTCAAAGCCGAAGAACATAAACAGGCCGATCAGCGCCGCCGCCATAAACGCCGGCTGGTAGCTGCCATCTTTGGCGATCACGCCCATCGAGTCGAAGACCACCGAGAAGGGCTGCGCGCGATGGAAAATCAGCAGGTAGATCCCGAGCGCAATCACGCTGACGATCTCGCACCAGAAGCCAATTCGGGCCACCCGGGCGAGGTTTCTGGTGCCCGACATGTTCACCGCCATCATCATCAGGAGGAGCACCACCGAGGTGATCAGCATGTTGCCTGCCGAGGTTTCAAAACCGAACAGTGACCCGACGAAGGTGGCGGTATATTCCGCTACCGAGGTGATGGTCACCACCAGTGCCCAGAGGTAGATCCAGGCGGCGATCCACGCATATTTTTTGCCCCACAGGCGTCTGGCCCACGGGTACAGCCCGCCAGTAATGGGATACTGCGACGCCACCTCGCCAAATACCAGCGCCACCAGCAGCTGTCCGCAGGCGACAATTGGGATCCACCAGATAGCCGGTGGCCCCGCCAGCGTCACCGCCAGGGCAAAGAGGGAGTAGACCGCCGTCAGCGGCGAGAGGTAGGTGAATCCGAGCGAAAAGTTAGAGATAAGGCCGATGGAGCGGTGAAATTGCTGTGTATTATCGCTATGAATTGCTTCACTTTTCTTGCCAGAAGTCTGTTCCATACGTTTTTCTCTGTGTAGTGATTAGGCCGCAGGTAACACGAATCAAGGTATAGAAGAGCGCCTGAAAGCCGTACAGCACCACTCTCGCGATTTGTTAAGATTTGTATGTATATGTCACGTTTTTGTTATGGTTAACCCGCATTTTCCGTGAGGCGCATCACGCCTGCGCGGTGAGATCGCGACCTGATCGCGCTTTTTGCCGACTATTTCGCCTGTTTTTCCTGCCTGCATCACAGAATTCAAACAATCCCCCCTGAATAAATCCATTTTGCCAAAACGTAGATATTTTTAATTTATGGCTACGAAACACCCCGTTCCCTGAATACTTTCTGAGAGGATTGATTCTGATGAATGCACTGACCGCCGTACAACAGCCCGACGAGGCGTTAGCCCGGACCATCACCGGTTTTAGCATTGCGCCCTCCGCGCAGTCTCCGCGCCTGCTGGAGCTGACGTTCTCCGCGGAGGTCACGCAGCAGTTCCTGCGGGAGGTGGAGCAGTGGCCCATCCAGGCGCTGGAGTACAAATCCTTCCTGCGCTTTCGGGTGGCGAAGATCCTCGACGACCTGTGCGGCAACCAGCTTCAGCCTCTGCTGCTGAACACCCTTCTCAGCCGTGACCAGGGTGCCCTGCTGATCTCCGCCGACGGGGTGGATAACGTCGCCCAGGCTGACGAGATGGTGAAGATCGCCACCGCCGTGGCGCACCTGATCGGCCGCTCCAATTACGACGCCATGAGCGGCCAGTACTACGCCCGCTTTACGGTGAAAAACGTCGATAACTCAGACAGCTACCTGCGCCAGCCCCACCGCGTGCTGGAGTTGCACAACGACGGCACCTTCGTGGATGAAGTGACCGACTACGTGCTGATGATGAAGATCGACGAGCAGAACATGCAGGGCGGCAACTCCCTGCTGCTGCACCTCGACGACTGGGAAGCGCTGGATAAATTCTTCAGCCATCCGCTGGCCCGTCGCCCGCTGCGCTGGACGGCGCCGCCGAGCAAAAACGTCTCTCAGGATGTCTTCCACCCGGTGTTCGATGTTGACCAGCAGGGCCGTCCGGTGATGCGCTATATCGACCAGTTCGTACAGCCGAAGGACTTTGAAGAGGGTGTCTGGCTGAGTGAACTTTCAGACGCGCTGGAGAGCAGCAGGCACATCATCTCCATTCCGGTCCCGGTGGGTAAGTTCCTGCTGATTAACAATATGTTCTGGCTACATGGCCGGGATCGCTTTACCCCGCACCCAGATCTGCGTCGGGAGCTGATGCGTCAGCGCGGGTATATCAGCTATGCCACCACTCACTATCAGACTCATCAGTAGGGATGGCGCGGATGTATGATTTTGTCATTACCGGCGGCGGCATTATCGGCATGTCGACCGCCATGCAGCTGATTGCGCTCTACCCGGACGCCCGCATCGCCCTGCTGGAGAAGGAGGCGGGCCCCGCCTGCCACCAGACCGGGCGCAACAGCGGGGTGATCCACGCCGGGGTCTATTACACCCCCGGCAGCCTGAAGGCGCAGTTCTGCCTGGCGGGGAACCGGGCCACCAAAGCCTTCTGCGATGAGAACGCTATTCGCTATGACACCTGCGGCAAGATGCTGGTCGCCACCTCCCCGCTGGAGATGGAACGGATGCAGGCCCTGTGGGATCGCACCGCCGCCAACGGGATCGAGCGCGAGTGGCTGAGCGGTGCCGAACTGCGCGAGCGCGAACCCAATATCACCGGGCTGGGCGGGATTTTTGTCCCCTCCAGCGGGATCGTCAGCTATCGCGAGGTGGCAGCGGCGATGGCAAAACGCTTCCAGCAACAAGGCGGGGAGGTGATCTTCAACGCCGAGGTCAGCGCCCTGAAGGAGCACGCCAGCGGCGTTGTCATTCATACCCGCGACGGGCGCGAGTTTGAAGCCCTTACCCTGATTGCCTGCGCCGGGCTGATGGCCGATCGGCTGGTGAAAATGCTCGGCATCGATCCCGGCTTTATTATCTGTCCGTTCCGCGGAGAATATTTCCGCCTGGCGCCGGAGCACAATCAGATCGTGAACCACCTTATCTACCCGATCCCGGATCCGGCCATGCCGTTCCTGGGCGTGCACCTCACCCGGATGATCGACGGCAGCGTCACGGTGGGGCCCAACGCAGTGCTCGCCTTTAAGCGCGAGGGCTATCGCAAGAGCGATCTCTCCTTCACCGATATGCTGGAAATTCTGGGTTCAACGGGCATCCGCCGGGTGCTGCAAAACAACCTTCTCTCGGGTTTAAGCGAGATGAAAAACTCCCTGTGCAGAAGCGGCTACCTGCGCCAGGTGCAAAAATACTGCCCGAGCCTGACCCTGAAGGATCTGCATCCCTGGCCTGCGGGTGTGAGGGCGCAGGCAGTTTCGCCAGAAGGGAAGCTGATCGACGACTTTTTATTTGTCACCACGCCGCGCACCATCCATACCTGTAATGCGCCCTCACCGGCGGCGACCTCGGCGATCCCCATCGGGGCGCATATTGTCAGCAAGGTGCAGACCCTGCTCGCCAGCCAGCACAACCCCGGCCGTGCGCTGCGGGCGGCCAGTCGCGCAGAGCCACTACACGCCGCGTATACCCGTTAATCATTCTGAGACAGGAAGCCATCATGCAACTCAACGATCCCAGCTTATTCCGCCAGCAGGCATATATAGAAGGAGAGTGGTGCGACGCCCACAGCGGCGAGACGATTGCCGTGACCAACCCGGCGAACGGCCAGACCCTGGGCAGCGTGCCGAAAATGGGTGCCGGTGAGACCCGCGAGGCGATTGAGGCGGCGAACCGCGCCCTGCCCGCCTGGCGCGCGCTCACCGCCAAAGCGCGCGCCAACATTCTGCGCCGCTGGTTCGATTTGATGATGGCGAACCAGGACGATCTGGCCCAACTGATGACCCTCGAGCAGGGCAAACCGCTGGCGGAAGCCAAAGGCGAGATTAGCTATGCCGCCTCCTTTATAGAGTGGTTCGCCGAAGAGGGGAAACGCGTGTACGGCGACACCATTCCGGGCCATCAGGCGGACAAGCGGTTGATTGTGATTAAGCAGCCGATTGGCGTGACGGCGGCCATCACCCCGTGGAACTTCCCGGCGGCGATGATCACCCGCAAGGCGGGCCCGGCGCTGGCGGCAGGCTGCACCATGGTCCTCAAACCCGCCAGCCAGACCCCCTACTCCGCCCTGGCGCTGGCCGAACTGGCGAGCCGCGCGGGCATTCCGGCGGGTGTGTTTAACGTCGTCACCGGTTCGGCATCCGACATCGGCAACGAGCTGACCGGCAACCCGCTGGTGCGCAAGCTCTCCTTTACCGGCTCGACCGAGATTGGCCGCCAGCTGATGGCCCAGTGCGCGAAGGACATCAAAAAGGTCTCGCTGGAGCTGGGCGGCAACGCCCCCTTTATTGTCTTTGACGATGCCGACCTGGATAAGGCCGTGGAAGGGGCGCTGGCCTCCAAGTTCCGCAACGCCGGGCAGACCTGCGTCTGCGCCAACCGCCTGTACGTGCAGGAGGGCGTGTACGATCGCTTTGCCGAAAAACTCCAGCAGGCGGTGGAAAAAATGCAGATTGGCGACGGCCTGACCCAGGGCGTCACCATCGGGCCGCTGATTGACGGCAAGGCGGTGGAGAAAGTCGAAGAACACATTGCCGACGCGGTGGAGAAAGGCGCGCGGATTATCACCGGCGGATCGCAGCATAAACTCGGCGGCAACTTCTTCCAGCCGACTATTCTTGTAGATGTGTCCGGTGATGCGAAAGTCGCCAGAGAGGAGACCTTCGGCCCGCTGGCCCCGCTGTTCCGCTTTAAGGATGAGGCGGACGTGATCCATATGGCTAACGACACCGAGTTCGGCCTCGCCGCCTACTTCTATGCCCGCGATTTAAGCCGCGTGTTCCGCGTCGGCGAGGCGCTGGAGTATGGCATCGTCGGGATCAACACCGGCATTATCTCTAACGAAGTGGCCCCGTTCGGCGGCATTAAAGCCTCTGGCCTGGGTCGGGAAGGTTCCAAATACGGCATCGAAGATTACTTAGAAATCAAATATATGTGCATCGGCCTTTAATCTTTCAGGAGATTTCAATGAGCAGCAATAAAGCGTTAATGCAGCGTCGTAGCAATGCCATCCCCCGCGGCGTGGGCCAGATCCACCCGATCTTTGCCGCCCGCGCCGAGAACTGCCGGGTATGGGACGTCGAAGGCCGGGAATATCTTGATTTCGCCGGGGGGATTGCGGTGCTGAACACCGGGCATCTGCACCCGGAGGTGGTGAGCGCCGTGGAAGAACAGCTGAAAAAGCTGTCGCACACCTGCTTCCAGGTGCTGGCTTATGAACCTTATCTGGAGCTTTGCGAAACCCTGAACCAGAAAGTGCCGGGGGATTTCCCGAAAAAGACCCTGCTGGTGACCACCGGCTCCGAAGCGGTGGAGAACGCGGTGAAAATCGCCCGCGCCGCCACGAAGCGCAACGGCACCATCGCCTTTACCGGGGCCTACCATGGCCGCACCCACTACACCCTGTCGCTGACCGGGAAAGTGAACCCTTACTCGGCGGGAATGGGGCTGATGCCGGGCCACGTCTATCGCGCGCTTTATCCGTGCGCCCTGCACGGCATCAGCGATGACGACGCCATCGCCAGCATCCATCGCATCTTCAAGAACGATGCTGCCCCGGAAGATATCGCCGCCATCGTGATCGAACCCGTCCAGGGTGAAGGCGGCTTCTATGCCACCTCCCCGGCCTTTATGCAGCGCCTGCGCGACCTGTGCGACGAGCACGGCATCATGCTGATTGCCGATGAAGTGCAGAGCGGCGCAGGCCGCACCGGCACCTTCTTCGCCATGGAGCAGATGGGCGTGGCGGCGGATATCACCACCTTCGCCAAATCGATTGCCGGCGGCTTCCCGCTGGCGGGCGTTACCGGCCGCGCCGAGGTGATGGACGCCATCGCCCCGGGCGGGCTGGGCGGCACCTACGCCGGAAGCCCCATCGCCTGCGCCGCCGCGCTGGCGGTGATGAAGGTGTTCGAGCAGGAAGATCTGCTGGGCAAAGCCAATAAGCTGGGCAACACCCTGCGTGAAGGCCTGCTGGCTATCGCTGAAAAACACCGGGAGATCGGCGACGTTCGCGGCCTGGGGGCGATGATCGCCATCGAGCTATTTGAAGAGGGCGACCACCATAAACCGGACGCTGCGCTGACGGCGCAGATTGTGGCCCGGGCGCGGGACAAGGGGTTGATCCTGCTCTCCTGCGGCCCGTACCATAACGTGCTGCGCATCCTGGTGCCGCTGACCGTGGAAGAGGCGCAGCTTCAGCAGGGGCTGGCGATTATCGCCGAGTGTTTTGACGAGGCGAAGCAGGGTTAATCTTTATGCCCGGTGCAGGCCGGGCAGTCTTCAAGGAGCAGGACCATGACCATCATTTCCCAGGCGACGGCCATCGACGGCTACCGCTGGCTGAAGAACGACATTATCCGCGGCGTCTATCACCCGGATGAGAAGCTGCGCATGAGCCTGCTGACCTCCCGGTATGAGCTGGGCGTCGGCCCGCTGCGCGAAGCGCTGTCGCAGCTGGTTGCCGAAGGGCTGGTGACGGTCATCAACCAGAAAGGCTACCGGGTGGCACCCATGTCCGAACAGGAGCTGCTCGATATCTTTGATGCACGCGCCAACATGGAGGCGATGCTGGTCCGCCTTGCCATCGAACGCGGCGGCGAAGAGTGGGAAGCGGAGCTGCTCGCCCGGGCACACCTGTTGAACAAGCTGGAATCCCGCGATGCCAGCGAGACGATGCTGGACGAGTGGGACCAGCGCCATCAGGCGTTTCATACCGCGATTGTGGCGGGGTGTGGGTCGCGCTATTTGATGCAGATGCGGGAGCGGCTGTTTGATTTGGCGGCGCGGTACCGGTATGTGTGGCTGCGCAAGACTGTTTTGTCTGTTGCGATGCTGGAGGAGAAGAATGTGGAGCATCAGAAGCTGATGGACGCGGTGCTGGCGCGCGATGCGGATAAGGCGGGGGAACTGATGTATCAGCACTTGTTGACGCCGATTCCGATAATTAGGGGGGCGATGGGCTGAAGATTTTGCTGTCGACTCTAAATCCAGATTTTCCCTTTTTGCCCACCAATCACCAGGCAACCAGATCCACACGTTTGCCTGATCATGTTTGTTTAGAAGTCATCATTTATCACCTTTCTGGAACGATGCACTAAACGCGGCATCAGCAATAAGGTTTTCTCCGCGTTTGCGGTATGTAATGCCATTGATGCCGGGTCAGGGGTAAAAAGTGGAACGCCTAAAATGGTAGCCAGTTCAAATACCGCGCCAATTGCACACCCCATGTCTCCCTCTTCAGCACGATAAACAAGCCCGCGTGAGACACCCGCACGCTCAGCCAGCTCTTCAACGGTAAGTTGACGTTCAATACGCGCAGTACGAAGCATTAACCCCAGCAGTCGTGCAGCGTCGCGGCTATGGCGGGAATAAGTTCGGGTAGAGGGTTTTGCCATCACAGGCCTCTTTGTTCCATTAACAGGTCATATAAGGCAATTATAATCCGTTTATGGAACAATAAAACTTCTTTGCTTTAGCGATACCTATGGGTTGTGATTAGTCGAACAACCATTTCCCAGCCCTGGCTGATTCGATCAACATGCTAATCGTAAAATCGGGAACAGGAACAGGGGCAGTTTTCTTAAATGGATTCCAGGAAAAAAACTCGTCGGGATAATAAATCTTTATATTAAAGCTTCCTCTATCAACGTTAAATTCTCTAAAAAATTCCTCCATGAGTTCTTCTGCTTCGTCGACATCCAGCAACATATCCGTATCGAGGTCTGTACTGGCATTGAGTAATTCCTGGTTTTTCTCGTTATTGATGAGGTACACGCCGTTATAATGTCTGGCAAGCGCATAGATACGTTGTTCGATATTCCCGGTCATAACTTATCATTTCCTTATGCGTAAAATTATAAATCACAGCGAATTTATATATTTAATGGATATTCGAAAGCAGCCGAATAACGCTTATTACGTTTTATATTAATCTGGACTTATTTTTATTCACTGGTTAGATTTACAGGTGTTATTTAACGCAATACGGGCATGCGCCAACATGCCCGTATCGCTCATCACAATCACTATTGAAAGAGAATAGTAACCATGACTGATATCGATTGTATTGCAGAATCACTGCAACCAGAAGTCTTTGCCGCTGACGACCGGGTATTTACCGTAAGTTATGCGACGCGGTATGGAGATTATACCCGCATCCCGGCGTTTATCATGAAAGGCCTGTGGCTCAATGAAGCCGGGTTCAGCACCGGAACGAAGGTAGATGTAAAGGTAATGAAGGGCTGCATGATCCTGACGTCCCGGCAGGGAGAGCCGGAGATAGAGACGCTGATGCGTGAGGTGAGTCAACTGTCGGATCATGAGCAACAGCAGGTGATGGACTTTGTTGGGGTGATATCCGGGAAGCTTCGAAAGGCTTAAGACAGCGATTGAATGAGAAAGGCGCCGGTGGGCGCCTTTTTTATTGGTTACGAAAACAGATAAAACGAAAGGCTCCCTGAAAACATACCGGGAGCCCTGGATGTATTATCTTAAGAACTGAGCAACCCAGCGAAGTAATTCAATTAAGGAGTACTGCCCAAAGAGTTCTCCCTCATTTGTCACCCAGATCGGGAAAAACAGCAGCAGGCAAACAGTAAGCAGGCTGGTGAGAAGAAGACTCACAAACCAACCGCTACGTAAAATCTTCTGATTAACCGCCCACTTAGCCAGATGCTGGCCCATTCGCCAGCGGACCCAGCCCCTGCGCCATAAATACCCCAGGAAAGAGATAACAATGGCAGCGATGGCAATAAACAGGCCGCAGTAACGCGCCAGTACCTCCAGGGATGCGAGTAAATTATGCTGATTATCCCAGCGCAGGAACGGCGTAAGATAGACCCGTCCTGTCGCAATGTCGCTGAACCAGATATCGCCATAAGCGGTATAAAGCGGCATAAACAGATAGATAATGACAGCGCTGAAGATTGCCCACTTCACCACCGACCAGTTTTGCACAGCCTGCGTAATGGCTTGCAGGCTGGTCAGGGCTTCATCAATATAGGTCGTCGTAACCCCACGATTCATCGCTTCGCGGAGCATATCCCCGGATTTACCCTTGCGGTTCGCATCCAGCATCTCCTGATGGGCTTCCGATTCCATAAAGGTGGCCACCGTTTTACGGCTGCACGCCGCAACAAGCGGATTCAGCAATTTCACTCTGGTGGTTCGATAGACAAGCTCGTTAAGATCGTTTTTCAGCATCAACTCAACGACATGTCCCGCATCCAGTATCTGCGGACGACGACCGTAAACGATCCAGTTAACAGGCTGCGCAGCAAGCTGGGCCTGGCGCAGCTGACTCGTAAATCGGGCAAAGGGTACGCTGGCGTTGTAGAGAAAATTAACGTTACGCAACCCCTCATCAATACTGGAATCTGCCAGCTCAACGGCGCCATAATCCGCCAGTTCCGGGATGCCCGCTTTGTAGAGACCATCTTTGATGAACCTCGGCACATCCTCACGATGGTAGATCAGTTGGTATTGGGGCACGGCAACGCTGGAAAGCCGGGTAATGCGGGTTGTTTCGCCTGTTCCCTCACAGGGTGAACAGCGCTGGTTTCCCGATCCGCTACAGTGGCCGCAGTTCACCTTACCGCCTGTGCAGGTGTAACACATCCGGTAGTGGCTCTCCGTGCGATACTGATTGGTGTAGTGATCGAAATGGCTACGCTGTTCCAGTACCTGCCCGCTTCCACCACAGGTGGTGCAGCTCACGCGTCCAGTGCCATAGCACCAGGAGCAATTGACCTGTCCGCGACCATGACAGTTAGTGCAGTTCTCAGTTAAACAGAGGCGCGTTGGGTGGGAATAGATCTCTTGCTCTTTTTCAAGTGCCCCGTACGGCTGGGAAAGCACCAGCGCCTGAGCTTCACGCAGTGTTTCTGCACGGGACAAGACCGCGCTGGTTTCAGCCTGAAGCGCCTCGGCGTACTGGAAATTACTGGTAAAAACGCGGGTGCCGCTCCCGGCGCTGACTCTTCCTACCTGCGTGTGATCTGTCTTCTCAATGCGAAAATGGAGACTTAAGTTAATCTGGTAGTCGAAATCAATTTTTTCGACCAGTTCCAGGTCAAGATTATCTGGCTGTAGCCTCGTAGAACGCTCCACGAAGTTTTGAATGGTGGTAGAGCACGTATCCAGCCACGCGTCTTTCATCTTTATTACCTGAATTGAGAGTTGTTATCGGCAGAATGATATGGCTTCGCCCGGGTTAGGCAACTACTAATAAACGGAGTTGGGGGCATTAAGCATGACGCATCTTGCATATATAAAACAAAGTGAGTGGAAATCGGACTGAATTAACGCCTCGCGTACAGCCAATATTTAATTCATTTTTATTAAATGTCATCCCACGCCTGAAAGTCCTAAAAAACGCATAACCTCAATTTATTAAAGGTTGCTGATGGACTGAAGCCGGAGCCAGCGCTCTTAGCCTCAGAGCAGCCGCCTGCAAAGGGGATGTGATTTCGTAAACGACACTGAACCCTAGGTTAATCCGCTGGTGAAAGCCTGTATTCTTCACTTCATGATCGCCAACGAACACCCTTTCAGGTTCACCATGATTCTCCCCGTCTGGTATGCGACAAGATGGGAAATCTTTGTCTCCGATTTGAAGATGGCTTTTTCTTCTGGAATTTAACTTTGAGGCTCAATGCCCAGGATTGCACCTTCCCTGCGATTCTAAACCTCCACCCGCTCAAGGATCCTTCCCAGATATTCCCCAAGCTGATGTTTATGCAAATAAGCCTCAACTTCCCGCGCCCAGTTTTCTCCGTCGCCAAGCAGGGCGCGACTATGGGTAGCAGCATAGAGATAGCGGGTATCATAGAGATTAATCAGCGTCTGATTTATACCCTCAACGCTGCATGCGGGGTTTTTACGTTGCTGTAGCTCCAGCGCACGGACAATACGTTCCTGATGCTGCGGATCGGAGGGAAACTCTCTCTCATGCAGTTCACTGAGCACCAAAAACTGCGGTGGGATCCCTTCTGCAATGGCCGCCTGCAGACGATAATGACCATCAAGGATTACAAAAGACGCCAGCCCGGCAATGTGCCGGACCAACACTGGCGGTAATGCGCCTTCACGGCATTTTTTACGCCACCATTTCAGCCGCCCCGCATCGGTGTTTATCGGGTAACGTCCCAACAGCAAATTGCCGCCCCACCACCAGTCTACGTGCCTGACTTTTTGCGGATCCGCTAAATCAGGGAAGTCCTCGCCATAGAGCACCCAGTTGCAGCCCATGTTTCCGGCGCTGGCAGGGGAATCAAAACGCCAGTCTGCGATGGGTACAGAGGGTTGCACGGAGCGACTTACCGGTGCCATAGGCCTTAACAGCCACCGGCCGGCAGTCAGCAATGGCGCTGGCGAATCCATCAACCGCCGGGCAAAGTAGCGACACCATTCGCCTGTCCATGCCTGCGCGCCCTGCGCTTTAACCGACTCCACATCTGCCGAGGTCACTGACGGTAATAGCGCCTGCTGACCGGGATGGTCGGCGTTAAAGACCAGCCAGACGCCGGAAAGATCTTTCAACACTGTGGCCCAGAACAGCGTCTCGCCCTGAAACTGCAATGCCATGCGCCCATGGTGGCCGCTGAGCATCTCCATGGCATGACCGGGATGCTGCTCAGCCCGAACCGTCAGCTCCAGCCCCTGCCAGCGATTGTTCCGATCCAATAAATCTTTCCACCAGTATTGCGTCATTTTTCCTTGCCTGAGAGCGGCTTGCAGAGCATTAAAATATAGGTGATGGGAATAGCAGAGTAAATTTGGTCACCTGATTAAAGGTGTTGGAGTTCGCCCTTCAACTGTAAAACGTCACAAATTCACCAAATACATAGATTCACCGTTTACATCACCATTCATTTATTGTGTGATCCTGTTACAGGTTTCGGTAGTTAGCTACCTCACCCACCGTAACAGGATTTCATTGATGGAATTTTACCAGGCTGACCCTACGCTGGAGAACTACTGGCGCGGGGTGATTCTTTTTGGAAAGAACGTCGCATCGTACAAGTTCGCGCTTGCCCATGCTCTGTATGAGATTGATAAAACGGGCAGCGACATCATCACCCTTGACGAACTCGCCGTGCCGTTCAGCCGCCATCTTTGCGAACATCTGAAACACGCTCCAAAGCAGATCACCTCGAGCCGCAGCCAGTTTCTGGATACCTGCGCGCAGTTTAATAACGCCGAGGTTTCTCATAACCAACTGATTGAAACTACGGTACGGCGTGGTTTTGCCAACGTGATTGATGCCTTTCACAATGTGAATGGCGGCGAGATCGAAAAACGCTTTTTCATTGATGAGCGTAAGACCCATAACGGCATCCGCCTGACGGATAATTTCTTTCATCTGGGCGAACGCCAGCAGTACCAGAACCTGGCTTTTGAAACCACTGCGCGCTGGAATCTGGTCGAACAGGCCTGGGCGATGGGGGTTTCCCGCAACATTATTGGCGTAGAGTTCGACGAAGATAATCAGTTGCTGTTTAGCCATGTGAACGCGCGTCGGGTAAATATCACCAGCTGTCGCGATAGCCTTAACGGCTATCAGAAAGGACGCTGCTTCTACTGCTTCAAACCCATCAGCCTGACACCGGGCGATCCTGACCTGGCCGACGTTGACCACTTTATTCCCTGGGCGGCACGCGATACGGTAGCCAATATCAATGGGGTGTGGAATCTGGTCCTAGCCTGCAAATGCTGCAATCGCGGCGTTGAGGGCAAATCTGCTCGCCTGCCGGGAAGCAGACTCCTGGAACGGCTGAATGCCCGCAACGAGTATTTTATCCAGAGCAAACTTCCGCTGCATGAAACCATTGTCCAGCAGACCGGAAAGCAACCCGCCGCGCGGAAAAACTTTCTTGAAAATAACTGGAACGCTGCCAAAGTGAGGCTATTCCATACCTGGGAACCGAAAGCCGAAGGCGAGGCCACATTCTAATGACGCTTAAATACTATCAGGACAATGCACAGACCTTCTTCGACGGAACGGTGAATGTCGATATGTCCTCACTCTACGAGACCTTTACCAAACATCTTGCGCCTGGGGCTCGGGTGCTGGATGCGGGGTGCGGCTCCGGGCGCGATGCAAAGGCGTTTCTGGAGATGGGGTATCAGGTGGAGGCGTTTGATGCGTCTTCGGCGATGGTTGAGCTGGCGCGGGAGTATACCGGGTTGCCGGTTCAGTTGATGACCTTTGCAGAAGTGGACTGGAAGGAAGAGTTTGACGGGATTTGGTGCTGTGCTTCGCTTTTGCATGTTCCGGCTGTGGAGTTGCCGGACGTGATGCGGAAGCTTGCGGATGCGCTTAAGCCGGGCGGGGTTTGGTATGTGTCGTTTAAGTATGGGGATGGGGAGCGGGAGGTGGATGGGAGGAGGTTTACGGATATGGATGAGGTGGGGTTGCAGGCACTGATACGGGAAATAAAGAAAATCGAGATTTTTGAGCTATGGACGACAAAGGATAAGCGTCCTCACAGGACTGAGGTTTGGGTTAATGGAATTTTAGGGAAGAGATGAAGATCTATAAAATAGTCTTTTATTTAGTAATAATAAATTTAGTAAAATCTGAATATCTATTTTATTTAATAAATAATTTTTATCGCGGGAGTCATGACAAGTAGTGTTCATAACATTACTGCTGACTCCCTTGGAAAAAACTTACTCAGTTATGTCATGCTGAGTGTTTAAAATTTCATTTAGCAAGGTACATTCTTTAGCACGAGGTATCATTTTCGCATATGCAATAAAGAACGTTAACGTCACACCTGCTCCTGAGTATAATATCAGCTGTCCCCACACAGGAATTTGCTCACTTCTATATACAGCCAACACAATGCATAAAATTGAAAGAAACAGAAATTGCAATGAATAAAAGAAATAAATTCCATTTTCAATCCAATATGAAACCCCTTTCTTGAATACTAATACATTATTTTCTATCTCTAAAAACGACCTGAACTTTTTAAAGAAATTTATTGGTATTATATCTTTATTTTTATCCAGAAGCATCCATACTATTTTCTGCCTTGCAACATCTGAGATCCCAGAGGTGCGGTACCGTATTATCCTTTTAATTTCGTTATTTAAACATTCACGATCCTTATCATGCAATTCATATTGATTCAGCAAACGTTGATACTCATTAATTTTTGAGTTTCTAACGGCATTAAAAAGTGCAGTTATGCTACGTATTTTCCAGAACAAAAGGGCTAACACACTGATAATAGCGATAAAAAGCAAAACCTGTGTAACCTGAATGACGCCACTAGACACTGCTGTCACCAACCATCCATTTAAAATATCGAAAACCTTATCCATGACATCCTCCATAAAAAAATAAACATTACCACGAAATTTGATAATATTTCTTGATCACCACAGCCAATTCATTAATTTTTGACAGCGCTAATATCATTATTCCGCAGAATGATTTGTACATTCGAACTATGCCAGTCCTTTCTGCTATGTAAAGGCAATTGCTTTTAGCTTACTTGCTTGTGTCATTGGTGAGATTTCAGGTATGGTCGTGGAAAGCATAATGATTTTGTCGATATCAGCCCAAAACATCGTTCCAGGTCATTACCTGACTCACTAATCTGTGTAAAATCAGAGCTAATCCTATGTTGTTGAGAGCTCTGCTATGGCTGGCGTTAACAAAGCACATCTGACTGAAACGGACATTATCACCAAATTTATTCTTCCTGCCGTTAAGGATGCTGGCTGGAACGACCTGACACAAATCCGGCAGGAAGTAAAACTGCGTGATGGCAAAATTGTAGTGCGTGGCAAACTGGCCTCACGTATCAAAGTTAAATCTGCCGATATCGTGCTGTACCACAAGCCGAACTTGCCGTTGGCAGTTATCGAAGCCAAGGCTAACAAGCACGCCATCAGTAAAGGGATGCAGCAGGGAATGGACTACGCAAGCCTGCTCGATGTTCCCTTTGTATTTGCCTCCAACGGTGACGGGTTCATCTTCCACGATAAAACCAATACGCAGCAGCTCGAATCCGAAATTGCCCTCAGTGACTTCCCAACGCCTGAGCAGCTCTGGCAAAAATACTGTGTCTGGAAAGGGTTCACTCAGGAGCAGTTGCCGGTTATCAGCCAGGACTATTTCGACGACGGCAGCGGAAAATCACCCCGTTATTATCAGATGCAGGCGATCAACCGAACGGTAGATGCTGTATCAGCTGGAAAGAATCGCATTCTGCTTGTCATGGCAACCGGTACGGGTAAAACGTATACCGCATTCCAGATTATCTGGCGGCTGTGGAAGGCCAAAAACAAAAAACGCATCCTCTTCCTCGCGGACCGCAATATTCTTGTCGATCAAACTAAAAACAATGATTTCCAGCCTTTCGGCGCGGCAATGACCAAAGTCTCCGGACGCACTATCGATCCCGCCTATGAGGTGCATCTGGCGCTGTACCAGGCCATTACCGGACCAGAAGAACATCAGAAAGCCTATAAACAGGTGGCGCCTGATTTCTTCGACCTGATTGTCATTGACGAATGCCACCGTGGCAGCGCCTCCGAAGATTCCGCCTGGCGAGAAATACTGGAGTATTTCGGCAGTGCCACTCAGGTCGGTCTGACGGCAACGCCAAAAGAAACGGAAGACGTCTCCAATATCGATTACTTCGGTGAGCCGATTTACACCTATTCGCTGAAAGAGGGTATAGAAGACGGATTTCTCGCCCCCTATAAAGTCGTGCGCGTTGACATCGATGTTGATGTCCAGGGATGGCGACCCGTCAAAGGCCAGCTGGATAAGTACGGCGAAGAGATTGAAGACCGAATCTATAACCTGAAAGATTTTGATCGCAAACTGGTCATTGATGAACGCACCATGCTGGTAGCGCAGACCATCACCGATTACCTGAAACGCACCAATCCTATGGATAAAACCATTGTTTTCTGCAACGACATCAATCATGCCGACCGCATGCGCCACGCGCTGGTGATGCTCAACCCCGAGCAGGTGTTGAAGAACGAAAAGTACGTGATGAAGATCACCGGCGACGATGACATCGGCAAGGCGCAACTCGATAACTTTATTAATCCTAAGAAAGCTTACCCTGTTATTGCGACAACGTCAGAGTTGATGACTACCGGCGTTGATGCGCAGACCTGTAAGCTGGTGGTACTGGATCAAAACATTCAGTCGATGACCAAGTTTAAACAGATCATCGGGCGCGGCACACGCATCAACGAAAAACACGCCAAGCTGTGGTTCACTATTCTCGACTTCAAAAAGGCGACCGAGCTGTTTGCCGACCCACGCTTTGATGGCCTGCCAGAAAAAGTGCTGGTGGTAAAACCTGACGATATCTCCGATGAAAGTTCCGACTTCAATGAGCGGCTGGACGAAGAAAACACTAACGATGATGGGGATAATCCTGCCAGTGAAGTGCGAGAAGACGCCGCTGAGTATCACGTTAGCCGCGACAACCATTCCGGAAATGGTGAGTTTCATAGCGATGATGCAGACAAAGTCCGCAAATTCTATGTGAATGGCGTAGCGGTGAAAGTACTGGCGAAGCGCGTTCAATATTACGATTCTGACGGCAAGTTGGTCACTGAATCCTTCAAGGATTACACTCGCAAAACGATGCTGAAAGACAACGAGTACGCCTCGCTGGATAGCTTCGTGCGCAAATGGCAGGAGGCACCTCGCAAGCAGGCAATCATCGAAGAACTGGAGCAACTGGGGATTCTGTGGGACGTGCTGGCCGAAGAGGTGGGTAAAGATCTCGACCCGTTTGATTTGCTCTGCCATGTGGTGTACGGTCAGCCGCCGTTAACCCGTCAGGAACGCGTGGCCAATGTGCGTAAGCGCAATTACTTCACCAAATACGCCGAGCCAGCACAGCAGGTACTTAACACGTTGTTGGATAAGTACGCCGATGAAGGCGTTCAGGAAATTGAGGACGTTCAGGTACTCAAACTGAAGCCATTCGATACGCTGGGGCGTCCGATAGAAATCATCAAAACCCGCTTTGGCGACAAAAAGGCGTATGAGCAAGCCGTTAACGAACTGGAAAACGAAATCTACCAGCTTCCGCCGCGCTCAGCCTAATAACACGTAAATTTATTGCCACTGGCCGCAACTGCGACCGGTGGCATCCTTTTTAAGTATGGAAAGAAAACATGTCGATTAGTTCAGTCATTAAATCTCTTCAGGACATTATGCGTAAAGACGCCGGTGTGGACGGCGATGCCCAGCGTCTGGGGCAGCTTTCATGGCTGCTATTTTTGAAGATTTTTGATACTCAGGAAGAAGAGCTGGAACTGGAGCAGGATGACTACCAGTTCCCTATTCCGCAGCGCTACCTATGGCGTAGCTGGGCGGCGAACAGCGAGGGCATCACCGGTGATGCGTTGCTGGAATTTGTGAATGACGATCTGTTCCCTACGTTGAAAAACCTCACCGCACCGATCGATAAGAACCCGCGTGGCTTTGTGGTCAAGCAGGCGTTCAGCGATGCCTACAACTACATGAAAAACGGTACGCTGTTGCGTCAGGTGATAAACAAGCTCAATGAAATTGACTTCAGCAGCAGCCAGGAACGCCATCTGTTTGGTGACATCTATGAGCAGATCCTGCGTGACCTGCAAAGCGCCGGGAATGCGGGCGAATTCTATACCCCGCGTGCCGTGACGCGCTTTATGGTCAACCGTATAGACCCGAAACTCGGCGAGTCGATTATGGACCCGGCGTGCGGAACCGGCGGCTTCCTGGCCTGCGCGTTCGACCATGTAAAAGACAACTACGTTAAAACCACCGAAGACCATAAAACCCTGCAACAGCAAATTCACGGTGTCGAGAAAAAACAGCTTCCACACCTGCTGTGCACCACAAATATGCTGCTGCACGGCATTGAAGTACCGGTGCAAATCCGTCATGACAACACGCTCAACAAGCCTCTCTCTTCCTGGGATGAGCAGATTGATGTGATTGTCACCAACCCACCGTTTGGCGGCACTGAAGAAGACGGCATTGAGAAGAACTTCCCGGCAGAGATGCAGACCCGCGAAACCGCCGACCTGTTCCTGCAACTGATTATCGAAGTGCTGGCAGACAAAGGCCGCGCGGCGGTGGTATTGCCAGACGGCACGCTGTTTGGTGAAGGTGTAAAAACCAAAATCAAAAAGCTGCTCACCGAAGAGTGCAACCTGCATACCATTGTGCGCTTGCCGAACGGCGTGTTTAACCCGTACACCGGTATCAAAACCAATATTCTGTTCTTCACCAAAGGCCAGCCAACCAAAGATGTGTGGTTCTACGAGCATCCGTACCCGGACGGCGTGAAGAACTACAGCAAAACCAAACCGATGAAGTTTGAAGAGTTCCAGGCGGAAATCGACTGGTGGGGGAATGAAGCTGACGATTTTGCCAGCCGCGAAGAAAACAACCAGGCGTGGAAAGTGGGCATCGGTGACATCATCGCCCGTAACTTCAACCTTGATATCAAGAACCCGTACCAGGGTGAAACCATCAGCCACGATCCGGATGAACTGCTGGCGAAGTACCAGAAACAGCAGGCAGACATCAGCGAGCTGCGTAACCAATTGCGCGATATTCTTGGTGCAGCTCTGGCGGGCAACAAGGGGGCGAACTGATGACCGTAGAGAAGCTGATCACCGACCATATCGATATCTGGTCCTCTGCGCTGCAAACCCGCTCCACGGCCGGGCGTGGCAGTAACGGCAAAATCGACCTCTATGGCATTAAGAAACTGCGCGAGCTGATTCTAGAGCTGGCGGTGCGCGGCAAACTGGTGCCGCAGGACTCGAATGATGAACCGGCGTCTGAGCTGTTAAAGCGTATTGCTGCTGAGAAAGCCGAGCTGGTGAAGCAGGGTAAAATTAAAAAACAGAAACCGCTGCCTGAGATTAGTGAAGATGAGAAGCCATTTGAGTTGCCGGTGGGGTGGAAGTGGGCAAGGTTGAGTGATATCAGTAAGTACATACAACGAGGAAAAGGTCCAAAGTATGCTGAACACGGTTCTGTAAAAGTTGTATCTCAGAAATGTGTACAATGGAGTGGTTTTAAATTAGAACAATCTCGTTGGATAACGGATGAATCTATTCATTCATACACTGAAGAGCGCTTTTTGAAAGATGGGGATGTCCTTTGGAACTCAACTGGTGCTGGTGGTACGGCTGGTAGAGTTATTTATCTCCCTATAGTTAAAGGAAAACTTGTTATCGATAGCCATGTTACGTTAATTCGAACAGTTAGAGATAACGGACAGTTTATTAGTAACTATATATCCACTTATGGGGTACAGCAGCGTTTCGATCCAAAACACTCGAAAACATTATTATCTGGTACAACAAATCAGGCAGAATTAAATTCTTCCGTTGTTACTTCTTTCTTAGTTCCATTCCCTCCGCAAAATGAACAGGAAAGGATAAACGACAAAGCAGCAGAGCTTATGTCCCTCTGCGACCAACTGGAACAACAATCTCTGACCAGTCTGGAAGCCCATCAGCAGCTGGTTGAGACGCTTTTGGTAACGCTGACCGATAGCCAAAATGCCAAAGAACTTGCCGAAAACTGGGCGCGAATCAGCCAGCATTTCGATACGTTATTTACCACCGAAGCGAGTATCGGTGCGCTTAAGCAGACTATTCTGCAACTGGCTGTGATGGGTAAACTGGTGCCGCAAGATCCTAACGACGAACCGGCTTCTGAGCTGCTTAAACGCATTGAGCAGGAAAAAGCGCAACTGGTTAAAGAAGGCAAAATTAAAAAGCAAAAACCTTTGCCGCCGATTAGTGATGTTGAGAAACCGTTTGAGTTGCCACAGGGATGGGTGTGGATTCGATTTGGTGAAATTTTAGCAGAGTTAAAGTATGGAACTTCTCAGAAATGTGATTATTCAACTAATGGATATCCTGTCCTGAGAATTCCCAACGTGGTTGGAGGCGAAATATCTTTAGAAGATATGAAGTTTGGTAAGCTATCAAAGCATGAAGTGAAAGAGTTATCATTAAAAAAAGACGATTTAATTTTCATTCGTTCAAATGGAAGTCTAAGCATCGTTGGTCAGTGTACTTTATTACGACAAACTTTAGTTGATCATGCTTATGCTGGTTATTTAATCCGTGCAAGGATGTTTAGTGATTCGGTATGTGCTGAATATATATCACTAATGATGAAGACCTTCTTTATCCGCGATCAAATAGAGAAGCCGATCAGAACAACTACGGGCGTAAAGAATATTAATTCTTCTGAATTATCAAATTTAAAATTAGCCCTTCCACCTTTATCAATGCAGAAGGAGATTGTAGAAAAGACTGATATTCTTTTGAGTTTTTGCGAATCCCTTCAATCCCGCCTGCAATCCGCCCAACAAACCCAGCTCCACCTGGCGGATGCCCTCATCCACGCAGCATTAAACTAAGGAACAGACGATGCCGGTTCATCATGCTATCTGGCGGGTAGGAGAGACTCCCCAGCCGTTAACCATCAGCAAACTCGCCAGTGAACAACTGCTGGAGAAGATGATTTTAAACGACCCCACTATCCTCTCTGACCAGTGGATGATCATCGGCCATCAGGAAAATACGCTCGATAAAGGGCGTATCGATCTGCTGGCGATTGCGCCGGATGCCTCACTGATCCTGATTGAGCTTAAACGCGACCGCACACCGCGTGAAGTCGTTGCCCAAGCGCTGGATTACGCCTCCTGGGTGGATGATTTAACCGCCGATCGCCTGTCGCAGATTTATGAAAAATTTTCTGGTGGCGGAAATCTCGGTGAGGCATTTAAGCAACGCTTTAATGCTGCACTGGAAGAAGAGTCGCTCAACCAGTCGCATCAAATCATTATCGTGGCGGCAGAGCTGGATCCCTCCACTGAGCGTATCGTCGACTATCTGAGTAAGAATGGTATTTCGATTAACGTCCTCTTCTTCAAAGTATTCCAACATGGTGACGAGCAGTTCCTGAGTCGTGCCTGGCTTATCGACCCTAGTGAAACGCAAACCAATGCCGCGCAGGCCACTGCCGGAACAAGCGCCAATGCTAAGGAACCCTGGAATGGCGAGTTTTATGTCTCGTTCGGCGATCCGCAAAGCCGCGTCTGGGAAGAGGCACGTCGATATGGCTTTATCAGTGCGGGTGGTGGAAGCTGGTATAGTCAGACTTTAAAACAGCTTCAGCCGGGCGACCGCGTTTGGGTAAAAATCCCAGCAACGGGTTACGTAGGCGTCGGCATGGTTCAGAGCGCGGTCGAACCAGCCAGCAGCTTTACGATCAAAACGGAACACGGCGAAATGCCGGCAATAGATGTTCTTAAATACAGTGATCTGTATCGCCAGAATGCAGACGATCCCGACAAGTCAGAATATTTTGTTCCTGTAAAATGGCTGGAAACCCGATCCGATCTCGAAGCGGTGAATGAGGTAGGTTTCTTTGGCAATCAAAACACGGTCTGTAAGCCAACGACTCCCAAATGGCGTTTTACCGTGGAAAAATTGAAGCGCTATTTCACGCAATGGGACAGAGAGAAATAAGTTGTAAAAGAGATATGCAAAGCCTTTTTTAATACCTTAACACTGCAAAGTAAGGTGTGTTGAAAGCCTTACTTTGCAGTGTTACGGTAACGTTTGAAATATTCAATAAAAGTAATACATTGCCAATCGATTATCTTGAATGATAGTGTTATTATGCTGATATACATACTTGTCTTTGGTATCAAAATGGAGGGGAATAATAAGCGATGTGTTTATCGAGAAAACAAAAAGAGCAAGACAAGACAGGGCTGGAAACAGATGTTCAAATCCTGATTGTAGGGTGCTAACTTCTGGACCTAATGCGCATCCAGAGAAATCAACTAAGACTGGCGTTGCAGCTCACATTACTGCCGCTTCTCCAGGTGGTGCCAGATTTGACCCATCACTGACAGCTGAACAACGGAGATCAGCCGAAAATGGTATTTGGTTATGCCAAAATTGTGCTCATTTCATTGATACTGATTACTTAAATTATCCAGTGAAACGTTTATATGAATGGAAAATCCAAGCTGAATTTGAAGCAGAATGCGAAGTTAAACGGCTTCCAAAAAAAGAAACACCCTTTAACAATTCACACTTCCACGATAATCAAGAGGAGGGATGGATTTGCCCTTTCTGCGGAACAGTTGTGGGGCTAGGAAAATTTGTTTGCCTAGGATGTCATGCAGAAGTAGTACCCGGGTTAACTAAAAATGAACGTATTGAACTAGCTAAAACAGGAATGATAGCTGGCTTCGCATCATCCGTTATATTTTTATATATAGTTCCAAGTTGGATTCTGTCTTACTTTAAATTATCAATTCCATTTTCAGGAAATAAATTGATTATTTCAATTATATTTACAAGCGCAATCATTTCATTTTTTTGTGCAAGGGGAGTAGTATATTTGTCTGAAAAATCAAAAATGCAATCCCCCCTTAGATTTTTTCGTAACTCAGTCAGATAGCCCTCCAGATAATGGAACGATTGATGACACCAAAACAATAACATCGGCAAGATCAGCACCCAGCATTAACGCAAAATGCTTTGACAATGGAGATTCAGGAGTGATTGAGCGTTTAAAGAGAAGAGTAACCCTAACCCGCAGCCTCACGGTCAGAACGCGAAACAGGGTCATAAACGCCACTGAGGATGGTAAATTGATATACAGCCCGCGAAAGTTGAAGCCTTAATCGTTGAGGGAGGGGCAACCATAAGTGTGTAACTATGCAAACCGGGGATTCAGCTATGGGCTTAAAGTAGAATCCGGCTTGCAGAACCTTGCATCAACCAGAACAACCACATTACTTCATGCGTACAAGCCCCTGAGAGCCACTTGCGGTGGGTATTTAAGATGTGCAATTTTTGGTTCGGGTTCATGAAGGACTTTTGAGAGCTGACTTAGATTATTTAAACTGCATTCGTCTTGGTTATTAAGATACGAGGCAGTTCCCGTTTTGTTCAATACTTTGCAATATTTTGGTTCAATCTCCTGTTCTCATGCTGAAGAAATCAGCACTCGATCAAATTTTCATCTTTTTTTCTGAAACATTGACATATCGTCTAAGCCTTACGGCACGTAGGGTTGGTCGAAATTTCTTTTTAACAACCTCAATTTAACCTTAAAATCAACTCTTGTACTGCAAAGAATCCTATCTAGAATGCTGAACATGTAGGGGGTTATACTATTAACACACTCTATATGTTGTGCTCATGTATAAATGATGGGCATAAAAAAACCGAACTCACCTGCGTGAATCCGGTCTATGAAGCATGACCGCCATGAGTCTGCAAACTCATAACGATTGTTAGCCTCACTATCGTTTCTAACGGCTCGATTGTGCCCGGCCTGGTTGGTTATGTAAACAGTAAGATAAAATCAAAAGGAACGATCCATGCTTATTCAGAAAAAGCGTATTCGAAATATTGATAATTACATACCTAACTTTGATAGCCGTGATATCTACATTGCCCACTCTTTGCCAGACGCGAGGAAAACGGACTCTATTGGTTTCTCAAGTCAAAGAGCTTTAGGTGAAGAAGTCCTCCCCAAAATTTTAGGGCCAATAACCAGATTCAATGCGAATGGTAAATCAGTACCTGACAAAACGGCACCTAAAGAAATTGCATACAGACAAATTTCATGGACCAGAAAGCAGTGGATCGGAGGGGGGGACACGCAAGAAGTTACTGACACTCGTGAAATTGAATATAAGCGCTACAAGAGAATCCTCACCCCTCCACCAAGCATAGAGTTAAAGATTGTAGAGAATCTGCAAGGGGAGAAGTTGATCATCTCTCCAAAGTTAACTTTGACAGCAGACAACAAAGAGTTAGTGGCCCACTGCATTAATCTTTTTTTAGAGCTTTTTGGGTTGTGCGAAACTGTTGATGACCAACTTAATACCATTGTTAAAAGTAAATCTATAAAACTAAACTGGAGCCTTCTGCCTCAGGGTCAACAGCCTTGGAGTACTATCGGTTCAAAAATCCTTTCAGCTATTAAGATCAGGGGAAAGGGCAATACCGCTGTTGTTGAAGGCAGACTTGAACTTATCAATAGTAAAAAACCAGATTTTGTAGCGGTTGGGCAAGCTGGGTTCCAGGGCTACGTGATATTTGGGTTCACAGGCCAAAACATTTACGTGCTAGAAAGCTCACAATGTAATAACGCAACTTATATACTTAACAATAATTGGCAGCAGTTATCCCAGCTAACCAAAGCCGAAATACTGGACGGAAACTTACACCATGCCCGTGTCATCCATCGTATAAACTGGGCAGCAGAAATACTTAAATACTTACCGTAAAGCACCGGATGCGCGGGAATGACCCCCGCGCACTTTCATGAAACATACCGCAATAGAATCCATAGAGCACCATTAGTGGTAAAACAACAGCGGAACCGCTGGCAGAGCTTGCATATGGTCTGCAAGTACCGTGACCACCATAAACCTGTTTATCCCCTGCGGCGTCTCAGGACGGCGACAGAATAGGGGCATCAGGCTAAAATGCGCTTCACTAAAAGTTTTTTGGATTGTTTAGAACTGGTGGCTACGTCGTAGCTTTCAAGTTGAGTCAGTACGTGTTTGACGCCTGGAACTACACGCTGCTATGAGTTAGCATCCCAATTACCACTATCAACCACAGCGGCTTTTCAAGGGACATAACAGAGCATTTCTTACAGGCAAAAGAGAGAGATTCTATTGTCTAAGCAGCTGTATTGTAATGAATTTAGTGACTTGGTGCCGAAGGCCGGACTCGAACCGGCACGTATTTCTACGGTTGATTTTGAATCAACTGCGTCTACCGATTTCGCCACTTCGGCACTGAAGGGGATGCGGAAACGTTGTGGATTATACCTGTCGCGCGCCGCCATGCAAGCGGCGACGCGCTAAACCGCGTTAAGTGCCCAAAAAACCAGCGCTCCCGTCAATCCAGTTCCGTCACCGCCATCCGAATCACCCTCGCCGCCTTCTGCTCCGGCAGCTTCAGCACCTTGCCCCACATCGCCTGCACCATCTCGCAGGCAAGCTTCTCTTTGCCCACCGCGTTCTCTGGCATCACCAGCAATCGGATATCCTTGCCGTATTGAACCGTGAGCTCCTGCATAATCGGGCGCACATCCTCCACCGCGGCGGCGTGTTCTTCCGGAGTCACGGTGTGGCGATCGTTACTCCAGCCTGCGCGCATCATTTCGGCGTCGGCCTGCATGCGGCGCTGCATCAGGTCTTTATCCAGCACCCGCATCGGGTTGATACCCCCCTTCACGCCCGGGAACAGGAAACGAAAACAGGCGTCGTCACTCACCTTCTGAATGGCGGCCGTCTGCTCCATGTTGATCTTCATATACGCCACCGCATTCGCGTCGGGGGCGTATTGCAGGCGCGACATCTGCAGGCTAAGGATCTGCGGCTGGACCACGTCGATAATGTCCTGCTCAGAATCGCCCGCTTTTTGCATAGTGAGGATCTGCTCGCGGATACGGGTCACAAACCTGGGGTCCTGCTCTTTCAGCACCTGCCAGGCGGGCATGGCGTTGAGGGTGGTATCAAGCCGGTGATCGGGGGTGTTCTGCAGGCGTTGCTTGTCGTAATAAACCCAGAAGGCTACTGCTGCGGAGATAACTGCCACTGCGACTATAGGTGTCCACGCTCTTCTCATCGTTACGCATCCTTAATCCTTTAGCTATGCCGGTTTACACCGGCACGCCGCTATGGAAGCGAAACTCGTTATCCGGTGTTGAGATAAGTGTGGCTTCAATTTCACCAAAAAGCTGTATCCGGGAAGAGATATCCTCGTCGCTGACCTGTTGGGCAAGGGTCAGATAGTCCTGATAATGCCGCGCCTCAGAGCGCAGCAGCGACAGGTAAAACTTCTGCAACTCCTCGTCGAGGAACGGCGCCAGCGCGGCGAAGCGTTCGCAGGAGCGGGCTTCGATATAGGCCCCGCAGATGAGCTTGTCGATCAGCGTTAGCGGCTCGTGGGTGCGCACGGCTTTCAGCATCCCTTTGGCGTAGCGGCTGGCGGTGATTTTGACGTAGGGGATGTTGCGGGTCAGCATCGCCTCGCGCACCTGCCAGAAGTGGTGCAGCTCCTCTTTAATCAGCAGCACCATGCTGTCGATGAGCGCCTGGCCCCAGGGGTCGTCGGTCTTCGGCATCACGCTTTTGCCAATCTGCTTGTGCAGGGCGACAAAGTCCGGTTCCGGCCCTTCGCGGAAGGTGAAGGCTTCGTAGGGCTTGAGCCACTCGAGCAGCGCGTCGGCCCCGCTCTCGTCGGCGACGTATTTACGCACCAGTAACAGCGCGGTCTGGGCGGCTTTGAGCTCGCACACCATATGGTCGGTGAGCAGCAGCGGCAGGTTCGCCGGGTCGCGGGCTTGATCAATCCATGCTTGCGGGGTCGGGCACTGGAGGAAGTTTAAAACAGGGGCAAGTATCTGCGGGTAATCCATGTTCTGCCTTAAGATAGCGGCAGCCGAAGCTGCCGCAAATAACACTTAGTGACGCACGCCGTCGTCATCTTCGTCGATGAAATCTTCGTCGTCTTCGTCACCCTCTTCGCCGTTCGGATCTTCGAAGTAGGTGCCCCAGCCGTCGTATTCCACTTCAAACTTCTCGGCCAGGTTCATCAGCTGTTCAACCTGGGCGTCGATCAGCTCTGCCTTCAGCGCGCCTTCGCTCAGGATATCGCAGCAGATGACGGTGTCGCCCTCTTCCACTTCCAGCTCTTCCGGCTCGGTCACTTCATAACCCAGACGGAACGCTTCCACCGCCAGTTTCTCCAGCGCTTCGAAATCATCCGCAGAAAAATGGTGCTCGATGGTGTAGAGCGCATCCGGATCGCTGCCATCTTCCAGCAGTTCTTCAATAATCAGTCGCGTCTCTTCGCGCTGTTCTTCCAGCAGTTCTGGGTTTGCCATGGCTCGTTCCTCTTTAAAGTGCGGCAGATACTTCTATTTTCACACACGGATGTGTTTGCCTCCACCTTTGTAAGAAAGATTTGTGCAACGGGGTTGCAAGTGAATATTGATACAGATAAAGTGAATTTTAATTCAATAAGTGGCCTTTGCCATGTGAGGATAAAATGTCTGAACTGTATAAAAAACATTTCCTGAAATTGCTCGATTTTACCCCTGCACAGCTCACCTCTCTGCTTGCCCTGTCAGCACAGCTGAAGTCCGACAAGAAAAAAGGGACAGAAGTACAGAAACTTACTGGCAAAAACATCGCGCTCATCTTCGAAAAAGACTCAACCCGTACACGATGCTCTTTCGAAGTTGCCGCATTTGACCAGGGCGCACGCGTCACTTATCTCGGGCCGAGCGGCAGCCAGATTGGGCATAAAGAATCAATTAAAGATACCGCGCGGGTGCTGGGCCGGATGTACGACGGCATTCAGTATCGCGGCCATGGCCAGGAAGTTGTCGAAACCCTCGCGGAATTTGCTGGCGTGCCGGTGTGGAACGGGCTGACCAACGAGTTCCATCCCACCCAGCTGCTGGCGGACCTGCTCACCATGCAGGAACATCTGCCGGGCAAGGCGTTCAACGAGATGGTGCTGGTCTATACCGGCGATGCGCGTAACAACATGGGTAACTCGATGCTGGAAGCAGCCGCGCTGACCGGGCTGGATCTGCGCCTGGTGGCACCCAAAGCCTGCTGGCCGGAAGAGCGCCTGGTGGCGGAGTGCAGCGCGCTGGCAGAAAAGAACGGCGGCAAAATCACCCTCACCGAAGATGTCGCGGCGGGCGTGAAGGGCGCAGACTTTATCTACACCGACGTCTGGGTGTCGATGGGCGAAGCCAAAGAGAAGTGGGCCGAGCGTATCGCCCTGCTGCGTGGCTATCAGGTGAACAGCCAGATGATGGCGCTGACGGGTAACCCGGATGTCAAGTTCCTGCACTGTCTGCCGGCGTTCCACGACGACCAGACTACGCTGGGTCAGCAGATGGCGAAGGAATTCGATCTGCATGGCGGAATGGAAGTGACGGACGAGGTATTTGAATCGGCGGCAAGTATTGTATTTGACCAGGCAGAGAACCGAATGCATACCATTAAAGCGGTGATGGTTGCGACCCTGGGTGAATAACGATTGCGTTTAAATAACGGGAGGGTTTTGGCCCTCCTGCTTTTCAAATTATCTGTTCAGGAAATTAATTTGCTGTTACCCGCACCTTACCGTAAGGGCACTTTTTAAAAATACATTTTACCGGGGCATCGCACTGTTTGCTCTCCGGATCGCGATGGCCGGGACATCTGGACATGTTGTGCATCACGCGCCACAGGGTGTGGCTGTATTTATCAATTTGCAGAATATGAATATCGCATAGCTCGTCATTCACGAATAGACGGTTATATAATACTTTTATTTGATCGCCAGGTTTAAAAAGCCGCTCTCCGTTATACCAGAGAATATATTTATGATTATGCTGCGTAAGAATTTTTGAAAATAATGTTCCTGTGGCCGGACTGGCAATCGTACCCAAAGTGATCCATGTTTTAGATGCGGTCATCAAAATACCTTTAACGAACTATGCGAAAAGCGGAAAGCCATACGATCAATAAGTGTAAAAGAACAATTAAAATGCGATAATAGGTACAGCCTATTCTTTCAAAGATGGTCAATAAGCCTCAATATTCCCTTAAGTCAAATTTAACCGCCATGAATACTGAGAGGAATAGCGCTCCCGCCTCCCCGGTCGATTGATTTTTCAGCGTAAACAGGGTACTTTTTTGCCTTAATTCCAGCACGGATATGCCGATCTTATGCCTATTATTCAATCTGTTGAACGTGCCTTACAGATCCTCGATCTGTTTAACGAACAGGCGACGGAACTTAAAATCACCGACATCAGTAAACAGATGGGCCTGAGCAAAAGCACGCTCCACTCGCTCCTCAAAACCCTGCAACTGCACGGCTATATCGATCAGAACCCGGAGAACGGTAAATATCGCCCCGGTATGAAGCTGGTTGAGCGCGGTCACTTCGTGGTGAGCACCATGGATATCCGCCAGAAAGCGAAGCACTTCCTCACGGCGCTGTCGGAGCGTACCGGGCAGACCACCCATCTGGGCATTCTGGACGGGCGCGAAGGGGTCTATATCGAGAAGATCGAAGGCAAGCTGGCGGCCATCGCCTACTCGCGCATTGGCCGTCGCCTGCCGGTGCATGCCACCGCTATTGGCAAAGTGCTGATCGCCTGGCTGAGCGAGGCCGAGCTTAATACCCTGCTGGAAGGCTATCACTACACCACCTTTACCCCGGCGACACTGGCCTCCCGCGAGGCGCTGCTGGCCGCGCTGGCGCAGACCCGCGAGCAGGGTTATGCCCTGGACAGCGAAGAGAACGAACAGGGGGTGCGCTGCGTGTCGGTCCCGGTGCGTAACCATGAATCCCGGGTCATTGCCGCCCTGAGCCTCTCCACCTTAACCTCCCGGGTGGACGACGAGGAGCTGGCCCGCTTCCGCGAGCAGTTACAGGAGGCCGGGCGCCAGCTCTCACGCGCGCTGGGCTACCCGGCCTGAGCCGTTATACCGGCTCGTAAGTGAAGTAGTCGAAGTCGGCGTGGCAGCCGTCACCGCTGATGTCCTCGCAGTGCAGCCCCACAAACGCGCCGGTAAAGAAGCCGCGCCCGCCGATATAGTCATCTGACAGCTTCCACGCCTCGTACGTCACCGGCACGGTGTGCCACTGCTCCCCGTCAAACGAATAGCTGTAGCGGTAGACCAGACGATCGACATCCACCCGCAACCAGATGCTCTCTGCGCTCTCCGGCACCGGGATGGGCTGCTCGTGCAGCGGCCATGACGGCACATTGTGGTCGAGCTGGATCACCTTGAGGGTTCTGCCCTGCCCCTCCTCGTAATCGACAAAGCAGTAGCTCCAGTTTTTGCTGTTGTAGTAGCAGGTCAGCCCCGCACTCTGCTGGAAGTGACGCGGGGCAAACTCCATCCGCGTTTCCGCGCGGAAGGTGAAGTGCTGCCAGCGGCGCGCCACCGTGGACTGGGTGAAGGTTGAGTTCAGCGAGTCGTTGCCGTACAGCCGCAGGAAGCCTTTACGGGCCCGCAGGGAGCCGAGGGAGTCATCAAACGGAATGCGCAGGGTCTGCAGCTCCGGGTCGAGGCGCTCGCCGTCAAAATCGTCACGCCAGTCGGCCTGCGCCACGGCGGGGCTCTCGGTCATCTGCGGGCCTGGCACCGTGAGTTGGGCATGCTTGCCGCCCTCCACGTATGGCCAGCCGTCGCGCCATTCAATGCGCGCGATCCCCGTCTCACGCCCCAGGGAGCAGTATCCCCGCCCGCCGGAGCCCAGCAGCGGAATGCCCGGCAGGCGCTGCGGGCGGCTGGTGAGATAGGCCATGTACCACTCCCCGGTGTGGGTCTGCAGCAGTGAGCCGTGGCCGCTTTTTTGCAGCGGGTTCTCCGGCAGGTGCCAGCTGGTCATCATCGTCACCTCCGGGTGCAGCTCGTAGGGCCCGTCGATGGTTTTTGAGCGCAGCACCACGACGGCGTGCTCGTAGCTTGTGCCACCTTCAGCGACCACCAGATAGTACCAGCCCTCCTTACGGTAGATATGCGCCCCTTCGGTGTAGCAGAGCGGCGTGCCGGTGAAGAGGGTTTTGCGCTCCGGCGACAGCGTGCAGGTCTGCGGATCATACTCCTGCATCACGATGGTGTTATGCGGGTTGCTGTGGTGGCGCGGCCCCCACGGGCGGTAGATGTAATATTTGCGGCCATCGTCATCGTGGAACAGCGACGGATCAAACCCGCCGTTGCCCATCGGGATCGGCTCGCTCCATGGCCCTTCGATGGAGGGGGCGGTGACCAGGAAGTTGCGCCCGTTTTTCCACGGGGAGTCGACAATCTTCACATCGGTATAGAGCAGCCAGAACTGCCCGTCGGCGTAGCTCAGGCACGGCGCCCAGATGCCGCCGGAGTCCGGGTTGCCCTTCATGTCCAGCATCGACACGCGATCCAGCGGGGTGCTTACCAGCCGCCAGTTCTTCAGATCCCGGGAGTGGTAAATGCGCACGCCCGGGAACCACTCAAAGGTTGAGGTGGCAATGTAGTAATCCTCGCCCTGGCGACACATCGACGGGTCGGGGTTAAAGCCGGTCAGAATCGGGTTGGTAATGGTGTACATAGAGCCTCCTCCTTAATGAGATGCTGCCGTTGCCGCGGCGGGAATGGCTTCGCCCTGCGCCGCGCGATGCTTGAGTAACTGCTGGCTGATGGCCTCCACCCGCGCATCGGTGAGTTTGTAAAACGACAGCATGATGAACATGCCCACGTAGAGCGCCACCGGCACCACGCAGAACAGAATTTTGATGGTGGTGAGCACCTCTACCGGCTGCACGCTGCTGCTGGCGGAGTAGTTCACGTATGCCAGGATCCAGCCCACCACCGCGCCGCCAATCGCCAGGCCGATCTTCAGGCTGAACAGGTAGGTGGAGAACACCAGCCCGTCCAGACGACGGCCGCTGCGGCTCTCCTCGTAATCCACCACGTCGGAGGCCATCAGCCACTGCAGCGGCGTGGTGGTGTTAAAGACAAACAGGAACACGATGTTGAGGGCAAAGATCAGGGCGATATGCTCGGCCGGGGTGAAGAAGATCAGCAGGCTGATGAGGGAGTAAGCGACGATGATCCACTTGAAGGCCTTCACCCGGTCGAAACGGCCCAGCAGACGGGAAGAACAGAGCGAGCCAAACATGGTGGCGATGCTGCCGTAGAGCAGGAACTGGGTCGCCAGCTCCGGATGATCCATCACATATTTCACAAAGTAGAGCGTCGCCCCGCCGCGCACCACGTTGGAACAGGTGGCCATCATTTTGAAAGCGCACATGATCCGCCACTGGCTGTTGCCCAGCAGCAGCTTGAGATCTTTCGCCACCGACGATCCCGGCTGCACCTCAAAGGTGTAGCGCTCTTTGGTGGTGAAGAAGCAGACCAACAGCAGCACCACGCCGCAAAGCCCCAGCACGCACATCGCGCCGAAGTAACCCAGCTGCTCGTTGCCTTTCCCGATGATCCCCACCAGCGGCAGGGCAATGCCGCTGATCGCCAGCGATCCCGCCGCGGCGAGGAAGAAACGCCAGGACTGCATGGCATGGCGCTCCTTCGGATCGGCGGTGATCACCCCCGGCATGGCGCAATAGGGCACGTTGACGAAGGTGTAGACCAGGGTCAACAGGATGTAGGTGACGCAGGCGTAAATCACTTTGCCGTTGACCGAGAAATCCGGGGTGTAGAAGGTGAGCATGCAGACGAGGCCAAACGGGATCGCGCCCCACAGCAGGAACGGGCGGAACTGGCCGTAACGGGTGCGGGTGCGGTCCACCAGCAGCCCCATCAGCGGGTCGGTCACCGCGTCCAGCACGCGGGAGACGAGAAACAGCGTGCCCATAATCCCGGCGGATAAACCAAACACATCGGTGTAGAAATAGGCGAGCAGGAACATGGTCGCCTGCCAGACAAAGCCGCAGGCGGTGTCACCCAGCCCGTAGCCAATTTTATCTTTCATGGTTAATGGCATCATCAGAAATACACCCTTATTTAGTGTGCTGAATTCACAACAACGTGTTAATAGAGTGTAATAAGCTGATTAATTTATCAGCAATGGCCATATCTTATTTCTGAATTACGTTATTTTGCTTTTGTGACACTGCTCGATATATATCAAATGACTGTTTTAAAAGCGTAAAAACAAATAAATTACAGGCATGAAAAAGCCGTCCACGGAATATTTTCCGTAGACGACAAGAGCGATAAATATAATTAAAGACCGAGCGCTTTTTTACCGGCGTTAATAACCTCGATAATTTTATCCGTATCGTAAATACACCCTTTCCAGGTGCCGCCGCTCACCGACTGTAATGCCGCCCACAGACGCGTATCGTCGGGTAAAAATTCATGAGCATGCAGGTCCGGATGCGGCTGGCGACGTGCCAGTTCAATGGCCCCCTCTTCCGGGGTGAGCGGCGCCAGTGGCGTGCCGATAAAGTTCACGCTGCCGGTCAGGGTAAGGCGGTCCACCACAATCTCAATGATGTCGTTATCGCGCAGTTTGCCAATCGGCCCACCGGCCAGCGCTTCGGGCGCCACATGCCCAAAACAGGCCCCGGTGGAGACGCCAGAGAAGCGGGCATCGGTGATCAGCGAGACCGTTTTCCCCCAGGAAACATGCTTCAGCGCCGAGGTGAGCTGGTAGGTCTCCTCCATGCCGGTACCGGACGGCCCGCCGCCGATCACCACCATGATGTCGCCCTGGGCGATCTCGCCGCTTTTAATCGCCTTGATCGCCCGGGCTTCCGAGACGAACACCCGCGCCCGGCCGGTATGACGGTAAACGCCATCCTCACCCACCACCGACGGGTCGATGGCCGTGGCTTTGATCACCGATCCCTCCGGCGCGATGTTGCCCACCGGGAAGGCCACCGTGGAGGTCAGTCCACGGGCTTTCGCGCGCGCCGGCGGCAGGATCACCTCATCCGGATCGACGCCGTCCTGCTCGCGCAGGCACTGGCGGAAGCGTTCCCGCCGCTCAGAGCCCTGCCACCAGTCGAGGTTTTCCCCGACGGTCTGGCCGGTGACGGTCATCGCATCCAGATGCAGCAGACCGAGATCGCGCAGATGGAGCATCACCTCCGGCACGCCGCCCGCGAGGAACGCCCGCACCGTCGGGTGGTAATCCGGCCCGTTCGGCAATACGCTCACCAGCCGCGGCACCTTGCGGTTGATGCGCGTCCAGTGCTCCACGTCCGGAATAGTGCAGCCCGCCGCGTGGGCAATGGCGGGGATATGCAGCAGCAGATTGGTGGAGCCGCCGAACGCGGCGTGGATCACCATCGCGTTTTCAAGCGCTTTATCGGTGAGGATATCGCGGGTGGTGATGCCGCGATTATCCAGTTCGATCACCGCCCGCGCGGACTGGCGGGAGATCTCCAGCCACACGTCCTGCCCCGACGGAGCCAGCGCCGAATGGGGCAACGCCAGGCCTAAGGCTTCGGCCACCACCTGGGAGGTGCCCGCCGTGCCGAGGAACTGGCAGCCGCCGCCCGGTGTGGCGCAGGCGCGGCAGCCCAGCTCGGCAGCCTCCTGCAACGAGAGTTCATGGTTGGCGTAACGCGCCCCGATGGTCTGCACCTTGCCGGCATCCTCGCCGAAGGTTGGCGGCAGCGTGGCCCCGCCCGGCACCAGAATGGTCGGCAGAGTATGCATCGCGGCCAGGGCGATCATGGTGGCTGGCAGCCCTTTGTCGCAGGTGGCGACGCCAATCACCGCCCGGCGCGTGGGCAGGGAGCGGATCAGACGACGAAACACGATGGCCGCATCGTTGCGGTACGGCAGGGAGTCAAACATCCCGTGGGTGCCCTGGGAGCGGCCATCACACGGGTCGCTGACAAAGGCGGCAAAGGGTATTCCGCCGTTGCGGGTGATCTCTTTCGCCGCCGCCTGCATCTGCAGGCCAATCTCCCAGTGACCGGTGTGGTAACCCAGCGCCACCGGGCGGCCATCCCCGGCGCGGATCCCCCCCTGAGTGCCGATAATCAGCACCTCTTTGCCGGTGAGTTTATTGGCATCCCAGCCCATCCCGGCGTTCTGCGTCATGCCAAACAGATTGCCGCTGGGGGATTCCATCAGCAGCTGCGGGGTCAGGGGCAGCGCCCCCTGCGGCCCCGCCGCGTGGGTGATCACCGAATAGAAGGCGTCATCCTGCGGGGTAAAAATGGTTTCTATCGACATCGTGACCTTCCGGTTCAGCAGAGCTTGAGCTGTTGCAGCAGCGTTTTCAGCTGCGCCTTGCGCGCGTCATCCAGCGGCCCGGCAGGCGGCAGCACGTGGGTGGAGACCGGGCGCACGCACAGGGAAATCGCCTCTTTGATCACGTTCACAAACGGCGTATCCAGCTGATACATCTGCGGGATTTGCAGCAGGGTCTGATGATACTGCGCCGCCCGGGCCAGGTCACCGTCGCGGAAAGCCTGCAACAGGTTGACTGACACCTGCGGGGCAAAGTTACCGCTGGCGGAGATTGCCCCGTCGCCCCCCAGCAGCAGGGTGTTGAACAGGTGATCGTCGTAACCGCACAGCACTACAAAGTGCGGGTGCGCCGCTTTGACGGTGAGGACCATGCTGCGCAGATGGGCCACCGAGTCGATGGTGTCTTTAATGCCCACGATATTGGCCCGGGAGTCCACCAGGGTTTTAACCAACTGCGGGGTCAGATCCTGCCCGGTCAGGGCCGGGAAGTTATAGAGGATCACCGGCAGCGTAACGCTGTCGGCCACCTGCTCAAAGTAGCGGATCAGGTTCGCTTCCGATACTTTCCAGTAATAGGGATTGATCACCACGATGCCGTCGGCACCGGCCTGCTGGGCATGCTGGCTCAGCTCGATGGTTTCCCGGGCGTTGGTGCCCCCGGTACCGATCAGCACCGGCACACGACCGTTCACGTGAGCGATGGCGAATTCGGCGATCGCTTTGCGCTCTGCGGTGTTGAGCTGGGAAAACTCCCCGCCGCTGCCTAAAAAGAACAGGCCATCGACCCCGGCATCGATCATATGGTCGATAAGCGCGGCGCTGCCCTGCTCATCCAGCTTGCCGTCGGCGGTGAAGAGGGTGGAGACAGGGGGAATAATGCCCGAGAACTGTACAGTCTGCTGCATGCGATCTCCTTGCTGATTCATTTTGTTCTACATTATAGAACAGCGTTCGTTTATTTAACTTTTATACTAGAACGCGAAGAAAGCGAAGGACAATCAGGTAACACGAGGGTGTGTCGGTTTTTTAAGCTTGATCACAGAACGGAATGAAAGGATGAAACTCCCTCTCCCGACGGGAGAGGGGAAAGGCGTCAGGCCACCAGCATCTTCACAACCACTTTGCGCACCTGCGCCGGGTTGCCCACCGCGCACAGCGGCTTGTGGACTTCGCCGGGATAGAAGACCACGAAATCGCCTTCGCTCAGCACCACGGTTTTCTCCTGCTCGCCTTCCGGCAGGAAAGCGATATCTTTATCCGCCAGCCAGTCGGTCTCAGGCGTGCCGTTTGGCAGGGTGCTGAAGGTCATCCCTTCCTGGCCTTTCAGGACGATCTGGATGTCCAGATAACGGGCGTGGTACTCGGCGCGACGCTCGGCGAAGGGCTGGGTCATATCTTCGGAAACCAGATAGAACAGGTTGTTGCCGTCGATATCATGTTTACCGGTCGGGGTAGCATCGGACACATGGGTTTTAACGTGTTCGATCGCCTGGCGCAGCTCTTGCGGCAGCCAGGTCTGGAGGTTATGGATGTTGCCAACGATCATGATGTAATCCTCAATATAAAACAACGTTTCATTTTAAACTTTTATACGAGAATTTTAGCTGCCATACCACCACTTTTTGCCCGGGATTTGCACTTGCGCATAACCATGCACGCCCAACCGTTTTCGCTGCGTAAAGTGTGCATTATTCGCTTGATCCGCGGGTCAGGCTGCGTATAATGCCCCACAATTTGCCAGGAGGAAGCATGCTCAAACATGTTCGACAGAGTGCCCCAGCGCGTCTTAAAGCAGACGCTGGCCTGCTGTTTTTCTTCCCTTTGCGATCCCTATTCCAGAAGCCCCTCATTTGAGGGGCTTTTTTTTGCCCGGCGTCAGGAGATAAAAATGAATCCGCTTTATCAAAAACACATCATTTCCATCAACGACCTCAGCCGTGAAGAGCTGGAGCTGGTTCTGGCAACCGCGGCAAAACTGAAAGCCAATCCACAACCGGAGCTGCTGAAGCACAAGGTGATCGCCAGCTGCTTCTTCGAAGCCTCCACCCGTACCCGCCTGTCGTTTGAGACCTCTATCCACCGTCTGGGGGCGAGCGTCGTGGGCTTCTCCGACAGCAGCAACACCTCGCTCGGCAAAAAAGGCGAAACCCTGGCGGACACTATCTCGGTCATCAGCACCTACGTTGACGCCATCGTCATGCGCCATCCTCAGGAGGGTGCAGCCCGCCTGGCGACCGAGTTTTCCGGCGGTGTTCCGGTGTTGAACGCCGGTGACGGCGCCAACCAGCATCCAACCCAGACCCTGCTGGATCTGTTTACCATTCAGGAGACCCAGGGCCGCCTGGAGAAGCTGAACATCGCCATGGTCGGCGACCTGAAATATGGCCGTACCGTCCACTCCCTGACCCAGGCGCTGGCGAAGTTCAACGGCAACCGCTTCTACTTTATCGCCCCGGACGCGCTGGCGATGCCGCAGTACATCCTCGATATGCTCGATGAGAAAAAGATTCAGTGGAGCCTGCACGCCAGCATCGAAGAGGTGATGGGCGACGTGGATATTCTCTATATGACCCGCGTGCAGAAAGAGCGCCTGGATCCGTCGGAGTACGCCAACGTGAAGGCGCAGTTCGTCCTGCGCGCCAGCGACCTCGAAGGCGCTCGCAGCAACATGAAGGTGCTGCACCCGCTGCCGCGCATCGATGAGATCACCACCGATGTCGATAAGACGCCGCACGCCTGGTACTTCCAGCAGGCCGGAAACGGCATCTTCGCCCGTCAGGCGTTACTGGCACTGGTTCTGAATCGCGATTTAGCTCTGTAAGGGGAAATGACAATGACACACGATAACAAACTCCAGGTCGAAGCCATCAAGCGCGGCACCGTAATTGACCACATCCCTGCGCAGGTGGGCTTTAAGCTGCTGACCCTGTTCAAACTGACCGAAACCGACCAGCGCATCACCATCGGCCTGAACCTGCCCTCCGGCGAGATGGGCCGCAAAGATCTGATTAAAATTGAGAACACCTTCCTGACCGACGAGCAGGTAAACCAGCTCTCCCTCTATGCCCCGGAAGCGACCGTTAACCGCATTGACGACTACGAAGTGGTGGGCAAATCGCGCCCCAGCCTGCCGGAGCGCATTGAAAGCGTGCTGGTCTGCCCGAACAGCAACTGCATCAGCCATGCTGAGCCGGTAAACTCCAGTTTTGCAGTGAAAAAACGCGCGGATGATATCGCACTTAAATGCAAATATTGTGAAAAAGAGTTTTCGCATAATGTGGTGCTGGCCAACTAATTGAGGTGGCAATGCATGTCTGGCTTTCTATAATGGCCGGGACTATTTGTATTTATTCAGGAGAAATCATGACCAAAGAACTCGCGACGGAAAATGCACCTGCAGCTATTGGCCCTTACGTTCAGGGCGTTGATCTTGGCAGCATGATCATCACCTCCGGCCAGATCCCGGTGAACCCAAAAACCGGTGATGTGCCAGAAGATGTCTCCGCTCAGGCGCGCCAGTCGCTGGAAAACGTCAAAGCGATCGTTGAATCCGCTGGCCTGAAAGTGGGCGATATCGTTAAGACAACGGTATTTGTAAAAGATCTCAACGACTTCGCCACCGTCAACGCCACCTACGAAGCCTTCTTCACCGAGCATAACGCCAGTTTCCCGGCGCGCTCATGCGTGGAAGTGGCACGTCTGCCAAAAGATGTGAAAATCGAAATCGAAGCGATTGCCGTGCGCCGCTAATAGTTGATTTTGATATGCAAAAGGCAGCCTGGGCTGCCTTTTTTATTTTCTTAATACACAGCCGGAAATAGACTTCAAGTATTTTCACCATTATTTTTCATCGCCGATTGAAATGATTAATTTTTTATTCCTGGGGAAACTAACCCTGCCCCGAAATTATTGATCCCTTTTAATGGAATAAAAAATGAAACTGTCTAAAATTGCGTTGGCACTTGCCACACTCACGGTTGCTTCATCGGCTTTAGCGCATGGATATGTTGAATCTCCGGCCAGCCGCGCTTATATGTGTAAGCTTGGTAAAAATATTGATTGTGGTTCCGTACAATGGGAACCACAGAGTGTTGAACGCACCTCCGGCTTCCCGACTGGCGCTCTGCCACCGGATGGACAGCTGGCAAGCGCCGGTATTGCCCAATATTCTCAGCTCGATCGCCAGAGCCTGAACGCCTGGACTAAGACCCCAATTACCGCCGGTAAAAATACCTTCACCTGGTATCATACTGCTCCGCATAAAACCACCAACTGGCGTTGGTATATTACCAAACAAGACTGGAATCCAAATAAACCGCTGACCCGCGATCAATTTGAATCCACCCCATTCTGTACCGTAAATGGTAATGGCCAGGCTCCGGCTCAGCGTCAGGAAATGACCTGTAATGTGCCACAGCGTACCGGCTACCAGGTTATTTACGCGGTATGGGAAATTGCCGATACCACTAACAGCTTCTACCAGGCTATCGACGTTGATTTCGGTAACGGCGGCAATGTGACCCCTGACGAAACCCCGGCTCAGGTCTCCGAGTGGACGAAAACCCTGAGCGGCCAGATCGCCGGTAATAACGTCAATGCAGGCGATAAAGTGATTGCCCGCTTCTTTGATGCCAATGGCGAAGTGGTCTCCATGCGCACCCAGCTGACCATCTCTTCTGCTTCCCAGGGTCAGGCAAGCCAATGGTCTTATGACCTGGCGCAGGCAATCAACGCCGCGCACAGCGATGTTCGCGTCGGTGTTAAAGATGAGAGCGGCGTGGTGAACCCGGTTCACGGCGCGAACAACGTCTATGTGAAAGATGGCAGCACCCTGAAATCTGTCGCGATCTCCTATGAAGAGCAGCAGGCTCAGGTGAGTGAAGACATCGCCGTCACCAACGTGCGGTTCTCCAAAATCAAGAACGGCGCAGCAACCGTGACCTTCCACGTGAATACCCAGGGCGATGTGAGCCTGGAAGCGCGTGCGATGAACCACGCAGGGGCGGAAAAAGGTTACCTGAAGCAGGATATGAATAACGCCAACCAGGACGTGACCATGAACCTGACTGACGTGACGCCTGGCCACCACATGCTGAAATACTTCGCCACCAACAAAGATGGCGTACTGTTCGCGCAGGATGTGATCGACATGATGCTGGAGAACGAGGAGTCATCCGGTACGACGGGTAAATATGACTACACCTTCCCGCAGAACATCGCCTCCTACAAAGCGGGCACCGTAGTACTGCAGCCGAAAGATGGCAAAACGTACCAGTGTAAGAAAGCGCCTTACAGCGGCTACTGCGTGCAGTACGCTCCGACGGCTAACCAGTTCGAACCGGGTGTAGGTTCCCACTGGCAGATGGCGTGGACCCTGAAGTAATAGGCTCTCCTGATGCCCGGTGAACAGGTCTGTGCGATCTGTTTGCCGGGTGGCGGCTTCGCCTTACCCGGCCTGCGTGACCGCAGAATGGTGCGGGTTCTGTAGGCCCGGTAAGCGTAGCGCCACCGGGCATTTTCACCGACTACTGATTGCGCGTCGCGCGCAGCAGTTTCTCCAGCGGATAGACCGCCGCAATCACCACTTCATCCTCTATCTGCGCCGCCTTATCCAGCTCACCCTGAATCGACGCAATCTCCGTATCATCCAGCGTCCCCTGGCGCGCCACCAGATCCGTTAAGCGCAGCCCAATCGCCGCCAGCTTGTCCACCGTCTGGATCACCGGCTTCAGCGCCTTCAGCTGATAGCTGTTCTCGGACAGCGCCAGCGCATCCGGGGTGTTGGTCTGCCAGCGGGTAAAGAGATGGCGCAGCGACTCCGCGCTTTCGCTATCCTCAGCATCGCTCACCAGCCGCTCAACCCAGCGGTTCATCTGCCGCACCTGGCTGCTCTCCGGCGCCAGCGCGTCGGCCAGGCGGTTTAACGGCTCAAACAGATCGTAGTTCCCGGCCTGGAACTTAAGATGGTTACGGGTGTAATAGTGTGCAGGCTCCAGCGCCTGGGCGAGGATCGTCAGCGGCAGGGTGTCGGTGGTGTTCCCCAGACGCGTGAACTGCACCTGCTGGCGGGCATGCTGCTGCAACCCTACCGACACCGTCGACCAGCTATCCATCGCCTGTAGGCGGGTATACATGTTGTCGATATCGTTCACCTCCTGCGCCGACCACAGGCGCTCCGCCACCGCAAACGCCCGCGGCCACAGCTTGATATCCAGCACCGGCGCCGCCACGTTTTCTGCCCACAACGCCGCCTCGCCGCCCAGCAGATTCGCCTGCTGGCTGGTATCCGGCACCGCCGGGGCGAACCCCTCCGGCACCGCATCCAGCCGCTGGCCTGTCACCGGATAGCGGCTGTTGCCCAGCAGGAAATAGCCGTCAATCTTGTCGTCAGAGACGTTCACCACCGGGCGGGTCTCCCCCATCCAGGTATCGACGGTGAAGGTTACCTGATTGTCGCTGCGCCAGACGATATCCTGCACCGCACGCCGGGATTTGCCGCTGAAATCGATAAACCCGCGCCAGCCCGCCTCGCCTTTTATCAGGGTAAAGCTGCCCTCCAGCGGCTTGCCCTTCAGGCGCGGCAGGGTGAAGGACCAGCTCTGGGCGCTGTCGCTGTCGGTGATGACATCCACCTTGTTCAGCCCCTGGGGTACGATCTCATTGCGGTAGTGATAGGCGGTGTACTGGGGCTGATCGAGATAGAAGCCGGTGGAGAGAATTCCCCTGTAGCCCTGCTTCGCCACCTCCCCCAGCGCGTCCTGCCCCTGCCAGGACTGGATCAGAATGCTTTTGGGCAGATCCGGGTGGAAGATCTCATCCCAGCCCACCATCTGGCGCTGGTTTTTCTCGAGGATCGTCTCTAGCTTGCGGTTGAAATAGGCCTGCAACGCGTGGCTGTCCGCCAGCTTGTTGTCGCGCATAAAGTGCTGGATGGCAGGGTTGTTTTTCCACTGGGTGTCATCCACCTCATCGCCGCCGATATGCAGATAGGGATCCGGGAAGATCGCCGCCAGTTCAGCGATCATCGCGCCGGCGAAGGCGTAAGTGGCCTCTTTGGTGGGATCCATCACCGGCTTGAGCACACCCCACTGGCGCTCCATCTCATAGGGCCCCGGGGCGCTCATCAGCCCCGGATAGGCCACCGCAATGGCCGACGCGTGGCCGGGCATGTCAATTTCCGGCACCACGCGAACACCACGCGCGGCGGCGTAGCGCACCACGTCGCGCATCTGATCCTGGGTGTAGAAGAGTCCGTCACTGGCGAGTTCGGTCAGTTTCGGATAGCGCTTCGAGGCAAACCGCCACCCCTGATCGTCGGTTAAGTGCCAGTGCAGCACGTTGAGTTTCGCCGCTGCCATGCCGTCGATCTGGCGTTTGATATCCTCCAGCGGAATAAAGTGGCGGGCCGAATCGAGCAGCAGGCCGCGCCACGGGAAACGCGGGGCATCTTCAATGATGACCCACGGTACAGAGGTGTTTTCCGGGCCGTTCTGCACCAGCTGGAGCAGCGTTTCCATGGCACGCAGCGCGCCGAAGCGGGTGTTGGCGGTGATGTTCACCCCGCGGTCATCGACGGTGAGTCTGTAGCTTTCATCGCTGTCCGGTTTCGGCACGGGCGCCACCTTGCGGGCGATAGCGATGGTGACGGTCGGTTTTTCCGGCTTATCGGCCTGCGGCTGGAGCGTCCAGCCGGTTTGCAGCGCCACCCGCTGGCGCAGACGTGCCACCGCGTCGCCGAGATCGTCCCCGGAGACGCTCACCTGGAAGTTATTGTTAATGACCAGCGTGCCCTGGGTGGCGGGGCGTTCGACCTTTGCAGGCCAGGGCATCAGGGGGAGATCGCCTGCGGGGGCCGCAAACGCAGAAAAGCCGAGCATAAGCCCGGCGGTTAAGAGGCTGTACCGTAACATGAATGTTCCTTATTTGACGGGCCGAAAAAGGCAAAACATTCTGTTAACATGCGCTCAATTTGTCGTCAAGCGCGGCGGATGACGGCGATCACAGGTTGTTGAATTTGGGAAGAAAGCCATTTGCCGGGCGGCGGCTTCGCCTTACCCGGCAAAAATCACTGCCACCCGTACCGGCGGCTATAGAACCCTTTCACCAGCTGCGTCAGCGTCATATACCCGGCGAGGATCGCCACCAGCCATGGGAAGTAGCTGAGCGGCAGCGCCTGCAGTTGCAGATAGCCCGCAAGCCCCGAGAACGGCAGCGCGATACCGAGCACCATCACAATCCCCGTCATCACGATCAGCGGCCAGGCGGCGCGGCTCTGGAGGAACGGGATACGCCGGGTGCGGATCATATGCACAATCAGCGTTTGCGACAGCAGCCCCACCACGAACCAGCCGGACTGGAACAGGGTCTGCTGTTCCGGGGTGTTAGCGTGGAACACAAACCACATCAGGCAGAAGGTCAGGATGTCGAAGATGGAGCTGATCGGGCCAAAAAAGAGCATAAAACGGCCCAGTTCTGCCGGCTCCCAGCGCTGCGGCTTCTGGATCTGATCGTCGTCAACGTTATCAAACGGGATCGCCACCTGGGAGATGTCGTACATCAGGTTCTGGATCAGCAGATGCAGCGGCAGCATCGGCAGGAACGGCAGAAACGCGCTCGCCACCAGCACGCTGAAGACGTTGCCAAAGTTGGAGCTGGCGGTCATTTTGATGTACTTGAGCATGTTGGCGAAGGTGCGGCGGCCTTCGATCACTCCCTCCTCCAGCACCATCAGGCTCTTCTCCAGCAGAATGATATCCGCCGCCTCCCGGGCGATGTCCACCGCCCCGTCGACCGAGATGCCGATATCCGCGGCACGCAGCGCGGGCGCATCGTTAATGCCGTCGCCCATAAAGCCCACCACATGCCCCTCGCGCTTCAGCAGGGTGACAATGCGCTCTTTGTGCATTGGGGTCAGGCGGGCAAAGAGCGTAGTGCGTTGGGCCAGCAGAGCCAGCGCGTCGTCACTAAGGTGTTCGATATCGCCGCCAGTCACCACCTCACCCGCATCCAGCCCGACGTCGCGGCACACTTTCGCCGCCACCAGCTCGCTGTCGCCGGTGAGAATTTTCACCGTGATGCCGCTCTCTTTCAGCGCCTTTAACGCCGGTGCGGTGGTCTCTTTCGGCGGATCGAGGAAGGCGATGTACCCTTCGAGGATCAAATCAGATTCATCGATACGCTGATAGTCCCCCTCCCGCGCGGGCAGTAGCTTGCTGGCGACCGCCACCACGCGCAGCCCCTGGCGGTTCAGGTTGTCGGTGACGCGTTTGATGCGTCGCAGCATGGTCTCATCCAGCGGGACAATCTCGCCGTGATACCGCACCTGGGTAGTCACATTGAGGATCTCCTGCAATGCCCCTTTGCAGATCAGCTGATGCACGCCCTGCTCTTCACTCACCACCACCGACATCCGGCGGCGCTCGAAATCGAAGGGGATCTCATCCACCTTCTGCCAGCGGGATGAAAGGGCGCGGGCGGCGGCTTCATCCACCCCTTCCAGCACCGCGACGTCGAGCAGGTTTTTCAGCCCGGTCTGGTAGTGGCTGTTCAGCCAGGCGGTTTCCAGCACCCGCTCGCAGATCTTGCCTGCGATGTCAGTGTGGTGCTCCAGCACGATCTTGTCCTGGGTCAGGGTGCCGGTTTTGTCGGTGCAGAGGATATCCATGGCGCCAAAGTTCTGGATGGCGTCGAGGTGTTTGACGATCACCTTCTGCTTCGAGAGTTTTACCGCCCCGCGCGCCAGGGTCGAGGTGACAATCATCGGCAGCATCTCCGGGGTGAGGCCTACCGCCACCGAGAGGGCAAACAGTGCCGCCTCCCACCAGTCGCCTTTGGTGTAGCCGTTAATCAGCAGCACGATGGGGGTCATCGCCAGCATAAAGCGGATCAGCAGCATGCTGACGCGGCCAATCCCCTGCTGGAAGGCGTTGGGTTCGCTCTCCTGCTCGCTGACGCGCCCGGCCAGCTGCCCAAACCAGGTGTTGCCCCCGGTGGCAATCACCATCGCCTGCGCCGTACCGCTCACCACCGTGGTGCCCATAAAACAGAGGGTGTCGCACTCCAGCGGGTTGTTCTGCTGCGGATCGCGGCTGTGGGCGACTTTCTCCACGGGCAGGGATTCGCCGGTCAACGATGCCTGGGCCACGAACAGGTCGCGGGCCTGGATAATGCGTAAATCTGCCGGGATCATATCCCCGGCCGCCAGCTTAACCAGATCCCCCGGCACCAGTTGGTCAATGGGGATCTCCTGCCAGCCGCTTTCCCCTTTGTCGTTCAGGGTGCGCAGGACGGTGGCGGTATTGCTGACCATCGCCTTCAGGGCATCCGCCGCGCGGGTGGAGCGGGCCTCCTGAATAAAGTTCAGCAGCGTGGAGATGCCCACCATCAGGGCGATCACCCCGGCGGCAAACAGGTCTTCGGTGGCATAGGAGATCGCTCCCAGCACCGTCAGCAGCAGGTTAAAAGGGTTGCGGTAGCAGGCCCACAGGTGTATCCACCAGCGGGCCGGCTGTTGCGCCGGGAGGGTATTTTTGCCGTGAAGGGCGCGGGTAGCCTGAACCTCGGCGGCAGTGAGCCCTTCCGGGTGGCTGCCAAAGGTCCGCCACAGGGCGGGCTCATCCATGGCGGCAACCTGCAGGCAGTGGGCGGCAAGGGTGGCGGGAATAGCGGCATCGCTTTTGCCGGTTGCCATAGGGGTGCGCTGCACCAGACGGCGCGGCAGGTGACGGCTCAGCCGGATAAACAGCTGCTGTGTGAAATTTTTGAACATAACAAGTCCCCCGCACCCGCAAAAAACGGGCGCAGTTTTGCCTTCAGACGTGACAGAGCCACGCCTGAGCGGCGATATCAGTTATGCAGGGACGCGGGAATACGCCACTGCCCTACGCATCCGGTAAGGCAGTGAAGAGGCTTACCGGAGAGAGAGGGATCTCCCTGTCGGGAGAGGGGTGGGATCGGGATCCATACAGCCTCCGGTAAGAAAAAAAGGTAAGTCGGTGCGCACTATAGCGTTTTAGCCATACCGCGTACGGCAATTCGGGCGGTATGATAACGCCCGGGTATTAAACCAAACGTAAACCAGACATTGCCCATTGCACAACCCGGGACCCGGCTTAGGATTAGTGATTATTTCATTGATGCATAACAGGATATAAAGCATGCAGAACCGCCTCACCATTAAAGATATTGCGCGTCTGAGCGGCGTGGGTAAATCCACCGTCTCACGGGTGCTGAACAACGAAAGTGGTGTCAGCCAGCGCACGCGCGAACGCGTCGAGGCGGTAATGAATCAGCACGGCTTCTCCCCGTCTCGCTCGGCGCGCGCCATGCGTGGACAGAGCGACAAAGTGGTGGCGATCATCGTCACCCGTCTGGATTCACTGTCGGAAAACCTGGCCGTACAGACCATGCTGCCCGTCTTCTACGAGCAGGGTTACGATCCGATCATGATGGAGAGCAAGTTCTCGCCGCAGATGGTCGAGGAGCATCTCGGGATGCTGAAACGCCGCAACATTGACGGCGTGGTGCTGTTTGGCTTTACCGGCATCAGCGAAGAGATGCTTATCCCCTGGAAGCCGTCGCTGGTGCTGATGGCGCGGGATGCCCGCGGGTTTGCCTCCGTATGCTATGACGACGAAGGGGCGATCCTTACCCTGATGCAGCGCCTGTATGAGAGCGGCCATCGCCATATCAGCTATCTTGGCGTGCCGCACAGCGACGTTACCACCGGTCAGCGCCGTCATGCTGCCTACCTCGCGTTTTGTAAACAGCACGCGCTCCCCGCCGTGGCCGCACTCCCCGGCCTTGGCATGAAGCAGGGTTATGAAAAGGTGGCCGACGTGCTGACCCCACAGACTACCGCCCTGCTCTGTGCCACGGATACTCTGGCTCTGGGCGCAAGTAAGTACTTACAAGAACAGCGAATCGATAGCCTGCAACTGGCGAGCGTGGGCAATACGCCGCTGATGAAGTTCCTCCACCCGGAGATCATCACTGTCGATCCCGGCTACGCCGACTCTGGTCGCCAGGCTGCCATGCAGCTGATTGAGCAGATCAACGGCCGCAGCAAACCGCGTCAGATCGTTATTCCCGCCATCCTCTCCTGAGCCTCAAAAAAGGCTTTATTGTGATCCTCGCCCGGTTTCGGGAACGTTCCCATTTCCGTTGTGAAGACGAAAGAGTAGGCTTGCCGCCAGTTATCTCCTTCCCCTGAACCCGTATCATGAGGATTCATGATGAGCAAAGTAAAACAAACGGATATCGACCAGCTGATCGTGCTGGTTGGCGGACGTGACAACATCGCCACAGTCAGCCACTGCATTACCCGCCTGCGTTTTGTGCTGAACGACCCGGCCAAAGCCAACCCGAAAGCGATCGAAGAGCTGTCGATGGTGAAAGGCTGCTTCACCAACGCCGGGCAGTTCCAGGTAGTTATCGGCACCGAGGTGGGCGACTACTACAAGGCGCTGCTGGCGACCACCGGTCATTCATCGGCGGATAAAGAGCAGGCCAAGAAAGCGGCACGCCAGAATATGAAGTGGCATGAACAGCTCATTTCACATTTTGCGGAGATTTTCTTCCCGCTGCTGCCGGCGCTGATCAGCGGCGGCTTGATCCTCGGCTTCCGTAACGTGATTGGCGATGTGCCGATGAGCGGCGGCAAAACCCTGGCGCAGATCTACCCGGCGTTGCAGAGCATCTATGACTTCCTGTGGCTGATTGGCGAGGCGATCTTCTTCTACCTGCCGGTGGGGATCTGCTGGTCGGCGGTGCGCAAAATGGGCGGTACGCCAATCCTCGGCATCGTACTGGGCGTAACGCTGGTCTCTCCGCAGTTAATGAACGCTTACTTACTTGGGCAGCAGGTCCCGGAGGTGTGGAACTTCGGCCTGTTCACCATCGCCAAAGTGGGCTACCAGGCGCAGGTGATCCCGGCCCTGCTCGCCGGCCTGGCGCTGGGGATGATTGAAACTCGTCTTAAGCGCATGGTGCCGGACTACCTCTACCTGGTGGTGGTGCCGGTCTGCTCCCTGATCCTCGCGGTGTTCCTCGCCCACGCCTTTATCGGTCCGTTTGGCCGCATGATTGGCGACGGCGTAGCCTTCGCGGTGCGTCACCTGATGACCGGCAGCTTCGCCCCGATTGGCGCCGCGCTGTTCGGCTTCCTCTATGCCCCGCTGGTGATCACTGGCGTGCATCAGACCACCCTGGCGATTGATATGCAGATGATCCAGAGCCTCGGCGGCACCCCGGTGTGGCCGCTGATTGCCCTGTCGAACATTGCTCAGGCCTCGGCGGTAACCGGCATCATCATCGTCAGCCGTAAGCATAACGAACGTGAGATCTCGGTGCCGGCAGCCATCTCCGCCTATCTCGGCGTCACCGAACCGGCGATGTACGGCATCAACCTGAAATACCGATTCCCGATGCTCTGCGCGATGATCGGCTCCGGGCTGGCGGGCCTGCTGTGCGGCCTGAACGGCGTGATGGCCAACGGCATCGGCGTCGGCGGTCTGCCGGGCATCCTCTCCATCCAGACCGCCTTCTGGCAGGTCTTCGCGCTGGCGATGGCCGTGGCGATCGTCGTGCCGATGGCGCTCACGACCGTTGTCTATCAGCGCAAGTATCGTCAGGGCACGTTGCAGGCGGTTTAATCTTCTTCGGGGCGCAGTTGCGCGCCCCTTCGCATTTGCAGGAACGCATTATGAATACCCTTCCTCACTGGTGGCAAAACGGCGTCATCTATCAGATCTACCCGAAGAGCTTCCAGGACACCACCGGGCGCGGCACCGGCGATCTGCGCGGCGTGACGTCGCGTCTCGATTACCTCAAAACCCTCGGCGTTGACGCCCTCTGGCTGACGCCGTTCTACATCTCCCCCCAGGTGGATAACGGCTACGACGTGGCAAACTACCTCAGCATCGATCCGGCCTACGGCACGCTAGATGATTTCGACGCGCTGGTGGCCCAGGCTCATGCGCGTGGGATACGCATCGTGCTGGATATGGTGTTTAACCATACCTCCACCCAGCACCCCTGGTTCCGCGAGTCGCTCAATAAAGCCAGCCCGTACCGGGAGTTCTATATCTGGCGCGACGGCACCCCGGAGCAGACGCCCAACAACTGGCGCTCCAAGTTTGGCGGCAACGCCTGGCGCTGGCACGCCGAAAGCGAGCAGTACTATCTGCACCTCTTTGCCCCGGAGCAGGCCGATCTCAACTGGGAGAACCCGCAGGTGCGCGCCGAGTTGAAAAAGGTGTGCGAGTTCTGGGCCGATCGCGGCGTGGACGGCCTGCGTCTCGACGTGATTAACCTGGTGTCGAAAGAGCAGGACTTCCCCGACGATGCGATCGGTGATGGCCGCCGCTTCTACACCGATGGGCCGCGCATACACGCGTTTTTGCAGGAGATGAGCCGGGAGGTCTTTACCCCGCGCAACCTGATGACGGTGGGCGAGATGTCCTCCACCAGCCTGGCGCACTGCCAGCAGTACGCGGCGCTTGATGGGCGTGAGCTGTCGATGACCTTTAACTTCCACCACCTGAAGGTGGATTATCCCAACGGCGAAAAGTGGACGCTGGCGAAGCCCGATTTCGTGGCGCTGAAGGCTTTGTTCAGCCACTGGCAGCAGGGGATGCACAACCGGGCATGGAACGCGCTGTTCTGGTGTAACCACGATCAGCCGCGCATCGTCTCGCGCTTTGGCGATGAGGGAGAGTACCGCGTCCCGGCGGCGAAGATGCTGGCGATGGTGCTGCACGGCATGCAGGGTACCCCTTACATCTATCAGGGTGAAGAGATCGGCATGACCAACCCGCACTTCAGCCGCATCACCGACTACCGGGACGTGGAGAGCCACAACATGTTCGCCGGGCTGCGCGCGCAGGGACGGGACGCCGATGAACTGCTGGCGATCCTCGCGAGTAAATCCCGCGACAACAGCCGCACGCCGATGCAGTGGGACGCCTCCCCCAACGCCGGCTTCACCACCGGTGAGCCGTGGATTGCCCTGGGCGATAACGCAGAGACGATCAACGTTGCCGCGGCGCTGGCCGATCCCGACTCGGTGTTTTACACCTACCAGGCACTGATTACGCTGCGTAAAACCCTGCCGGTGCTGACCTGGGGGGATTATCAGGATCTGCTTGCGGATCACCCGTCGCTGTGGTGCTACCGCCGTCAGTGGCAGGGCCAGACGCTGATGGTGGTGGCTAACCTGAGCCGCGCCTGCCAGCCGTGGCAACCGCAGGCGGTGGACGGCAACTGGCAGGTGGTGATGAGCAACTATGCCGAGGTCTCGCCGCAGCCAGGCGCCATGACCCTGCGACCCTTTGAAGCGGTCTGGTGGCTACAGGCATAACCTTCTGCGCCGGGCGCCGCACGGTTGCCCGGCGCACGCTTTATGGCTGGAAAATCAGCCCGGTTTTGGCTTGAAAAATTTACAAATCCTCTATCGCGCGTCATCTGTACACTTCGTTTTTTACCTTGTCCTGAATCAAATAAATCGCAAACTTGTTTGATGCAAATCACTACATATAGAACTTAGAATGCTCGCCGACCCAAGATGTTGTATCCATGGTCTATTATTGCCACAAGACCACGAAAACCACACAACATAAAATTGTGGATAAAAAGGGTCGAAATCAGGAGAAATCGCGCACGCGTCGAGAGTTACGTTCCCGCGCCTTTTTCCTGCCTCTGTGGATAACCTGTTCTTAAATGGAGTGATCATGACACCGCATGTGATGAAACGAGATGGCTGTAACGTGCCTTTCAAATCAGAGCGCATTCAGGAAGCGATTCTGCGTGCAGCTAAAGCAGCGGGAGTCGATGACGCAGATTACTGCGCCACCGTCGCAGAGGTGGTCAGCAACCAGATGATGGGCCGCAGCAAGGTCGACATTAACGAGATCCAGACCGCGGTGGAAAACCAGCTGATGTCCGGCCCCTACAAGCAGCTGGCGCGCGCCTACATTGAATACCGTCACGACCGGGATATTGAACGTGAAAAACGCGGCCGCCTGAACCAGGAGATCCGCGGCCTGGTGGAACAGACCAACTCCGCGCTGCTCAACGAAAATGCCAACAAAGACAGCAAAGTGATCCCCACCCAGCGCGACCTGCTGGCCGGTATTGTGGCTAAACACTATGCCCGTCAGCACCTGCTGCCACGCGACGTGGTGCAGGCCCATGAGCGCGGGGATATTCACTATCACGATCTCGACTATTCGCCGTTCTTCCCGATGTTCAACTGCATGCTGATCGACCTGAAGGGCATGCTGACCCACGGCTTCAAGATGGGCAACGCCGAGATCGAACCGCCAAAATCGATCTCCACCGCCACCGCAGTGACGGCGCAGATTATCGCCCAGGTCGCCAGCCACATTTATGGCGGCACCACCATCAACCGGATCGACGAAGTGCTGGCCCCGTTTGTGACCGCCAGCTTCAACAAGCATCGCCAGGTGGCGGAAGAGTGGCAGATCCCGGATGCGGATGGATATGCCCGCTCACGCACCGAGAAAGAGTGCTACGACGCCTTCCAGTCGCTGGAATATGAGGTGAACACCCTGCACACCGCTAACGGTCAGACGCCGTTTGTCACCTTTGGCTTTGGTCTGGGCACCAGTTGGGAATCGCGCCTGATCCAGCAGTCCATTCTGCGCAACCGCATTTCCGGCCTCGGCAAAAACCGCAAAACCGCGGTCTTCCCGAAGCTGGTGTTCGCCATCCGCGACGGCCTGAACCACAAGTTTGGCGATCCGAACTACGACATCAAACAGCTGGCGCTGGAGTGCGCGAGCAAGCGCATGTATCCGGACATTCTGAACTATGACCAGGTGGTGAAGGTCACCGGCTCGTTCAAAACCCCCATGGGCTGCCGCAGCTTCCTCGGCGTGTACGAAGATGAGAACGGCGAGCAGATCCACGACGGGCGTAACAATCTGGGCGTGATCAGCCTGAACCTGCCGCGCATCGCGCTGGAAGCCAAAGGCAACGAAGCAACATTCTGGAAACTGCTGGACGAGCGCCTGGTGCTGGCGCGTAAGGCGCTGATGACCCGTATCGCCCGTCTGGAAGGGGTCAAAGCCCGCGTCGCCCCGATCCTCTATATGGAAGGGGCCTGCGGGGTACGCCTGAAGGCCGACGATGATGTGTCGGAGATCTTCAAGAAAGGCCGGGCCTCCATTTCGCTGGGCTATATCGGCATCCACGAAACCATTAATGCGCTGTTTGGCGACCAGCACATCTACGACAGCGAAGCCCTGCGTGAGAAAGGTATCGCTATCGTCCAGCGCCTGCGCGACGCGGTGGATCGGTGGAAAGAGGAGACCGGCTACGGCTTCAGCCTCTACAGCACCCCGAGCGAAAACCTGTGCGACCGCTTTTGCCGCCTGGATACCGCCGAGTTTGGCGTGGTGGAAGGTGTCACCGATAAGGGTTACTACACCAACAGCTTCCACCTCGACGTGGAGAAGAAGGTGAACCCGTACGATAAGATCGATTTTGAAGCGGCCTACCCACCATTGGCGAGCGGCGGGTTTATCTGTTACGGCGAGTACCCAAACATTCAGCACAACCTGAAGGCGCTGGAAGACGTGTGGGATTACAGCTATCAGCACGTGCCCTACTACGGCACCAACACGCCAATAGATGAGTGCTACGAGTGCGGCTTTACCGGTGAGTTCGAGTGCACCAGCAAAGGCTTCACCTGTCCGAAATGCGGTAACCACGACGCCGCCCGCGTCTCCGTGACCCGCCGCGTGTGCGGCTACCTCGGCAGCCCGGACGCCCGTCCGTTCAACGCCGGCAAGCAGGAAGAGGTGAAGCGCCGGGTGAAGCATTTAGGGAATGGGCAGATCGGGTAACCCTCTGCCACATTTATGCCCGGTGGCGCGCAGCGATCCGGGCCTACAATTCGCATTCACACTGTAGGCCGGGATCGCTACGCGACACCCGGCGTGGTTATACGCTATGAAGTATCATCAATATTATCCTGTCGACATCGTCAACGGTCCCGGCACCCGCTGCACCCTGTTTGTCTCCGGCTGCGTTCACGAATGCCCCGGCTGCTATAACAAAAGCACCTGGCGGCTCAACTCCGGCATGCCCTTTACCGCGGAGATGGAGCAGCGGATCATCGACGATCTCAACGACACGCGCATCAAACGCCAGGGGATTTCGTTATCCGGCGGCGATCCGCTGCACCCGCAAAACGTGCCGGATATCCTGAAGCTGGTGCAGCGCATTCGCGCCGAGTGCCCGGGCAAAGATATCTGGGTGTGGACGGGTTATAAGCTGGACGAACTGAACGATGAGCAGATGCAGGTGGTGGATCTGATCAACGTGCTGATCGACGGCAAATTTGTGCAGGATCTGAAAGATCCGATGCTGATCTGGCGCGGCAGCAGTAACCAGGTGGTGCATCATCTGCGTTGAGTCTTAAAGCCGTTGATTTGCGTCGTGATAGACGGCTGATTTTTCGCGTTTTCCCACTGCGACCACAAATACCGTAATGACCTTATCCCTGACCTGATATACCAGCCGATAACCGGACGAACTGAGTTTAATTTTGTAGCAGTCCGGTAAGCCATGTAGCCTGGCAGACTCTCTTCGCGGGTTTGACAGGACGACTGCCAGCTTCTTCTTAAACTGACTCTTAACCGTATCACCCAGTTTCTGCCACTCCTTTAGCGCACGTGGATCGAATTCCAGCTCATAGGTCATCCAGACTAACCTTGATCCCTTTTTGCGGATTCGCCAGCCGTTCCCTGACCGTCCTGATCAGTTCATCTTCGCTGTCACTTACCGTCACGGTTTTGACCGGCATGCGGCCATTTTCCGCGACATACTGGAACAGAAGCCGAACGGCTTCCGTCGGGGTAATGTTCAGTTTTTCCAGCACGGCATATGCCTCGTTTTTGAGTTTGTCATCCAGACGGACGTTAAGCGTGGCCATTATGCCTCCGGTAAAAACGAATCTGTAATGCAGTTTAGCATTACATTCGCATTACATCGAATTCTGGATAGCGCCTCTCAAAACCGGCTCAAACTCTCCATCGCCACGGTTTTAAACTCCGCGAAGTCGTGACATTGACAGAGCCGCGTCATCGCCCGTTCGCGCAGGAAGGTGACGAAGATATCGTAGATGGCCATCGCCTCTTCATACTCGCTTTTACTGATCGCCAGCAGGAAGATGACGTGCGCGGTTTCATCCCCCCACTGGATCCCCTGCGGGGCCAGCACGGTGTAGACCACGGTTTTTTGCGCCAGCAAACCGAGGGAGTGCGGCAGGGCGATGCCGTCGCCGAGCAGGGTGCTGACGATGGCCTCGCGCTCTACCACCGAGTCGAGAAACTCTGCATCTACAAACCCCTCCTCCTGTAGCTGACCGCAAAGCTCACGGAACAGCGTCTGCTGGTCGATGGGCTGATTAATCACGCGGAAGTGGCTGGCGTCAAAGTACTTTTCCAGCATCCAGGGGCGCGTTCTGTCCACCAGCACCAGCTTGCCGATCTGCTCGAGCTGATAGTCGGTCGGGAACGGGGCGATCATCACCACCGGCTTGGCTTTTTCGCCGATCCGCGCGGTGGAGATGACGAAATCTTCGCTGATGTTCTCGCACTGCTCATACTCCCGCAGCGTCAGCACGCGCGTCACCTCGATTTGCGGATACTTGCGCTGCAAAACGGCCTCGATCATCCGCACCATCGCGTTGCCCGCGTCGCACACCAGCATCACCCGCGGCTGGCGCTGATAGCCAATGTTGTAGTGGCGTTCCAGGCCGACGCCGATATGCAGCACCAGGAAGCCAATCTCGTTTTCACTGATCGCATACGGCGTGTACTTGCCCCAGCTCGACACCGCCGCCAGGGTCATGTCCCATGCCATCGGATAGTGCTGCTTGATGTTATCCAGCAGCGGATTGGGGATCATGATCTGATAGCGCACCCGGGTGATCATGGTTTTTATGTGGGTCAGCAGATCCGCGTGGAGCTGAGCGTCCGCGAGGAGGTTGTAGTTATAGTGGGTGTTGATATAGCCCAGGATGTAGTTCACCAGCGCCTCTTCATCATCGGCGTTGATGGCGCTGGGGGAGATCTCCTGTACCTGGCGGGCGGCGATATGCACCCCCAGCCAGGTCACCTCCGAGGGAGACAGCGTTTTATCGGCCAGCCGGGCGATGGCGCTGGCGATATCCCGCGCGGCGTCACGCACGTTCTCGGCCACCTCTTCGGCGTTAAACTCCGGCAGCGGATAGCCTTCGCTGATGCGTCGCACCGTTACCGCGCCGTAGAGCCGTAAAAACAGCTCCCCCTCATCAGTCAGACGGATATGGTGACGGGTAAAGGTCTCATGCAGGACGGCGGCGAGCTGCTCCGGCACGCCGGCATTGAGTGCCACTTCCGTCACCAGCGGATTAAGGTTGTCCTGCTGCGCCAGCTGCCACAGCAGATCGGTGAGGCAGGCGCGGATCGCCATCTCGCTGCCAAACAGCTTCATGCCGTGACGCGGGCGGGTCTCCAGGGTCAGGCGATAGCGATGAAACCACTCGCGCACCTCCGCCATATCGCTCTGTAGCGTGGCGCGGCTGACAAACCACTCGTCGGCCAGATCCTCCAGCTTGAGGGAGAATGCCGAGGTGAGAAAGCGCACCACCAGGTAGTGCACTCGCTCCTGGCTGGTGCGCGGAATACGCAACGTCCGCGGATGCGAAGCCTGCAACAGCTGATAGCGCGCCGGATCGTCAATTTTCAGTTGATAGCCGTTACCGCGGCTGAGGATAAACTGCGCCCCGTTCCCCGCCAGCAGCGCGTTCAGCGCGGTGATATCAGCCCGGACGGTACGCGTGGAGACCGACAACCGTTGCGCCAGTTCGTCCTGCGGCAGCGTCTCGTTTTGCAACATCTCGAACAGTTGCGCTAAACGTTGGTTGGGAAATCGCACGGGGTTGTCCTCTTACAGCTTAGGGTGAAATGACCATCTGGGATGGGCTGCCGACCGGGGTATAGTCTGGCTCGACGCTCAGCTTGCCGTCCTGCGCCACGCGAAACCGGGTGATGTTGTCGCTGCGCTGGTTCATGACATAGAGCCAGCGCCCCTGTTTATCGAGCGTCAGGGTGCGCGGGTAATCGCCACGCGTCCAGACATCGTCCTGATGCGTCAGCGTACCCTCCGCCGTTACGGTAAAGTGGCCGATGCTGTTATGCAAACGGTTAGCAACATACAACTGTTTACCATCACCACTTAACGCCAGCCCGGCGGCAAAACTGGTGCCCTTGTAGCCGGCTGGCAGCGCAGAGACACTCTTGCCCTCTTTCAGCGTGCCGTTGGCCTCTACGGCATAATGGGTCAGCGTAGACGCCTCTTCGTTAATCAGCCACAGGGCATCACCTTTTGGCGTAAAGACGAAATGGCGCGGTCCGGCCCCTTTCGAAGAGGCGCTGATAAACGGCGGATCGTTCGGGGTGAGCTTCCCGGTGCGATCGTCAAAACGGTACTGATAGATACGATCCAGCCCCAGATCGGTTGAAAAGACAAACTTCCCGCTCGGATCGGCGGCGATCATGTGCGCATGGGGGCCATTGTGATCGCTGATGGCAAAACTGCCCTCTACGGCGGCTTGGGGTTTCGCGGCACCCGGTTCGCCTTGATCCTGGTGGGTATCCGTGGCATTACCCAGGCTGCCGTCAGCGTTGATCGGCAGCACCGCAATGGAGCCGCTGACATAGTTGGCCACCAGCAGGTGCTTGCCGTTCGGCGTCAGCGAGAGATAGACCGGTCCCGCACCGCCGGAGGCCACCTGATTCAGTTCGCTCAGCTCGCCGTTATCGCCCACCCGCAGCGCCTGCACCACCCCCTGCTCCACTTCGCTTGCCAGATAGAGCGTTTTGCCGTCGTGGGAGACGGTTAACTGCGCAGCGTTCGGCAGTTTACTCACCAGCGTTTTGTTGGCGAGCGCGCCGGATTGCGGATCGACGGTAAAGCGGTAGAGCCCTTCGCCGTTGGGGTTGTAGGTCCCCACCCAGGCGTACTGCGTCTGGGCGACAGCGGCGGTGGCAAGCATTGAGAGTGAAGCGACAAGCAGGTTACGGGTATGCATGTTGGCTCCTGATCGTGTTTCCCTCCCCCGGCGGGAGAGGGTTAGGGTGAGGGACTACTTAACCTGTTTTTTCGTCATCTCCAGCAGCGTACGCACATCTTCCGGACGCGTATCCCCGCTGGCTTTGTCGATAATCGAGCTGTAGATATGCGGGATGATCTTGCTCACGCCTGCATCGAGAGCGATCTGCAGGATCGCCTCAAAGTTGTCCAGATCGATACCCCCGGTCGGCTCCAGCCAGAAGTCGTGCCGGGCGCAGGCTTCCGCCACCGCCTGGTATTCGTCCCGGCACTTCAGACCGCCCATCGGGAAGTATTTGATTGAGCTGCCGCCGAAATCTTTCAGCAGGGCAATGGCCGTTTCCACCGGGACGATCCCATCTGGTGCCGCGCTGCTCAGCGGGCCGGTGGAGATCTTGACCATCCCGACGGTGCCGGTGGGGGAGACCAGACCGTTAACCACGGACTCGCTCTGCCCCAGCAGCGCGCGGCTGGTCGCCACGCCGGTAAAGACCTGGTTGACGTGCTGCGGCTGCACCTGACGGGCGATCTCGCTCACCATCGCCGACTGGTTAGGGTCACCTGCTCCCAGCCCTACGGAGAGGGCGTTATCGATAAGCTGAGCGTACTCGCGCATATCCGCCACCGCGCTTGCCACGTCCGGGTAGTTTTTGGAGAGCACGCCCACCAGCACATGACCCTCTGCGGCTTCGTAGATAGCGCTGGCGTTGGCTTTCGAGCCGGCCAGCACATTCAGGCAGACGCGGTCGCGGTAAAAGTTGGGGGTCAGTTTCATGCGGTTTTCTCCTGGCCTAATACTTCGCTGATGCGGCGATAGACAATGTTGAGCTGGTCAACGGTGACGCTGCGCACGTCCGCTTCGATAATCCCTTCGTTCGCTTTATAGCCGCGGAAGTAGATGGCGTATTCGCCCTGCTTCAGCGCGTGCACCAGATCGCCGGTGCCGACGCCGGTGGTGGCTTCGTCGAACTTAATCTCGGTGCGGGCGATATCGCGGCCCGCGCTGTCCCACACCACGCGGGCGGTCACGCCGTTCAGGGTGTTGAGGGCGTCGATAAACGGCGTCATCTTCGCCACCATCTCCGCCCCGCTCTCTTTGGTCGCCGTCAGGTAGTGTTCGATGGCGCAGGTGAGGCCCAGAATGCCCTCTTTACCCACCTTCATCGCCCGGCCAATGCCCGCCGTCTGGCGTTTGACCCACTCCACATACTGGGTTCTGCCAATCACCAGCCCGCTGGTTGGCCCTTCGATCGCCTTCGCGCCGCTGTAGATAACAAGAGAGGCCCCGGCGCGATAGTAAGTGTGCAGATCCTCTTCCGCTGCGGCATCGACGATCAGCGGCAGGTCGTGTTTACGCGCCACCACTGCCGCCTGCTCCACGCTGAGCATGCTCTTCTGCACGCAGTGGTGCGATTTGATGTAAAGGATCGCCGCGGTGCGCGGGGTGATCGCCGCCGCCAGCTGATCGGCGGAACATTCGTTGGCGTAGCCCGCTTCCACTAGCTTGCCGCCGCCCAGCGCCACCATGGTGCCCACCGGGGCGCCAAAGTTGACGTTGTGGCCTTTCGACAGGACGATCTCATTGTTCTCAATTGGAGTGACGTGCAGGTTTTCCAGCAGCCAGTCGCTATCCTTTACCAGCACCGCCGCCACCGACTGGGCGATGCCCGCCGAGGCGCAGGAAACGACGGTTGCCCCTTCCACATCCAGCAGCTTCGCGATGTATTCGCCGGTTTTGTTCACCAGATCCTTCATCTCGAAGTACTGGTTCATCCCCGCCATTGCCGCCTGCACCACTTCCGGGCGCGGGGTGGAGACGCCGAGCGCCGTCATGCGCCCGGAGGTGTTAATCACCTGTTTTAAATTGTATTTCTCAAAAATTGAAGGCATGTTCCGTGCTCCCTTGTTCGGTCATGTAGCCCTTGCCCGCGCGGATCGCGGCAAGCGGCACCAGAATGTGTTCAGCCTGCAGGCTGTCGTTTTCGGCATCCACCAGCAGCGTTGGCTGGCGCTTAAGGGTGAAGAGCGTCAGGTCGGCGTCGAGACCCGGCTGAATGCGGCCTTTGCGCGTCAGGCGCAGGCCGTCGGCGGCGTTGGCGGTGACGCACTCAATCACCTGCGGCAGCGACATGCCGATGGCGAGGAATTTTGACATTACGCTCGCCAGCGAGCCGACCGGGCCGTTAAGGCGGTTGCGGCAGTAGATATCCGAGCTGATGGTGTGCGGCAGAATGCCCATCGCGATGGCGCGTTTTGCCACCTCAAAGCTGAAGCTCGCGGTGCCGTGGCCCACGTCGAGGCGCACGCCGCGCTTCAGGGCGGAGGTGATGGAGGCGCGCAGCTCCCCGGAGGGGGTCAGAATGCGGTTCGGTTTGCCGTTGTAGCAGTGGGTGATGATGTCGCCTGAACTCAGCAGTTCGGCGATTTCGTCGAGATTTGGCGGGTTGTTGCCAATGTGCACCATCAGCGGCAGATCGCCGTTCTCTCTCTGGATGGCCTTCGCACGTTCCAGCGGCGTAATGCCATTCTCGCCCACCACGCTGCTGCTCATGCGCGCTTTCAGGCCGACGATAAAATCAGGGTGGCGCTTCACCGCCTGCTTCACCGCGTCGGCGTCGATATTGGCCATGTTCGCCAGCTCGTTCTGGGCAATCAGCCCCACGCGGGAGATGTTCAGCAGGGCAAAGACCTCGGTTGTGGCCTTGCGGGTGATGGCGTAGAAATCGTCCACGTCGTTCGCCCCGGTGCTGCCCGCATCCACCACGGTGGTGACGCCGGTGGCGATGCCGACACTGTCCGGCTCGTCGTGATAAATCGGCGAGTTCGGGTAGCAGTGAACGTGGGAGTCAATCCAGCCTGCGCTGACCCAGGTGTCACCGTTGAGCTCAACGGTGTGCTGTGCGGGGTCGGTGATGTCGCCAACCGCCGCGATCTTCCCGTCCTGAATGGCGATATCGGTCAGGGTATCGTCGGTGAGGCGCGCACGGCGCAGGAGTAAATCAAACATGGGGTTCTCCTGAGAAGACGGGCGCCGGAGCGCCCGCGGGTATTAAAGGGCGACCGGGAACAGCCAGCCCAAAAGCATTGCGCCGAGGATGGCGCCACCGGTAATCGGCTTCTGCCAGATATAGAACAGCAGCGCGCCCAGCAGGGAACCGATGCCGATCGGGATCGAGGCGGTCATCGCGCTGAGGATAATCAACGGCCCGAGGAAGCGGCCGGAGGCGTTACCCGCGCCCATCATCACGTCCGCCCCATAGGTGGAGTTGCTCTGATTGATGGTGAATTTACGCGCCAGGATGATGACGTAGCCAATCGCCAGGCCAATCACCAGGCCGGTTGCCAGCGAGGCGATAAAGTTGGTCACCGGGAACATGATGCCCGCCCCCAGCAGCAGCGCCGGCACGCCTAAGCCGACGCCGGTCTGGATCGCCCCGCCGATATCCAGAATCCCCACCAGGGAGCCTTCGATAATACGGGCGAACAGGAAGCTGGCGCCGAACGCCGCCACCGCGCCGTAGGCACCGGTATCGATGCCCGCTTTCAGCATCGCCACGAAGGCCACTTCGTTAAAGGCGCCGATGCCGTAGAGGTAGTACATGTGCGTCCCGGCGAAGACGCCGGAGGAGAGCAGGCCAACAAAGATCGGGAACGACCAGTCGGCATACCAAAAACCTTTATTCTGTTCCATTTAGAGGCTCCTGTTACTTGCCGCTGAGCGAGTTGTGGATCATGTCGAGCCAGTTCGGCACGGTCAGATGGAAGGATTCGATCATCTTCATGTCGAAGCCGCGGAAGAAGCCGCTCAGCACGAAGAGCAGAACGATGGCCGCCATCATCACTTTGGTGACGTGGTTCCAGCCGCTCTCTTCCACCCCTTTACCGATCAGGATCCCCAGCACCAGACCCGGCACGGCGTTACCCATAATCAACTGCGCCGCGCCGCCAAAGACGGTGGCCCAGAAGCCCGATTTTTTACCCGCGTCGATGGCCGCCAGCCAGAAGATCACCGGCATCACGGTGTTGACCAGCAGGTTTGCCGCCGGTACCAGCACCTTAACGGCGGTGACCTGCAACGCAGCCGGAACGGAGGAGGCGGTGAGGTTCAGGAAGGTGACGACTATCATGCCGATCACGCCGCAGGCGATCGCCATTTTGCGGGGATCGTGCAGCGTCTCGCCGACGTTGCGGTTTTTGATCATCAGCGCTGCGGCACCCCAGTTCGGGATGATGCGGTGGTCAATGTCCTGGGTGAAGGAACCCGCCGCAACCGACGAGGCCCAGGCGTTAAAGAAGAAGCCTAACCCAAAGGAGAAGTGGGACGCGGGATCCCCCTCGCAGGAGTTCAGCTCCCCCAACGTACGAAACGCGCCCATACCCTGTGTGGTAGGCGCATGAAACATGCGTGCAGCCCCGGCCCCAACGCCGACGCCAACCAGGCCGCCGATGATGAGCGATTTTATTAAAATTATCAGGAACATTCGTCTGCCCTATTAGTAAGAATCAGCGTTGCGTGACAAAGTCCACCTGGTCCAGATTGATGGCAGTCACGTTGACGGTCACGTCCAGCTCCACGCTGTAGGTGCGTCTTTCCCGGCGCAAAAAGAAGAACAGAAACGCCTCTTTACGCACCGCTTCTTGCGCCTGAACAACCTGCACATCCTGTGGCTCAATACGCAGTAAGATATGCGGCGATGCTTTCATCACCGCGGCCTGAACATGGTTCAGCGCGTCGGCAAAGGCGCGCGCTTTGGCGTCGCCTTTGCCCTTCACTCTCACCGTGGTGGTGAACTGTTCTTTCATGCTTATGCGCCGTGCTTCTTCTGCCACGCCTGAACCAGACGCTCGCCCAGCTCTTCTTTATCCATAAAGCCAAAGCCGAGCACGTTGCAGCCTTCGTTGATGGCGGTAACGCCTTCATCGACCGAGCGCATGCCGTACTTCGCTTTATAGCCATATTTGGTCTGGGCGGTGATAGCACCCGCGCCGCCGCTGCCGCAGAAGGAGATACCGAAGGTGGCGTTCTCCGCCTTCATCACGTCGCCCAGCTTCATATCTGCCGCCATGCCCGGTACTACGACCGCGCGGCCACCCGCTTTTTCAACGCCTGCTGCAACCTTCTGGCCTTTACCCAGGCGATCGCCGATGACCACTGTAATTTGTTCCATGATGTGCTCCTTAAAGGTTGTCTTTGGCGACTTCGAAGTGAACGGAGAGCAGCCAGGCTTCTTCATCAGGAAGATTGCCAAACTGCGCCACCACTTCACGGGCAAGCCGCATGGATTCTGGTGAAATTTCGTCAAACAGGTCAGCCTCGACCTCCGGCAACGGCTCGCCGGTTACCGACCGGTGCGCCATGGCACGAACGTGGGAGGTCAGCATCTGCTCCTGAACGGCATTGGGGATAATGTGGTGATGACTAAGCAGGGCGAAAGTCTGCCTGAGCATGGTGTCGGCCAACTGTTCAGTTTGCGCCGCCTGGTCTCCAGTGTCGTTTATTACCGTTCCGTTAATCACTCGTCTTACCCCGTTATTGGCTCTGGGATAAAACTAACGCCGGGTGTCAGGGGTTTGTAGCGAGTTGTTTTCCACTTCGAAGTGGAAAGGAGAGCGGCACCAGTGATCTGTGCCACATAATTGCGCTGAATAACGATTTTCCGCTGGCCTAACGTGATGAATATCACGCTCCTGAGCGGGAAAAGGGGCATTGCAGAAGTGAAAAAGTTTACGAGCAGACTCGTAGAAGTGTGAGCTGGATAAGGTTTTCTTATGAGGGTTCGTTAGAGTGGCCGTGGGTGCTTGAGACTGACCGTCTCATGCATGGGACGGGAAGTGGAAAGCCCCGCCTTGTACTGACCCCCAAAAGTTGGACAGAATAATCGAGGCATCTCAGAAAGAGTCCATGGAATACATGGGCTCTTTTTTGTTTGCTGTTAAAGCTAAATAACGTGTTCCACAATCGAATTATCCATTTCGTTGCTTATTACTTCACCCGCTTCCCTGCTTCATCAATAACCTTTTCGCCATCTTCTTTCGTGAATGCACCCTGCTGAGGTTCCGGAATAATTTCCAGCACCACCTCTGAAGGTCTGCACAGGCGCGTTACTGCAGGTGTGACAACAATTGGCCGGTTGATAAGAATTGGATGCTGCAGCATTAATTCTATCAATTGCTCATCGGTAAACCTGTCTTCTGCAAGTCCCAGTTGCTCATAACGCTCAACATTCTTACGCAGCAATGCACGTACCGTAATTCCCATATCTGAAATAAGTTTAATAAGCTCATCGCGGGTCGGGGGCGTATCAAGATAATAAATTATCGTCGGTTCGTTGCCGCTGTTACGGATCATCTCCAGCGTGTTGCGTGAAGTGCCACAGGCCGGGTTGTGATAGATGGTAATGTTGCTCATATCAGTATCTCATTACAAAGTGACAGAGAGCCGCCACGCCAGCGCGGCCAGAGTGACAAACAGCACCGGCACAGTCATGACAATGCCGGTACGGAAATAATATCCCCAGGTGATCGTCATATTTTTCTGGGCAAGCACATGCAGCCACAGCAGGGTTGCCAGACTGCCAATCGGGGTGATTTTCGGGCCTAAATCGCAGCCAATCACATTGGCATAAATCATTGCCTCTTTCACTACGCCAGTCGCCGTACTCCCGTCAATCGACAGCGCACCAATCAGCACCGTCGGCATATTATTCATCACTGATGAGAGAAATGCCGTCAGGAAGCCGGTGCCGAACGTCGCTGCCCATAACCCCTTGTCTGCCAGCAGATTCAGCACGCCAGACAGGTACTCCGTGAGCCCTGCATTGCGCAGGCCATAGACCACGAGATACATGCCCAGCGAGAAAATAACGATCTGCCATGGCGCACCGCGCAGGACTTTCCCGGTGTTGATGGCATGGCCTCTTTTCGCCACCACAAACAGCACTGCTGC